>CAXBFC010000094.1:0-20446 GCA_963974725.1 uncultured bacterium | reverse complement strand
GGCGGCCCACGAGAGCCTCGCCGAATCTACCAATTCGCCTGCGTTCTCGCGCACCCCCACGCACGGCGATTCCATCCACACGCGATGCAACTGCTTTCCGGCCACACCTCTAGCAGGCTCCGTCCATGGCGGCATAATCGGTTGGTGCACGCTCTCTCGCTGGCCAGCCGGTTTCTGATCACCCTCGTGGTGTCGGCTGTGTTGCCGCTGCTGCTGTACGGGTGGTTCTCGCTGCGCGGCATGCGGGAGCAGATCGACGAGCAGGTCGTGCGCGTGTTCTTGCCGCAGTTGGCAGCTGACTACGCGCAGAAGATCGAGACGCGGCTGGAACGCACCGACCAGGCGTGCGCGATGATTCGCGAGATGTCGCGTGAAGCGCTCGACGAGCCCGACGACCTGACGGCGTTTGAGGCACGGGTGCAGTTGGTGCCGGACCTCCTTAGTAACTTCTTGGACTTGGTGATCCTGGCGGATGCTGATGGCGAGGTGGTCTTCTGGCAAGACGGTCATCGCCTCGACCCGAGCAAACACGAAACCCGCGCGACCCTGATCCCGGACAACGTCGCCGACGCGTCTTGGTTTGTCAGTGCCCAAGCGGATCGCGGCATGCACTTCGTGCCATGGCACCGCTCGGGGTATTTGCACCGCGGGGTCGACTTCCGTTCGATGGATCCGAGCAGCTACCACCTCGGGATTGCGATGGATGTGCCGACGAGTGATGGCAAGTCCGGCGTGCTGTTCGCGTTGTTGCGATGGTCCGAAGTGCAGAGCGTAATCGATGCGGCCAAGGAGGTGCTCGTTACGGAAGCGCGGTTGCCTTCTGCCGAGGTGTTCTTGGTCGGTCGCAACGGGTCGGTCCAGGCGCATACCGATCGCAGTTTCTACGGCCTCGAACTCGATCCGCCGGAGTTGGCTGTTCGCCTCGCTGCAGCTCGCGACCAAGGCCGGTGCGCGTCGCTCGGCCGCGACGGCTGCATGTGGCGCATTGGGTATGCGCCGGGCGGAGGCGACCAAGAACGCGCCTTCGTGATCGGTGTGGCCGTGCCAGAGGCGGAGTTGTTTGCGGCCAGCAACGCGTTTGAGCGCGTGTTGTTGCTGGCCATCCTGGTTCTGATTGTCGTGTTGGTGGTGTGGTCGTTGATGGCGTCGCGCGCAATCACGGCGCCGGTCAAGGCGTTGGTCAGTGCGGCGCGTCGGGTGGCCCTGGGCGATCTGGACGTCAAGGTTCTTGCTGGTGGTGGACCTGAGTTGGGCGAACTGGCATCCGCGTTCAACCAAATGTCGCACGACCTCGCCGCTGGCCGCGAGCGATTGGCGCACGCCGAGCGCGACCAGGCCTGGGCGGAGATGGCGCGGCAGGTGGCGCACGAGGTCAAGAACCCGCTGCAGCCGATGCGGATGACGGCGCAGTTGCTGCAGCGTGCGCGCGGCGACAACGATCCACGCGCCGAGCAGGTTGCCGATCGTCTGGCACGCACAGTGTTGGAGCAGACCGCGGCACTCGATCGCATCGCGAGCGACTTCCGTTCGTTCGCCGGCATTGCTCCGGCGCAGCAGAGCGTCGTGCTCGCGGATGGCTGGTTGGATGAGTTGCGGGATCAAACCGCGCGCTTGTTTGAAGACCGCTCGTTGACGCTCTCGTTCGCTGGCGATGCCGGCGACGCGCGGATTGCGTTGGACCAAGGCTCGATGGCGCGCGTGTTCGTCAACTTGGTGCAGAACGCAATCGAAGCGACCACGGGTCCAGTTCACGTGCGCATGGCATCGCGAGTCGTAGGCGACTGCGTCGAGGTGACCATTACCGACGATGGACCCGGGGTGCCCTCAGATGTGCGCGACAAGCTGTTCGACCCGTACTTCACGACCAAATCGTCCGGCACAGGATTGGGCCTCGCCATCTGTCGGCGCCTGATCGAGGCCCACGGTGGCTCGATTCGCTTGGTTGCGACGAAGCCAGGTGAGACCCAGTTCGCGATCGAACTACCAATTACGCCGGAAGATCGGTAAGCGCGATACGTTGGCGGTGCAAAACGCCTGACAGGGTTCGGCCCTGCCCGGCTACTCGTGCCACCTCCCCGCTTGCCCTGGCGGGAACCCCCTTCCACCATGCAAAACCGAGCAGCAGTCACGGCAGGCCTTGCCGTGCTCGTCCTCGCCGTCGTGCTCTTCGCCATCTTCGGATTTGGCGGAGCCGACGATGTCACGCTTCCCACCGGTCCGACCGACACCACGCAGAACCCCAACGCGGATGCTGCCAAGGGGGATCTGGTCGCGGCCTCTGCCGGTGCCGATGGCGCGAACGCCGGTCCGATTCGCGACGACGTCGAAAGTGGTCGCTCGCTCACGGGCGTGCGCGGCATCGTCGTCGATGCAAAAACCGGCCAGCCGCTCGGTGGAGTCGAAGTCGTCGCGATCAAGGATCAGCCGTCGTTGGCGCCGCTGGTCGATCGCTTCCGCGGCTTGTTCCAACAAGGCATGTTTGTCGACACCCGCGCGCCGCGCCGCGAACTCGGCCGCACGGTGAGTAACCCGGATGGCACGTTCGAACTGACCGGCTTGCCGCCAGGTCGTTTGTTCCTCGACGGAGTCAGCGATGGTTGGTTTGTGCGCACGCCGGCTTCGCCGCGCCTCGCCGAGGGCCAGATCAAGGAAGGCATCGAACTGCGCGCTTCGCCTGGTGGTCGTTTGCGTGGCATCGTGCTCGGTTCTGACGGCTCGCCGGCACCTGGAGCCAACGTCAGTGTGCGACCCGGCCTCAACGCATTCCTCGGTCAGTTGACCGATCGTCAGTACCGCTGGCTCGACACGGTCGCCGATGAGAATGGTCGCTTCGACATTCCCGGCGTGCCCGATGGCGCTGGCTACACGGTGTCGGCGACGGCGCCCTCGATTGCACTCGAAGAAGTGCACGGTGTCGGCATCCACGCTGGTCAAGTCACGACGCTGACGATTCAAGGTCATCTTGGGGCGCGGATCCGTGGTCGGGTTCTCGATCCGGCTGGCGAGCCGATGCCGGGTGCCAGCATCGCGATGATCTACCTCGACATCAGCCGCGTGTTGTTCTCGGCCGATGGCCGCGCGGAACCGATTGTCAGCAATGAGGACGGCTACTTCGAACTAGAACACGTCGGTGCCGGGCGCGTCGCCGTGGTGGCGGCGGCAACGGATGTGGCGCCGAGCAACATTGTCGAACTCGCCGTCGTCGATGGCGGAGTTTACGACGACCTGCTGCTCGAACTCGGCGAAGGCACTGCGGTCGCCGGCATGGTCGTCGACGACCAGGACCAACCCGTCGCCGGTGCTGTCGTCGAGATGCGGCCATTCGAGCGTCCGAACGATCCGCAGTTCATGAAGATGATGCTGAAGGTTCGCCGGGTCGAGACGACGACGGATGCCTCGGGCCAATTCGTGGTCAAGGGCATGACCGGCGACCAGATCGTGATCCAGGCGAGCAAGCCCGGCTACACCACGGCGATCGCGTCTGGCTACACGCTTGACGACAAGGACATCGTCGTCAAGGTGCAGCGCGGCGTGACGATTCGCGGCAAGGTGATGGCGGGCGAAGAGGCCGTCAAGCGCTTCCGCGTCGAAGCGCGCACGAGTGAGATCCCTAAGGACAAGGACGGCAACGTGATCGCCGTCGATGCGAGTTCGGGGGGCGAGCAACGCCGCTGGGGTCGCGGGCGCGGTCGCAACGAGGGGGGTGGCCCGCCGTGGGCTCGCCGCCGCGGCAAGCGCACTCGTCAGCTACCCGAAGGCCAAACCATGGGTGGCCGTGGCATGGACGGCAGTTGGCGCGAGATCCAATCGACCGACGGCACGTTCGAATTGACCGGGATCCCGCCGGGTCGGGTGCGTATTCGAGTTCGCGCCGAAGGCTACCTCGAGCCCGAAAACCAGACGTTCGACCTCGGGCCGGCAGAACGCAGCGAAGAACTCGTGTTCGAGATGGTTGGTGGCGAACCGGTCTCTGGCCGAGTCGTCGACGAAGCTGGCGTTCCGGTCAGCGATGCACAGGTCACCGCCTACCGGAAGAAGGACGACGACGGCGGCAGCCGCCGCATGTCGCTGAACTTCTCGATCGATCCGGAGGACTTCGACTTCCTGGCGATGTCGACCAGTCGTCGCAGCGCCATGAGCAACAGTTCGGGCGAGTTCACGGTGGCCGCGCTCGAGCCGGGCGAATATCGCTTCACGGCGCGCCACCCAGACATGGCGAAGTCGTCGACCAAGAACGTCATCGTCGTGGCAGGAGTAGCGACGCCGATGGTCGAAATTGCAATCGACGCCGGTGGTGCCATCGAAGGTGCGGTAACGGGCTTGGCGATGCGACCGTTGACGGACGCGTTCATGGTTGCGCTGAGCTTGCAAGCGGGCTCGATGCGCAGCGGCACAACCGACAAGAACGGCTACTACAAGATCGAAGGTCTGCCGCCCGGCCAATACGTCGTGTTCAAGTCGCGCATGGATGAACGTGCCGACAACATCGGCCTTGAGCTGATGAGCAATATGCGGCTCAAGACGGTGACCGTTCGTCGCGGCAAGGTTGCGCGACTCGACGTGCACGATGAAGGCGAGGATGGCGTGCGCATCTTTGGCACCGTTCGCGAGAACGGCGTGCCGGTGCCGCGGGCCTTGATCACGGTGATGGGCAGCGATCGCCAGGGCCTGCTTGGCATGGGGGTTCGCGCCAACGCGGCCAACATGGAAGGTCGCTACGAGTTGGTCGGCATCAAACCGGGTGACTACGTGATGCAGGTGACCCGCTTCCAAGGTCAGCCGGTGCAGACGACGTTCGAAGTCGAGGTGCCCGAGGACGTCTCTGAGTATGCGTTCGACATCACCTTGCCGACGAGCACGATCACCGGCAAGGTCATCGATACGCGTGGCAACCCGGTCAAGGGCGTGCGCGTCACGCTCGGTAGCGACGACAGCGGCTTGTCCGGATCTGATGGCTTGATTGGCATGATCGCCGCGAACGGCCTCAGCCAGGCGCGCACCAACGACGAAGGTGAGTTCACGATGAAGTCCGTTGCGGCGGGCACGTATCGCTTGACGGCTGGCAGTCGCATGGGCGGGCGTGGCCGTGGCAATCGCCGCGATCCGGATCAACCCCAGTATGGCGAAGCGAGCCTCGAAGACGTGATCATCGATGGTGTCAGCGCGATGAGCGACGTCGTGATTCAGGTGCCGCTCGCCGGCAAGATCACCGGCATCGTGCTCGATGGTTCCAATATGCCGGTGGCGAATGCGGAGATTGCATTCGCGGCCGAAGAGAAGAGCCAGCGCCGCAAGAAGGGCAACCCGTTGCTCGACTTGCTCGGTTCGCAACAACCGGTTCGGACCGGCGAAGACGGCCGCTTCGAAATCCCTGGCTTGACGCCGGGCAACTACTCGTTGCGTGTCGAAAGCGAAGCGCTGAAGGCTGGCAAGCTCGACGACGTCGCGGTGCAAGAAGACCTGCCAACTGAAGTGACGTTGCATGTCGTGACCGGTGCCACGTTGCGTTTGCGCGCGACCAACGTCAGCAAGGAGCAGATCCCGTTCGGTAACATCTCGCTGCTCGACGGCCGCGGCAAATCGATCGTCAGCCGCGTCTCGACCTTCCAGGTCATGAAGCGTTTGATGAGTAGTCGCGACAACGTCGAAGACTCGGGCTGGTATGAGTTTGGCAGCGTGCCACCGGATACTTACACCGCGGTGCTGCGTGAGGACGGCCAACCGGAAGTTCGCATCACGCGCACGATTCGCGACGGTGAGAAGGTCGAGTGGGACATCGACGTCGAAGCGGAATTGGCGGCGCGCGAGCGCGAGAACAAGAAGAAGTAGCCCGCGGTTCGTGCGGAGAAGGGGTGGACGTGCGTGAAGCACTGTCCACAATGGTTGGCCATGCCTTCTATCCGCGCCGTGTTGACGTTTTTCGTCGGGCTGCTGTTGTTCGCCGCACCAGCTTCCGCCACTTGGTCGATCGTGATCGTCAATCTTCTCACTGGCGAAGTCGCGGTCGGCATCGCGACTTGCCTTACCGGCTTTGACCTGCGACCGAACACCGTCGTGATCGTGCCGGGTCACGGAGCAGCCGCTGCGCAGTCGTTCGTCGGACCGTTGTCGTTGCGTCAGTTGATTCGCGACGGTTTCCTGACTGGCGAGTCGGCGTCGCAGATCCTGGCGAGTCTTGCGGCAACCGATCCAGGTCACCAAACGCGTCAATACGGCATCGTCAGTTTGACGGGCGGCGAAGAGACGTTTACCGGTACGGGTGCAGGTGCATGGGCAGGTGGCGTTGTTGGCCAGGTCGGCAACTTCCGCTACGCGATCCAAGGCAACGTGCTGACTGGCCAACCCGTCGTCAACGCAGCGGAGCAAGCGGTGCTGACAACGCCCGGCGGCCTGCCAGACAAGTTGATGGCGGCGATGGAAGCCGCACGTTTGATGGGTGGTGACGGTCGTTGCTCGTGCGCGACCGGCAGCCCGACTGCTTGTGGTTCGCCGCCGGCGAACTTCACGAAGTCCTCGCACATTGGCTTGATGATCGTCAGCCGTCCGAGTGACGCCGATGCGCCGTGCAGCGGTGGCCTCGGGTGTGGAGCCGGTGACTACTGGCTCGACCTCAACGTTGCGAACCAGTCCGCCGCCGCGCAGGATCCGGTGTTGCAGCTGCAGACGATGTTCAATGCCTGGAAGGCCAATCAAATCGGTCGTCCTGACCACTACGAATCGGTGGTGACGCTGAGCGCAAACACGATGCGCGCGAACGGCGTCGACATGGTGACCGCGACCGTCGAACTGCGCGACGCCCAAGGCACGCCGGTCGGCAATGCGTTGCCATTGACGGTCGGCCTCGCGCCGAACTCGACTGTGCCCAACGTCACGTTCAGTCCGGCGGTGGCGCAAGCCAACGGCACCTACACCTTCACGATGCAGGGCAACCTCGAGTCCGGGGTTGCTGTGCTCGACATCGCTGCGACCGATGCGTTTGGTCGTGTCGCCTTGTGGCCGCGCCCGATGGTGTCGGTCACTGATTTGTTTGGCGCGTGCGGCACCGGTGCCATTCCCGATGGCCAAGGTGGTGCACTGCCGGCGCTGAAGGTCAATGGCACAGAGGGCATGGACCGCGTGGTCGAGGTGGGCTACTCGCAGCCGTTCACACTGACACTCGATCCGCCGGTTGGCGTGCCGACGACGTTCCCGGTGGGCATGTTCGCCTTGTGGATCAACAACGGCCAACCGTTGCCTGGCAGTGCTCTGCCGATCGGTGCGGTCGGTGGTTCGATGTGCTTCACGCCATCGCTACTGGCTCCCGGAGCGCCGAATGTGTTGCTCGCCAACTCGTTTGGCCTGGGCGGCCTGATCTCCGCTAGTCCAGTGCCGTGGAGTTTGACGATTCCCGGCTTGCCGCTCCTGTTCGATGCGTCGCTGCAAGGTGTGATGATGGTGAACCCGCAGGCGAAGCTTGCCGCGACCAACGCCGTCTACTTGCGCCTTCGCCCGTTGCCGGTGCCGGTGATCACTTCGATCACGCCACCCTCGCCGACTCCGCTACAGACGGTGACCGTTGCCGGCAGCAACTTCTTCTCCGGTATGGTTGGCCGCGTCGGTGCGACGTTCGTGCCGTTGACGGTGCAGTCCTCGACGCAGATCCAGTTTGCGATGCCGCCGGGCGTCGCCTGCGATTCGCAGTTCGAGATTGCCAACCCCGGCGGCGCGTTGGTCTCGGCGGGCATCAACTCGACGCCGGTCATCAGCAGTTTCCCGATCAGCATGGGGCCGGCAACCGGCGGCAGTACGTTCTTCGTGCTCGGGTCGAACATGCTGGGAGCCACCGTCACGATCGGAGGTGCTCCGATGATCGTCGTCACGCAAACGCCGACGGCGATCGTCGGATCGACACCGCCCGGTGTCGTGGGGCCTGCGGCGGTGATCGTGACCAACGCCAACGGCTGCCAGGACGTCGGGACGTTTACGTATCTGTAGTGGTCGCCAGCGAAGCGGCCAGCCATCGGTTGGGCCGCCGCTGCGCTTCGGGCAGGGAGCGTTCGATCCGCCAGAAGCCTTTGATGAACGGCTCGCCGCGCGTCATCCAAGCGATGTCTTCGTGGGTCAGGCCAAACGCTGCGCCGACCGCGACGTCGATTTCAGTCGCGAGTGCGCGCCGCTGCTCAGCCTCGACCGCAGGCTCGCGCTGTTCGTTCCAGCCTTCGCGTTGGGCGAGCTGCCACAGTTCGTCGGTCCAGGCAGTCGTCGCGCACATCTGCAGGGCCAGCTGAGCCAGTCGCGTGGTCACCGCGTCGTCGACGTTGGGCAGCATGCAGTCGGTCAATACGAAACGATTCAGGTTGGTGCCGGCGAGTCGCATCCGCAACGCCCAGTCAAACGGCAGCGAAGCCAGCATGGCGGTGCCGGCCGCCAGTTGCCTCAGCGGTAGCACCGACGGATCGCGCGGGGTCAGCACGCCGAGCGAATTGCCGCACGGCACGTCAGGAAGCAGGCACGCGATCGCCGTGCGTTCGTTGGTGGCATTGGACAGCGCGCGCAACCCGATGCGTGCCGCGCCGCGCTTGCTCGCCCCATCCCGCCACGATGCTGCGTCGACAAGGTACAGCGGTCGCAGTTCGTCCGTGGTGTTCGGCGTGCGCCATCGCGTCTTGTGGCCGGCGCCGCGATCGTGCGCACCCGAGTTGGCCTGCAGGTCGTAGACCATCGCGCCCTGTCGCAGCGCCAGCAGGTCCGGCTGGCCGGTCCGGTGCCAAACCCCACGCCCATCCTGACGGTAGCCGTCGCGCTCGGCGTCTTCGCGAACGACGAACCGGTCGCGATGGGAGGTCATGTTGAAGTCACCCTGTCGCCACGTAAACGCGCCCTGCTCGCCAAGCAGTGGCCGGCCGCGTGCATGCATGCGAGTCAGGATGTCCAGGTCACGTCGCGTATCGACCTCGACGAACGTGCGCGCGTGCGGACTGAGCCGTAGTAGCTCTTCGCGGCGATACACGACGTGCTCGGGATGCGTCGTTGCCCACTCGTCGATGCGGTTGCGCCCGAATGCAACCTGGACCTGCGTGGTCCTGCCGCCCTTGGTCGCAACGATCGCGCCAAACCGATAGCGGCTGTCGATCGCGAAGATGCGTTCGCGATTCTCGAAGCCGAACAGCCACTGCCACTCGCATTGATCCAGCAGCAGGCGGCGCAGCGGTTCGGCATCGCGGTCAAACCACAGGCTTGCCGGCACGATCAATCCGAGTCGGCCACCAGGTCGCAGCAGCTGCACCGCGCGCTCGACGAACAGTCGGTAGGTGTAGAGCTTGCCTTTGCCTTGATGATGAAAGTGCGGCCGCAGTTCGGCGACGCGCGCCTTCGCGTTGTCGCTGTCTTGCAAGGTTTCCCAAGGCGGGTTGGTCAGCACACAATCGAACGATTCCGGTTGGAGATCCGTCAGCCCATCGCCGACCCGCATCGACACGTCGCGTTCGCCGGCAGCGAGCAACGCGTTGCGCGCGAGCCGCGTCGCCTGCTCATCCAGATCGACGCCATGAAACGACGTAGTCCGCGTCTCGCCTTCCTGTGCCGCCGTCGCCGCCGCCAGCAAGAACGACCCGCCACCCACCGCTGGATCGCAGATGCGCAGCGCCCTGCCGCCCCCATCGAGCAACGGGGCCAGCGTGCGTCGCGCCGTCGGCAGCGCCAGTTCGAGCGGCGTCCACCACACGCCATCGCGCTTGCGTTGTTCTCGGGGCAGCGCGTTCTGGTAGCGTGCAGTCTCTTCGCTCCAGGTGTCATTGCCGTCGCTCACCACAACAGGTTGCCGCCACGCGGCTCAGAGACAAGCCGCTGTCGAAAGGAAGCGGCGAGTCTCGCTCCTCGGCATCATGTGGCTAGCTGCCTGCGGTTCGTCACTGGCCAATCCCCGCCAGCTACCAATCTACGTCGCTCGCCCCGCCCGCAGCCACGATGGCATCTGGCTAGAGCTGCACATCCACCGCGACGGCCGGCACTGGTATGGCGACCGGGTAATCTACGACCCATCAAGCGAAGACTTCGACGTGCTAAGCCGCGCCCTCCAAGAACTGCGAACCGTGGCCATCGCCCAGGGCCACATCATCGCGCACCCCGACCCGACCACAGCCGAGCAATACATCTTCGCCCCCGTTCTGATCCGAGCCGCCAAGCGAACCGAGTGGCGCCACATCCAATCGTTGATGGACCTCTGCGCGACTACCCCGATCGGCCTGCAAACCGTTCGCCTGGCCCTGCTCGAAGACTGAGCTGTGCCGGCCGTCAAACCGTCTCCGCCGGGAACCCTGCTTCTCGTAGTTGTGCCAGGATGTGTTCGACGTGTTGCGCACCTTTCGTCTCCATGACGACGTGCAGTTCGGCTTCGCGTGGGGCCAGATTGTTGAACAGGCGCTGGTGTTCGATGTCGATGACGTCGGCGCCGGCGGCGCCAATCATTTGGGTGACTCGTGAGAGAACGCCCGGGACGTCGTGGATGTGAATGTGCAGTTTGGCGATCTTGCCGTCGCGCTTGAGGCCGCGCAGGAGCACCGTCGAGAGCATGCGGCGGTCGATGTTGCCACCACAGATCACGAGGCCGACGTCGCGGTTCTCGAACATCTCGGGATGGCGTAGCACGGCCGCAAAGCCAGCGGCGCCGGCGCCTTCGGCGACGATCTTTTGTTGTGCGGCGAGCATCTGCACAGCGTTTTCGATGTCGGACTCACGGACCAGCAGCACGTCTTCGAGGTGTTCCTTGAGGATCTCCATCGGGATCGGGCCCGGCGCCTTGACCGCGATGCCATCGGCCAACGTGTGGGTGTTGAACTTCGGAGTTGGCTCGCCGCGCAGCGCCGCACGCATCGATGGGCAGCCCTCGGTTTGCACGCCGAGAATGCGAATGCTCGGGTTGACGTGTTTGGCCCACAGCGCCATGCCGGCGCACAGGCCGCCGCCGCCGATCGGGATGACCAACGTGTCGAGGTGCGGCGCGTCTTCGAGCATCTCTCGGGCCGTCGTGCCTTGGCCGGCGACGATGTGCTCGTCGTTGTAGGGGTGCACAAACACCAGGCCTTGCTCGTCCGCCAATTGCTTTGCATGCTCGGCGCACTCCGCCACAGACTCGCCCCAAAGCAAGACGTTGGCGCCGTGGCCTTCGGTGCGTTCGACCTTGGCGAACGGCGTCGTCATCGGCATGACAATCGTCGCTGGCAAGCCCAGGCGGCCGGCGTGGTAGGCAACTCCTTGGGCATGGTTGCCAGCCGATGCGGCGATGACCCCAGTGGGCGCCGGATTCGCCGCGGCGATCATCTGCAGCTTGTGGCAGCTACCTCGATCCTTGAACGAACCGGTGTATTGCAGATTCTCGAGTTTGAGCCACAACCGCACGTTGATCGGTTCGCCTAATCGCGGCGCCGAAATGGTCGGGGTGCGCAGAACGTGGTCACGAATCGCTTCGTGTGCCTGCTCGATATCGTTTGGAGTCACTGCCATGCGGACAGCGAGCCTATCCGCTGGCTAAGATGCCGCCCATGCCGGAACTGTTATGGAGCCTCGTCCTGATATGGAATGTCCTGACCCTCGCCGTCTTTGGTTGGGACAAGATGCGCAGCAAGCGGCCGGGGCGCCGGGTTCCCGAGCGAACCTTGCTGTGGATGATGTTTGCGACCGGGTGGCTTGGCGCATGGCTGGCCATGTCGTGGTTTCGGCACAAGACCAGCAAGCAGCCGTTCCGCCGTTATGCGATCGCCTGGACTGTGATCAATCCGTTCTGGGCCTTGCTGTGGTGGACGTGGCAGAGGGCCGCTAGCCAGTAGCAGGCGAACGCCCATCGGCGCCGAACCTCGATCGACGTGCCAACTCCAGACGCCCAAACCCCAGAAGGCCAAGCCCCAGGATCCCAAACCCCAGGATCCCAAACCCCAGAAGGCCGGATCCCATGTGCAAGGAGCCCGAAGCCAACGGCCTACAGCAACAGCCGCAGTCCTGCCTTCTCACGCGCGCCGAGCAGCAGTCGTTCTTGCATCGCGCGTCGCATGACGATGCGGATCGATGGGATTGCGTCGTCAGTAAACAGGATGAAGATCGGCTGGTTGAACGACAGTCGGCGGATGAAGTGGTAGCCGTATTGCGTCTCGATGACGTCGGGCATGCACTGGCCATCCTGCAGCGACCACGCGGCGCGACATAGCGTCGCCGGCAAGCGGTCATCGAATCGGTGCACGCCCGGCAGTTCGCCATCGTTCTTGGCCGTGCGCGTGTCGTCGGAGAACTGGCGCACCAGGTCTCCGAAGTTTGAGCCATCGGGGCGCAGGCGCGCCTTGACCTCTGCAATGCGTGCGTTGGCGCGCGCAATGCCGTCGTCCTTGAGCAGGATGCCGGTGCCGCCATCGCGATGCTGAATCAGCAGGTGTTGGATCGTGACCTGGCCACCCATGAAGCGCGGGTTGGCGTTGAAGAAGTCGCGCAGTTGTTTGCGCGTGTAGTCTTGAGGCTCGATCAAGTCGAGCATGCCTTGCAGCTCGGCACTCATGCCGCGCCGGAGTTGGAACTCGGCGAGCATGCTGTTGACGCGCGCTTGCGACGGCTCCGGTCGGCCTCGCAGGCGCCGGTCCTCAATCACCCGGCCAAGGTAGCTTTCGAAGCTCGCCTTCAGCGAAGCCGCTTGGGACTTCTCGAGATCGACGGGGTCGATCGTGACGCCGTCGAGGCCCTGCCGCAGCGCTTCCATGTCGGCGAACTGGCGAACCCAAGGTGCGATCAAATCCGATTGCAGGTAGCGCTGGAACGACGGTTCGGTCGTCATCAACTTCTTGAAGCCCGGGTAATGCCGCGCATCGATATGGTTGATGAGGTCGCCGAGCGTCAGCGTCTTTTGGCCGACAACCGCGATCGCCTTGTCCTTGTCCTGCGGGTAGCGCCGCACGACGAAGTGCGGTCCCTGGTCCGTCGCCAGCTGCATGCTCTTGTCTGGAGCTGCAGCCTTGGCCGGGACCGGGTTCTTGGGGGCAGCCGTTTCTTGGGCGGATGCCGACAGCGAGAGGCCGAGGGCGAGGCAGGCGATGGAAAGGTTGCGGGTCAGCATGAGCATCAATCGGCAATAGCAGGCGAGCGTAATGACGTCACACCTAGGAGTGCGCTCGACAGCATACCTCGTAGGCTTGAGCGTTCAGGTCCCGTCTGTGGACTACGTCTCGATTGCCACGATCACAAGCCAAGCTAGCGTTGGGGTTAGCAACGTGACCAAAACGGCTTGCCAGCGGCGGTTGGGCGCCACCATGTGGTAAGAACCCCAGACCAGCAGCGCGAGTGGCAAGGCAAACTCGGCCGTTGCCAGCCAGCCGCCCCAGCTGGGGGGTAGCGGCAATGCGACCAGTTTGAACGTCGATTGCAGCAGCGCGCCCATGCCGGTGGCATAGGCACCCAGCACATACCAATCAAGCCAAGGCAGTCTCAGTCGGAAAGGGCGGCCAATCGCGGTGATCCCCAGGGCAAGCACCACCGGCAGAACCAGGCCGAATAGGCTGAACATCGGCGAATACGCTTCGAGGCCGACGGTGTAGATCGCGGCTCCCGTAACCTGCATCGCCCGCCGTGCTGCCAGCAGCGGTTCGTAGCTGAGCGCGATGATCAGGCTGACGACGAACAAGAACTTGACTGGGTGCAAGTAGCGGGTGCGTCTGCCGTCGATCCACGCCCTGGCAACGTGGCCTGGCCCGGTCAGGAGCCCGCGTATGGTGCCCAGCACGGGGCCGTCGAGCGAGGACAGGCTGCTCCACGTAGCCGCCACAATTTCGCGAAACCGCAGCGGCATCAAGATCTGTCGCTGCCCGCATTCGGAGCAGAACCTTCCCTCTGCGACCGATGATTCGCAGTTCGGGCAAGTGACCGGTGCTGCATTCTGAGACAGAGTGGGGGATGTCACAGGCATCAACTTAACCGCGTCGCTGGCGATGCCGATGCTTCGCGCTCGCCAACGTTGCTTGCGCCAGGGGCGCCATGAGAGTTCGATGATGACTGTGACCGCGCCAGAACGCACCCGATTGCTCGATGCCATCGACGCCCGATTCTGTGCGGACCACGAGAACGGTTCTGCTGACTATGGTTCTGCTGACAACGGTTCGGATGCGAGTGGCGTGCGCTACTTCTTCGCCCCGGGTCGCATCAACCTGGTCGGTGCGCACCTCGATTACAGCGGTGGCGACGTCATGCCCATGGCGGTCGATCGCGGTATCTACGCTGGCGTCAGGCTGCGCGACGACGGCCGCATTGGCTTGCGCAGCATCGACCAGCAGCTCGAGGTCGAAGTTTCAGTCGACGACGTCGGCGATGTCGCCAAGCCCGACTGGGCATGGGGCGGCTACCCGCTAGGGATCTTCCGGAGTTTTCAGCGGGATCACGGACTGAGCCAAGGCTTCGACGCGGTGTTCGCCGGCAACCTGCCGATTGCGTCCGGTCTGTCGTCATCAGCCGCGATCGAAGTTGTCACTGCCATGGCGCTCAACGAGATCCACAACGTCGGCCTCAGCCGCGAACAGATCGCGAGCATGGCACACCGCGCCGAGAATGAGTTTGTCGGGGTGCGTTGCGGCATCATGGATCAATACGCATCGGCACTTGGCCGTCCGGGCCACGTGCTGTGGATGCATTGCCAAGGTCCGCGCTGGGAGCACGTTCCGTTTGACCCGGATGCGTGCGAGGTGCTCGTGATGAACACCAAGAAACCGCGCAAGCTCGCCGCCAGTGGCTTCAACCAGCGTGTTGCCGAATGTGCCGCCGCGCGCGAGTTCCTCCGCAAGAATGTGCGCGAACTGCCAAACCTGGCGGCATTCTCTTTGGCCGAACTCGAATCATGTCAGTCGACGATGGACCCGGTGCTCTACCGCCGCGCCCGCCACGTCGTCACCGAAATGGGTCGCATTGCCGCCGGAGCAGCCGCTCTGCGCGCCCATGACTACGCCGCCCTCGGCGCGCAACTCAATGCGAGCCACGTTTCGACCGCAACCGACTACGATGTCAGCTGCGAAGAACTCGATGTCATCACCGATGCCGCGCGCGCGTGTGACGCCGTGCTCGGCGCCCGCCTCACTGGCGCTGGCTTCGGCGGTTGCGCGATCGCATTGATCCAGCCCGGTCACCGTGACGAAGTATCCGACCACGTTCGCAAAGTGTTTAAAAAGCGCTTCTCGGTAGTGCCAGGCTTTGACCTGTTGCGCATCGGTGGCGGCCCCGGCGAAATCACCCGGTGAGGCAGAGGGAGCTGCGGGACTTGCGCACGTGGCGACTGGGGCTAGGCTGCGAACCGGGCGACGGGAATGTGCCGGCTTTGTCAGGACAGAATCGTATTCGCCCCCTATTCGGTGGTCGGCAGAGGCTCGGCAGAGGCCCCTATTCGGCGGTCGGCAGAGGCACTGTGGATATGAAACATGGACTCAGCATTCGTGATTTTCGGGGCGCGCTCGTGTGGTGGGGCATTGTGTTTGGCCTCGGCGGGTTCTTGGCCAATGAATGGCCGACGCCCTTCCGGATGGGCCCGATGATGTTCTTCGGTGGATGGTTCATGGGCATCGGTGTGATGCGCAATCTTTGCAAGCGCCAGCATGGAGAGCCGCCCAAGGTGATGCAGACTGAAGACGTCTCGCATCGCGGCTGATCATTCGAAGACGTTGGCCGAACCATTCATGGCGAGTTCACGAATAGCGATTGAGGGGTTCACGCCTGAGCAGATCCTTGGCCTGGATGACGAAGCCCTCACCGACTTGGTTCTGGTCGGCAAGCCGATGGTCTTTGCGGCTGGGTCGGCGGAGTTGCTTGGCGAAGTTCGTGTTGATGGCGATTGGCTGGTCGTGCAGTTGGCGCACGTTGACGGCGGCGGCGAAGGTGTCCTTGCGACGGTGACCGTCTTGTGCCAACGCTACGCCAAGCTTCGGGAATTCACGGAGATCGAGTGGATCGTCAACGCCGTCAACTGCGCCAACCCGAATCCCAAGCTACGCCGGGTGCTTGAGCGTCGCGGATTCAAAGTCGCATCACTGCCGGGTAAGGGAAACTTGTATCGTCTGGTCGAGCGGGTCAATTAGCAGTCGACGCAGACTGATGACGCTGCGCGATCGCCGCTGATCGAGCAAAACGTCAGGAGCCGGATCATGTTGGAATTCTCCGATGAGCGATGGGCGCAGTTGACTGGTGGCTACAAGCATCGGTACGACCCCCGGCCAGCGTTGGCAGACTTGAGCGCGGGCAAGACCAAGCAAGCCTGGGACGAGCTATGGATGGAGCTCTACCATCAGGACGACATTGGCACTGCATCGCTGGTGGTGGTTCCCCACCTGGTGCAGATACACGCAGATCGAGGCGAACCGGATTGGCAGACCTACTCCTTCGTCGGATCCGTGGAACTCGTCCGTGGCGTTGGTCTCAATGCGGACCTTCCTTCCTGGCTTGTGGATGACTACGAGCAGGCTTGGCGTGACCTCGTGCCGCTCGCCCTAAAGGACCTGGCTGCATCAGAGGATGCTTCGCTGTTGCGCGGCGCATTAGGAGTCGTTGCCCTGGCGCGAGGGGCTCGGCGAGCGGGGCAGCTGCTGTTGACGTTCACCGACAGCGAGCTTGAGGAGATGATGGCTCAGTACGATGGCTGATCGTGCCAATGCGTTGGCGGCAGGTGGCTGCATGAACAGATCCAAACTGATGCGAGAATTGCTGTGGGCAGTGGTGCTGGCAGTCCTCGCGCTCGTGTTGACTTGGGGCCACTTCGGTTTCGATTGGCCGACGGCTTCTGGCTACGTCTTCTATGCTCCCTACTCTGTTGTCACCGTCGCGCCGTGGCCTCTCGCTGGGTTCGTCTTTGTGACGCTCGTAGGAGTGCGTCTCCTGGTTGTGATCTGGCAGCGACGCGGCCGGGGCAATCGGTAAGCAAGAGGTGAGTCGATGGGCTATGTCTTTCGTTCCAATAGATGATGCAACGGCGATGCTTCGCGTCGAAACCGGATCATCCATCATCTTGGGTAGAATGGAGAGCTGTGTAATGTGCGGAGCAGAGTCGGCAGAAGTTCAGTACCATGCGGCACTGCTTTGGGACCAGGCGGCGACACTCTGCGGGTTGGTGGTCGCTGCGCTTGCGCCGTGTCGCGCACGAGTCGCTTTGGCTGTGACGGCCGTTCCGCCCTTGGGGTATCTGATCATGCAACTGTCTTCGGATCAGTCTCTGTGGCTAAGCGGGCATAGCATCATGTCGATCGCCACGCCGCTGGTGCTTGTCTATGCATTGCGCACGATGCGAATCGAGCGTGACAAGGCAGTGGCAGTTCTTGCGGGCAGTCTTGCGTTGATCGAAGCAGTGTTTCTTGCATACATCTGTTGGTGGGCCAGCGGGCTTAGCGCGTTGACAGCATTGCCTGCGAAGTGATCGCGGGGCTGGGCTCGGGCCTGGCCATGTCGATCGATCCGGTCGAGGTTTTCTTCTTTCCACGTCGTGCATGCATTGCAAGAGCATGTGAAGGTGCAAAAATTGGAATGGCCACGACACAAGGCCGTCCCAACGATCATGACGAAGCACGTGCCAGCCCTCTTGTTGACCTTTGGCATCCTGTTGGCTGGTTGTAGCCAGCTCCCGCCGAAGGATCTGTATGCTGACGGAAAGGCGGTGCCCTACGTCGATGCGACAACACTGACTAGTAGTGACGAATACTCAGGCGTCGGGGTCCTTACGGTTGTGCCGCTGCAATACATTGCCGCAGCAGATGCCGAGGCTCGGCTTCAAGCGGATCTGCCGGAAGGTGTCCGGGTGAGTCATGTCGCCCAGAAAATCTTGGTGCAGGGGCCGGGGCACAGTGTTGCGGAAGTGCTTGAGACGCTGAGGAAGATCGACGTTCACTAGCGAGTGGCTATGCGTCCGTCCGCGCAAGCTGTTCGGACTCGCGCTTCGAGTGTCGCGCATCAGATCAAGACGTCGCGCAGTTGACCGACCTTGGACTCTGGTAGGGTGTTCTGATGACCGTACTTCCTGAGAAGCTTGCGCGCGACGAAGGCACGGGACGTGACCTGTTCTGCTTGCGTGTTGCCAACGCCGACGAGCTTGTGCCTCTCGCTGGGTCTATCGGGCACTTCGTTTGTCTATTGGTTTGGGACGCAGCGACGGAGAGCGTCGAGCAAATTTCGCGCGTAGCTGAGCACCTGCTCGAAAGCGGTTGTGTGTATGTATGCGCGTGGGGAACTGGCTGCGAGCGCGTCCACGACATCTTCGATGAGACCATCGTCGGCGATGGCACCCAGGAGTCGCCGGATGCGTTTCATGTCTTTACGAGCTGGCACGATGATGAGCCGCTCGACGACGCAATCTGGTTCTTCCTGCGCAGCGCCTTTCCGAATGAGCCCGTGAGAGATTCTTGTCGGTCGAGCCTCGCGATTCTGGTGGGTGGCGACGACGAACGGGCTGCCGCTGTTCGTCGCGCGTTGACCGATCCGGTGGAGTTCTCAAGGCAGGTAGAGGATGCTCAGGAGTGAGTGGCGACTGTGCAATCGAGCGCAGCAGTTCCTCGAAGGGCGATGCGCTTTCGAACGGGCGAGTGAACACCATGGCTGACAAGACTCCGAAGCAGTCGGCAAAGGGCAAGAAGAAGGCTGTTGCTAAGCGGGTCACTGCTGCGCCGAAGCTGCTGTCAGGCGGCAACCCTCAGATCGCCAAAGGCGATGGCGACGCGCCGGTGCAGGCATATGTCGCCGCCATGCCTGGCTGGAAGAACGGCGTCGGGCGCCGCCTCGATGCGCTGGTTGTGTGCACCGTGCCTGACGTGCGCAAAGCCGTGAGGTGGAATACGCCCTTCTATGGTGTCGAGGGGCAAGGCTGGTTCTTCGCGTTCCACTGCCTGACGAAGTACATCAAGATGAGCTTCTTCCGCGGCACGTCATTGCGGCCCGTTCCTCCGGTCGCATCCAAGCAAGAGCGCGTGCGCTACTTCCATATTCACGAGGGCGATGAAATCGACGACGAGCTCGTGGCGAGTTGGATCCGGCAGGCTTCGCAGCTGCCCGGCGATGCTTGCTTCTAGGGCAACTCCTTATGCTAGTGTCGCAGCGCCGATGATCCGGCGAAGGCATTGAGCAGGCCAGGTGTGATGTCAGACTTTCAGCGACCCGATAGCAGCTACCGGCCCGCAGTGCGTGGCTTGGTGTTCGGCGTGCTTGCGGTGTGTATTCGTGCCGCGACGGTCGGGTTTCTGTTCTGCACGGCGACGGGGTCGGAGGCGTCCGGGGCGCTGCCAATTCTCAACCTGCTTGGCACGCTCGTCGCTCTGGTAGGGGTCGCATATTCAGCGATCGCATCGCATCAAAAACAGTGGGGAGTTGTTCTGGTGCTTGCCTGGATTCTCAGTGTCCTTGGTGTCTTGCTCGAGATTGAGCCGTTTGTCTACGTCATGTTCTAGGCTGCGGCCTTCGAGTAAAAGGCTGGCCAACAAGCCACAGGGCTGACCGCGCGGCGTACGTGATCTGCCACCGTCAGCGCTAGCCAATAGGAACGTTCTCATGAAGCACCGAGCCAGAATGCAGCGAGTCCTCTACGCGACGTTCCTGGTAACGGGGTCGATCGCAACGATCCTCGGGCTGTTTATGATCTGGGGCTCGACGCGAGCACGCTGGTTGTGCGAGTCCTGGCATCGTGTGCAGTCATCGCCGCAGCCTCGGCCTTCACCATGAGTGCGACCCGGCTTGTCTCGGGCGGGTTGCCAGAGGACATGGACGGCTGAGCTAGCAATAGGGTGTCAGGATTGCGAGCTGTCTGAGTAGATCGATATGTATGTGCGTTTTGTTCTCGACCGCCAGGACCCCGACTCAGGATTCTGCCAAGGTGTGTTCATGGCGGCTGGGGTATTGCGCGACAGCGGCCTGTTGGAGCCATGGGAGGAGGCTTGGCTCACCGGCGAACTCGATTGGTGCAAGATGCATCTCAAGGTGCCAGCTTGCTTGAAGCTGCCCGAGAACCGCCGCGCGATCTGTTGGTTTCATCCTCGGGCGAAGCGGCCGATGGAGAAGGTGAGAAGCATTGCTGCGTTGCTTGCGGATCACGGCTATCTCGTCAGGATGATCAAGTCGCGTGATCCGGGGCAAATCATCTACCGAGACGGGTGGCAAGTGGTTGCGAAGCCGCCGCATCGTCGTACGGGGCGGCGCGCCCAAAACCCGATCGACGAACGCCCGGCCGACGAGAACCCGGACAAAGGGTCCACATGAACGAGCGCCCGCACTTCTTGTTCGTCTGTTCTCGCAACCAGTGGCGGAGTCCAACTGCCGAGAAGGTCTATGCCGATGATGCGAGGATCTGCGTTCGCTCGGCTGGACTGAGCGGCAAGAGTCCTCGTCAGCTGGCCCTCGCCGATCTGGCGTGGGCGGATCTCGTGCTGGTGATGGAGCGCGAACATCGGCGCCGCATCGTTGCGCAGTATCGCGGTGTGCCGGATCT
>CAXBFC010000093.1:0-20596 GCA_963974725.1 uncultured bacterium | reverse complement strand
TGACATCATACTGCAGGCATGTGAGTAACCCTTGGGCAGCCGGCGTGGCGTGTTCGTCCATGTGGCACAGCAATGCCAGGACCCGTTGTCGTTCGCGCCAATCCTTGCCCAGGTGCTTGGTGAGCAGCTCCGCGGCTGCTGCCCCGCTCCGCACCAGGTGGTGTGCGGCGTTGCGGGTGTAGGCCTCGTCATCGTCATGTAGCAGTTGCTCGATTGTGCCGAGCAGCTGGCGCTTGCCGAGCGGCAGATCACCCACCATGCGAAGGGCTGCGCGGCGTGCTGGTGCCGAACCGTTGGCGATGAGTGCAAGCAATCGTTCGTTGCGGTTCTCGAGCTGTGGCAGATACGCGAACAGAACAGCTTCGGCCGTCGTTGCGTTGGCTAGGGCAGTGCCAACTTGCCCTGCGTTCGGTTTACAGCAGGCAAACCAGATGCGGGCCAGGTTGTTGTTGGTTGGCTCGAGTTCTCGCAAGCCATCCGGCGTTGCCCGTTGCAGGAGCACCAACGTCGCTAGCTTGTGTGGGTGCCATGGGCCGACGAGCTCAGCGATCGTCGTGGGGTGGGCCGGCGCCCTGATCGGCCAGTTGTAGCCAATCTCCTTGCCGGCGCTTTCCAACGTTTGGGCGCGCGGACTGGTCGGCCGGAATCTGCCGCCAAACCCGCCCATGTATTGCGGCACGTGACCGTCCCACTTGGTCTGCAGCACCCGCAGCAGATCCTGATTGCGGGTGTCGGGATGCTTGATCAGCTTGACGGCCGTTGCATTGCGAACGCGCCACTCGTCGGACAGTAGATCGTTGACGTTGGGGGCTTGCGCAACCGCGGGCGCGGCGAAGGCGAGCGGGAGTGCAAGAGCGGCAGCAGTGGCGAAGCGAAGCATGGAATACAGAGGGTGGGTCAGCGGACTGGATCTTGCCGCTAGCGGGTCGCGATCGACAACGCTTTGCGTGCGTTCTCGAACTCTTCCCGATCGGCAGGATCGGAGCAGATGGCTTCGAGCGCTGGGATCAGTTCGCGCGGCAGGTCTTTCTGCCAGCTCATCACGGCAAGAGTGTGGGCACGGTGCTTGCTGCGCAGCGCTTGCGCAAACATTTGTAGGTCGACGGCCTGGGACAGTCCAAGGCGCACGAACTCGCCGCGCAATTGATCGCGGACTTTGGGGTCTTCGCTTTGTTCGATCCACTGGCGGGCATGCTTCTTGAGCGTGTCGTCGTCGAGACCGCGAACAGTACTCCAGTAGTCGCCGCGTCGAAGGTGTGCGTCAAAGGCCTTCAGCAGCATTGGTAGGTCGGCTCCAAGCTTGCGCAGAACAGGGCCGCGATCGGCACCCATGTAGATCATTGGCGGGGCAGTTGCCGCCAGGATCTTCGGCAGCAGGGCGTTTGCGCTGGGCAGGCTGCAGAGCGCGTCGAACGCCTCGCCGGCAACGCTTTGGTCGGCGAGCATCGACAACAACATGTTGCTGTCGAGGAGATCGAGTCGTTCGGCGCGCAGGGTCTGCAGGGCGCGCAGACGCAGGCTACGTTCTTCACTCGACAACCACTGCACCAATACTTGGGGAGCAGTTTGTGCGAGTACCGCGGCAACCTTGGCGTCGTCGACTCCTGGGTGATAGACGCGAATGCACTTGGCGATGGCGTCGGCGGCCTCTTGTCCGCGGTCGGCAACTGCCATCCAGGTGTCGGTGTTGGGGTAGGAACCACCTGCGATGCGCACGAGTTCGGCGGTGGTGAGTTTGGGAAGGCACTGCAATCGCCGCATGCAGCCGAGCATTCTGGTTCGCACCGAGCGATACGGTTGCTTTGCAAACATCGCCAGCAACCGCGCCTTGAGTTCGGCGGTGACCCCGTCACCACAGTTGGCCAGCGCATCGAGAGCGACCGTGCGCACGAGGCGTGTCTTGGTCGAGGTCAAGACTTCGAAGACCTTGGCGGCTACGGTCGCGCGCAGCTCGGGATCCATGTGGATGTCTGACAGTGCAACCAGTGCGCGTCGTTGGCAGTTGCGATCGCCGTGCAGGCACTCTAGCAGCGCCGAGGTTGCAGGTGCTGCGGCCGAGCCCATCAGGCAGAGCACCGCGGCAGCTTTGCTCTGGCCCTCGGCACCTTTGGACAAGTGCGGGATCAGTTCGACTGCGGCCGGCTCTCCAAGTCGCACGAGCACAGCGCCGGCGTGGCCTGCGTGCTGTTTGTCGTCGTCATGCAGAAACTGATCGATGACTGCGCGGATATGGCGAGGTTGTAGCTGGGCCTCGGGCAACGGCAGGCGCAGCACTGCCCGGCGGGCGGCGATCGATCCGGAGGCCAGGTATTCGAGCAGCGAGGATGGGAAGCCCTGGTCGAGTTCCCACATCGCGGTTGCAACCGCAGGTGCTGTGGCTTCGTCTGCCAATGCGAGTCGCAGGGCGTCCTGGTCAGGTCGGTGGCACGTCAACCAAATCCGCGCAAGCTCGTTGCTGGTGGGCACCAAGTCAGGCAAGTCCGACTTCGTGTAGCGCTGGCGCAAGATCCACTCGGCGAGTTGGTGCGGATGCCACGGCACCGTCAGTTGGTGCGCGCTGGTCAATTGTCTCGGCTTGCTCAGTTCGTAGAGACGCCAGATTTGGTCGCGCGCGCTCCTCAGCGTCGCCTGGCGTGGCTCTCGGGATTCGCCTCCCAGGCCGACGGCACTGTTCCAGCGGTTCACTTCGGCAATGCCGTCGTGCCATTCGGCGCGTAGCACCTCAAGCAGATCGCTGGCCTGCGTGGCGGGGTTCTCGACCAGCAGCTTGGCGCTCGCGTTGCGCGCTTGCCAGTCGAAGGACCTCAGCAGGCTGGCATCCGGAGCTTGCGCCAATGCCGTGGCCGCCAGAGTCCCCAAGGCGAGAGTTCCCAAGGCCAGGGTCGTCGCACTCAGTGGAAATACGGATCGAACTGAAGGGGTGCGGTAGGCCATGGTCGGGGGTGGTCGTCGGATGGTGGCGGGTGCCAAGTCAGGCCGGTCTGGCTCTTCCCTTGGCGCTACCCAATATGCAGTGTCGCTACGGGGGCCAGAACGTCAACCCGGACAGCTTGTCGGTTTGCCGTTGAAGACCTTTCTTCTCAGGCAGGGCTCGGGTAACTCAGGAGGTCAGCATGTTGTCCTCTGCAATTGTCCTCGGCCCGCAGCGCCGCGACCCCATTGTTCGTGAAGCGATTGAGGACCTGGTAACCGATCCAGGCAGTCCTGTCGCGGTCATCACCGCCGGTTGGGAAGAGCGCGAGGACGAAGACGAAGAATTGCGCGAGCACGTCCACCGGCCGCTGATCAACCTCGGCCTGTGGGCGCGCGTCGAGCGACTGTTCGAGCAAGACCCGGAGCTGCGCGAGGCCGTTCGGGAACGCCATAGGGTCTGGGTCAAGGTGCAGGAGATCTATCGCATGCGCCTCGCCGGATTGTTGCGGAGCACCCGTGAGTTGCTGCGACGCGGCGATGGGGATCCGCTGTTTGCCGCCGAAGAGCAGGACTCGTGGGAGTTGGTGCGCGGCTTGGATGCACAGCACATGGCGCGGGTCGAAGCGCTTCATGCCGACTTCAACGCGCGAATCAAGCCCGCCGAACGCGAGACCGTGCAGCGTCAGCGCCACGAGATCGAAAAGCAGCTCGCGCAGGTTTCGTGCTTGCTGGTTGCCGGGGGCCACGTCGGGGTGTTGCTGCATCGCATGCAGTTGTTTGACGTCTGTTCGCTGTGGGGCGATCGTCCGACGATCGCCTGGTCGGCGGGGGCGATGGCGTTGAGTGAGCGCGTCGTGCTATTCCATGATGATGCATCACAAGGTCGCTCGTTTGCCGAAGTGATGGAGGCGGGCTTTGGTCTGTTGCCCGGCTTAGTCGCCTTGCCGCATGCGCGCCATCGCCTGAAGACCGACGACAGCGTGCGGGTTCGCATGTTGGCGCGGCGGTTCCAGCCCGCTCGCTGTGCCCTATTGGATTACCGGGCGCGATTCGACTGGCGAAACGGCCAGTGGACGCCGTATGCCAATGCCCGTGAACTGACCCAGAGTGGTCTGGTCGAGGAGCTAGCGAAGTGAGCATGCTCGAACGATTGGAGACGGCGATCGCCTCAGGTCGGGCCGCCGTGAAGGCGATCCTTGGCGAGGTCGAGTTTCCGCACGTCGAAGGCCGCAACGTGACCTTCTTGTTCCAGGGTGAGGCGGACGAGATCACACTGCATCACTGGATCCATGGCTTGCCTGGCGAGATGCAGTTCCGGCGGCTGAGCAACAGCTCGTTGTGGCTGCTGCAGATCGACCTGCCGCGTCGTTCGCGCATGGAATACAAGATCGGCGTGATGAAGCGCGGCCATGGCCAGTTGGTCCGCGACCCGCTCAATAGCCACTTGGCGCGCGATCCGTTCGGCGCCAACTCGGTCGTCTACGGCGAAGGCTATGAACCGCCGGAGTGGACCGTTGAGGATCCCGAAGCACGTAAGGGCACGCTCGAAGAGCGGCACGTCGACACCAAGGTATTCGGCGATTGGCGGGAGATCCAGATCTACCGACCGGCGCGCTTTCGCGAGACCCGCCGCTATCCGTTGCTGGTCGTGCACGATGGCTTCGACTACCTGAAGTTCGCTAACTTGAAGGAGGTCCTCGACAATCTGATCCACCGGCTCGAACTGCCACCGCTGATCGCCGTGATGACGCAGTCGTCGGACCGGATGAAGGAATACGGCGCGGATCAGGAGCACGCGGACTTCATCGTCAAGGACCTGTTGCCACAGATGGAGGACCTGTTGCCGCTGATCCGCGAGCCATCCGCGCGGGCGCTGATGGGGGCCTCATTTGGCGCAGTTGCGTCGCTGTCGACCGCGTGGCGCCACCAGGGCGTGTTCGGCAAGCTGTTCCTACAGTCCGGATCGTTCGTGTTTACCGATATTGGCGACCACGACCGGCCACCGATGTTTGACCCGGTCGTCAAGTTCGTCAACCAGTTCCGCAAGAAGCCGGGCCGGCCGGTCGATCAGGTGTTCCTGAGCTGTGGGGTCTACGAATCGCTGATCTACTACAACCGCTCGCTCGTGCCGCTACTCCAGGAGACCGGGATGCAGGTCCGCGTTCGCGAGGCCAATGACGGCCATAACTGGGAGAATTGGCGAGATCGGCTGCGCGAAGGCCTTTCCTCACTCTTCCCTGGTCCCTTGTGGCACGTCTACGAGTAAGGTGCTCGCCCCAGATGCTCCGCGGGTTTGTTCCGTAGACCTCCGCATTCCTTGTCCGACATGCCAGCCGTCACTCGCAATATTGGTCTCTCGCTCGGCGCCGACATCTGTTGGCCGCTTGCCTTCGAACAAATCCTTGCTGACAGCAAGCTCAACCTGAAGGTTGGCAAGGACGTCATCGACTTCGCCTGTGAGCGAGTTGGCCTTGAGCCGTTCGCGCTTGAGAAGGGGTGCAAGTACGACGTCGTCGTCGACCGCCTGACGCATTGGTTCACCCTGCAACGCGAGTGGATCAAGAAGGGCGTCTTGATGGACGATCTGTATGTCTACAACAACCCGTGGTCGGTGCAGAGCTACGAGAAACACACCAGCTACTGCGCGATGACGGCGCTCGGCATGCCCGTGCCGAAGACGGTGATGCTGCCGCAGAAGAAATACGGCCAGCTGACCGACCTCGATTACACGCTCAGCAAGTATGCGCGCATGTTCGATCTCGGCGCGATCGGCGATGGTCTGAGCTACCCGTCGTTCTTGAAGCCTTTCGATGGCGGTGGTTGGCGCGGGGTTTCGAAGGTCGACAACAGTGCCGAGCTCAGCAAAGCCTACGACGAAAGCGGTGAAGACCTGATGCACCTGCAGGCTGCAGTGCACGGCTTTGATGTGTTCGTGCGCGCGGTTGGCATTGGCCCGCAGGTGCGCGTCATGAAGTACGATCCGAGCCAGCCGTTGCACGGCCGCTATTTGGTCGATCGCGACTTCATTTCGAAGCAAGACGAGCAGCTGATCATCGACACGACGCTGACCATCAACACGTTCTTCGGCTGGGACTTCAACAGCTGCGAGATGTTGAGCAAGGACGGCGTCTACTACCCGATCGACTTCGCCAACCCGTGTCCTGACAGCCAGGTCAATTCGATCCATTACCACTGGCCGTGGTACGTGCTGAGCAACTTGAAGTGGGCGGTGTTCAACGCCGCAACCAATCGCAAGATGCGCAAGACGGTCGATTTCGAGCCGTTCTACAAGATCGCCGGCAAGGACATCTCATACGCCGAGAAGCTTTCGGGCTACGCCAAGCTGGCGCACGAACGTCTGTCGACGACGCAGTTCGAAACCTTCAGCAAGAAGCATCTGCGACCGCTTGAGGAAGCCGCGTTTGCGTGGTTCCGCAGCGAGCGCTGCCTGGAAGCGATTCGCTTGAAGGTGAGCAACGTGTTCCCAGAGCACGAGGTAGAAGAGTTTACGGGCAAGTTCTACGCGCTCGTGATGAAGTCTGTCGACGACCTGGAAGCAGCCAGCAAGTAGCATCGGCCGCCGTCGCCAGGCGCCCGGCCCTCAGGGCGCCTCCCCCAATCTGTTTTCCCCCTCGTCTGAAAGTCCCCTTCGTCTGAAGGCTCGAGCCGTGAGCAAGCACAAGATTACCTGGAAGTCGCCGTCTCTCGGCGGTCGCGAGATCACCTTCTGCCGTTACGGAGTCTCCGGGACGCCGCTGCTGCTGTTTCCGACGGCTGGTGGCGATGCCGAAGAGCCCGAGCGCTTCCACATGATCTCGGCGATCGGCGAGTTCCTTGCCGACCTGCGTTTGAAGGTCTACACGGTGGACTCGGTGGCTGGTCAGGCGTGGTTGCAGGAGTGTCGCACGCTTGAGGACGCCGCCCGCGCCCAGAACCGTTTCGACGAGTGCCTGGTGAAGGAAGTCGTGCCGGCGATCCATCGCGATTGCGGTGGCGACGCCGGCCGCATCTGGACTGCAGGTGCGTCGATCGGTGCGTTCAACGCGTTGGCATTGGTGTGTCGTCACCCCGACTTGTTCCAGACCGCCATCTGCATGAGCGGCACCTACAACATGAACAAGTTCCTCGAGGGCGACTTGACGCGGGAATACTACCGGTCGTCGCCGCTCGACTTCGTGCCGGACTTGGATGGCAAGCACCTCGAGTTGCTGCGCGAGCGCTTCGTGCTTCTGGCACACGGCGAAGGTGCCTACGAAGAACCCAAGCAGAGTTGGAGTGTCGAGCAGGTGCTCGGTCCGAAGGGCATCCCCAACCGCGTCGACGCGTGGAACAAGGACTGGCGTCACGATTGGGTGACCTGGCGCAAGATGTTGCCGCAGTTCCTTGGCGAGTTGTTGCCGCCGCGCGCCGACAGTACCGAAGCGGGCAGTGCCGGTAGCGAGCGCAAGGCAGACGCGTAGTCACGGCATGCGCAAGCGGCACCTGGTCAGTTTGGGTTTCGCTTGCTGCGTGGTGGCGACCGCATTCGCGCCGCAGGATCCCCGGCCAGTAGATCCCCGGCCAGTAGACCTCCAGCCGCAAGATCCCCGGCCCGTCGCAGGTCCCCGGTCCGCGGCAGATCCCCGGCCCGCAGCGTTGCTGCAGCAGGATCCTGCCCGCCAGCAGCCGATTGGCCCCGGTCCACAGTGGGGCGGGGGCAACCCCGAAGGCCGCAACGCAGTTTTTGCGACCAGCGACGGTTGTGCTCGCTGCCACAGTGCCGCGCCGCAAGCGCATGCGATGCGCTCGCCACTGGGCGAAGACGTGTCGCCGCACGGCACCTGGCAGGCGACGGTCATGGCCAACAGCTTCCGCGACCCGTACTGGCGCGCGCAGGTCGCGCGCGAGTGTGAGCTCGATCCGGGCCATGCCGGTGAAGTGCAAGCGTTGTGTATTCGCTGCCACGCGCCGATGCATCACCACACGCGCGTGCTCGGCGGCCAACCGGCAACGACGATCGCCGAGGCTGCCGAGGACCCGTTGGCCCAGGATGGGGTTTCGTGCGCGATGTGCCACCAGATCCGGGCGCGCCATCTCGGCGAAGAGACGACGTTTTCGGGCAAGGCGCGCATTGGCAAGTCACGCGTCATCTATGGGCCCTACAAGAACCCCGACAGTGGGCCGATGCTCGGCATGACCCGCTACGCGGCAATGCACGGCGAACACCTGAGTCGTTCGGCCTTGTGTGCGACTTGCCACACGCTGGTGACGCACCACCAAGGCCAGCGCTTCCCAGAGCAGACGCCCTACTTCGAATGGCGCAACAGCATCTACAGCGACGAAGCTGGTAAGACCGAGCAGTCGCAAACGTGCCAGGAATGCCACATGGCCAACATCGGCGCGACGCGCATCGCTCGCGATCCGAATGGTACCGACTTCATGCTGAAGGCGCGTGACCCGTATCGTGCGCATGCGTTCGTCGGTGGCAACGCGATGCTGCTCGAGATGCTTGCCGACCATCGCGAGCAACTGGGAGTCAAGGCGAGTGCCGAGGACCTACGCAAGATGGCGCGCGCTACGCGTCGGCAGCTAACGACTGCGACGGTCGACGTCAGCATCGGGCTGGTCGAGCACCTCGACTCGGAGCTGCGCTTCCAAGTAAAGGTCACCAACAAGTCGGGCCACAAGTTTCCGACTGGCTACCCCGCGCGGCGTGCCTGGCTGCATGTGCGCGTCGAAAACGAGAACGGCACGGTGTTCGACTGCGGCGGCTTTACGGCAGACGGCGAAATCGTCGACATCGTCGGGGCCAGTGACCAAGCGCACATCAGCCGCATCGAGTCTTCCGACGAAGTGTTGATCTGGGAGCTTGTGCCCCACGACGCGGATGGGGATCCAACCACGGCGTTGACCGAGATGTCGACGCGCGGCAAGGACAACCGATTGCTGCCGGCCGGTTGGCGCCCGGACGGTCCGCACGCCGAGGACACGCAGCCGATCGGCATTGGCGACGACGCGGACTTCGTCGCCGGCAGTGATTCGGTCGACGTGGCTGTGCCGTATGGCATGAACGAACCGACCGCGACGGTGATTGTATGGGTGCACTACCAGCCGATCCCGCCGCATTGGGTCGAAGACCTGCGGGATGTCGACGCGGACGAGTGCCGCACGTTCGTCGAGATGTATGACGCCGCCGACAAGACCCCGGAGACGGTGGGGGCAGCCGTTCGCATCGAGAGGCTGTAGGCTGTCTCGGTGCTGGTAGTTGTCGTACCACGTTTCAAGATGACTGGATCGGCGTCGAGATGGTCGGCGTTGCTGTTGCGTGCTTGGCTGTTGCTGTCGTCAGCGACCTTGGTCGCGCAGGACGAAGAGGCCATCCCGCTCGCCATGGTTGAGAATGGCGTCCGTTGGACCGAGGTCACGGGCGAGCCATCGTGGTGGCGGAAGCCGGTTGCCTGCACCGACCGGTTTTCGTTTCGAACGACCCGCCGGAACAACAGGGCATCGTGGATCCAGCACCAACTGACCGGCGATGCCAAAGAAGACGTGCGCAACCTGCTGTTCGATCACCTGCAGCCGGTGTTTGGCGATGCCGGCACGTTGCCCGTGCTCGAAGAGATGTTGCGGCAAACGGTGTTGGTGGACGCGGTGTTGGGCAACGTCGTCGTTGGTAGTGGCGAAGAGCAAGAGGTGCAGAACGTTGGCTGCATGTGTTGGCGCACGCCGATCCGCAGCGTCGTCGAAACGTTCGATCCGAGCCTGCAGGGTCGCATCGAGTGGGTGCTGCTGCGCAGCATTGTGCATTGGCAAGTTGCCGAGGAGCCGCCTGCGTGGGCGCGCAAGCTGCCGCAGCGCGAGGGCTTCTTTCGCTGTGCGTTCGCCAGTCCCGGGCACACGCCGAAGCAGGCCCGACTCGCGGGGGTCAGCGGTGTTCGCAGCAATGTGTGCGCGCATCTGGTCGAGTTGCTGACGCCGGTCTGTGGCCGCGTGATGGCACAAGAGGCGGCGAGTGCGGCCGTGGACCGCTTGGCTCCGGTTGCCAAGCTGTGCGTCGACCAACGCAGCCGACCAGTCAAGACCGAGGCCGGCTTGCGCAAACGCGGACCCAAGTGCCTCGCCTATTGCCTGTGGGAAGTGCCGACGGAACCGATGATTCGGGTGCTGCCGAAGGCGGATCGGGCGGCAGCCCTCGTGGCGCTGGGGTTGCAGTAGGTCGCTCCGCGGCGCGCGGGGGCTACTCCCAATTGTGGCCGGAGCCGACGACGACAATTCCTGTCTTGGACACGGTGAAGCGGCGCTCGTCTTCTTGGCGGTCGAAACCGATGACCGTTCCTTCGGGGACTTCGTTCCACTTGTCGATGATGCAGCGCTTCAGCTTGCAGTTCTTGCCGACGCGGGCGCCGCGCATGATGATGCACTCGTCGAGCTCGGCACGTTCATCGACGTAGACGAGGTTGCTGAGGATCGAGCGATGCACGATGCCGCCGCTGACGACGACGCCAGGTGCCAATAGCGAATCGACCACCTCGGCCCGGCGGCCACGCGACTCGCCATCATCGGGTTCGTTGAAGACCGTCTTGGCTGGTGGGTCGTTGTGCCACAGCGTGTAGGTCGGCCAGTCTTTGCGGTAGAGGTTGAGCTGTGGCTTGACGTTGCACAGGTCCATGTGCGCGTCGAAGTATGCTTCGATCGTGCCGACGTCGCGCCAATACGGCTGGTCTTCGCCGCCGAGACCTTGGAACGAGTGCGCGTAGATCGGCACTTCGCCGAGCATGCGCGGAATGACGTGGTGGCCGAAGTCGCCGCCTTCGCCCTCCGGCATCTTGCCGTCGACGCGCAAGCGGCGGACCAGTTCTTCGGACTCGAACACGTAGATGCCCATCGATGCCAGGCAGAAGCCAGGCTGCCCGGGGATCTCGGGTGCGTTCTCCTTGGGCTTTTCGACGAAGCCGGTGATGCGGTTCTGGTCGTCGACTTGCAGGATGCCAAAGCTCGGCGCCTCGGACACCGGGATCTTGACTGCTCCGATGGTCAGCGCCGCTTCGTGCTCGACATGCTCGCGCAGCATGTCGCGGTAGTCCATCTGGTAGATGTGGTCACCGGACAGGATGACGACGTTGTTCGGCTTCCAGTCTTCAATCGTGTCGATGTTGTGGTAGATCGCGTCGGCGGTGCCGCGGTACCACTTGCCTACCGAGACGTGGTGTGGCGGGCTACAGGTGATCCATTGCTCGAGGCGTCGCGGTAGAAAGCTCCAGCCGAACCGGATGTGCTCCTCCAAGCTGCGCGCCTGGTATTGCGTCAGCAAATGAATGCGCCGCAAATCAGAGTGGATGCAGTTGCTCAGCGTGAAGTCAATGATCCGGTAGCTGCCGCCAAACGGCACGGCGGGCTTGGCTCGTGCCAGGGTGAGCGGGGCCAAGCGGCTGCCGGCGCCGCCGGCCAGAATGAAGACGAGCGTGTTTCTGAGGTCGAGCGGCACCATACGTTTGCAACTACTGGGGGTGAGCGGCGAGCGTTAGATACACAGGATGCAGGGTGATGGCCCGTCAGGGTAGAGCCTGTTGCTGAATCCTTGTCACGAACGAGCGTTGATCCCGTCTGATGGCGACGTAGGCTCGGGTAGTCTAAGCGCCCAATCAGCCCCATGTCAGCAGCACGTTCCCCCGCACCGCGGGATGCCTCGTCATCATCAAGCACCGCCTCCGCTGCACCCCGTGCGGTCGGCGACCGGGGGGCGCCTTCTTCGGACGATACTTTCTCGTCAGGCCTTGGGTCTCCAGAAGATAAGGCAGTGTCGGGCGAGGTCGTGCCGCCCGTGCCGCCCGATAGTGAGTGGTTGCTGACCGATGGGCGCGGTGGCTATGGCTGTGGCACGGCGGCCGGAGTTCCGATGCGGCGTTACCACGGCTTGTGGGTGACTCGCACTGAGGGCACGGCCGAGCGTCACATGATTGTGGCAGGCCTCGACGAGCGCGTTGGGCCGCCGCGGCAACTTGGCGACGAACAGGTTCGCTTCGCGCATGTGATGCCAGCGCATTGGCTCGACCAGGCGGAGCCGAGTGCTGGTGACGGGGATACCTCGTTTGCGCGACGGCCGTTGCCGACGTGGACGCACCAGACCGAGCATGGTGTCTTGCAGCGAACGGTTGCGTTGCGTCGCCAGTCCGAGAATCAGCCATCGGCGCTATTGGTGCGGTGGCGGAATGCTTCGGACCGACCGATGCGACTCGAAGTGCGGGCGTTGCTCGGTTGCTGCAACGTCGACCACCTGCCGCCCGTCGACGACAGCTTCGACGGCACGCTGCACGCGCGCGGCGCGAGCTGGGGATTCCGACCGACGAACGAACTGCCGCACTTGTGGCTGACCGTTGACGGCATCTCGGCATTCCGCAGTGACCCCGTGTGGTATCGCAACTTCCTGTATGCAACCGATCGACTGCGTGGCTACGACCACGTCGGTCATCGCTGGAGCCCGGGCGTTTTGGAATTGGATTTGCCACCGGGCGGCGAGGCGACGGCATCGTTCGCGCTCGGCGATCCATGTGCCGACGCTGGCGCGGCGTTTGATGAAATTGCCGCCGAGGCCCAGCAGCTTTGGCATCAAGTGCAGCAGTCGCAGCAGCGCTACGCGGACACGCTCGCGCTGGGAGCCGACGACTTCCTGTATCGCGCAGTTGGCGATCGCCTGGGCGTGCTCGCTGGCTTCCCGTGGTTTGGCGAGTGGGGGCGCGACGTGTTCTTGGCGTTGCCAGGCTTAACGTTGGCGCGTGGCAAGGTTGCGCAGTGTGCCGAAGTGATGACCGGTTGCTTGCCGTTCTTGCGCGATGGTCTACTGCCGAACATCTATCGAGGCGACGTTGCGACGAGCAACTACGGCAGCTGCGACGCGGCCTTGTGGTTTGCGTTGGCGGCGATGCGGTTTGCGGATGCCGGGCACGATGCGGATCTTGTCCAGCAAACGTTGTTGCCAGCGATGCGAAGCATTGCCGAAGCCTACGAGCGTGGTACCGACCTTGGCCTGAAGGTCGTGGACGACGGCCTCGCCGACGACGGCTTGCTGCAGGCGGGCCGCAAGGACTTGAATGCGACCTGGATGGATGCGCGCACGTCCAAGGGACCGGTGACGCCGCGCGAAGGCCTGCCGGTCGAAATCCAAGCGGTGTGGTATGCGTTGCTGGCCTTCCTCGCTGAGCAACCCGGGGAGTCGAAGTTTGCGCAGCTGCGCGACCGCTGTGGCAAGTCGTTCGTCAAGGCGTTTTGGATGGCGGACGTCAAGTCGCTCGCCGATCGCGTGCACGAGGGCGAACAGGATCCATCGATCCGGCCGAATATGTTGGTTGCTGCGGCCTTGCAGCGTTCGCCTCTGACGGTTTCGCAGCGGCAGGGCGTCGTCAAGATGGCCAAGGCGCACTTGGTTACTGCATGCGGCATGCGCACGCTGAGTCCGAGTGATTCGAAGTATATCGGTAGCTACGGTGGTGGCCTCGAAGGGCGTGACAACGCATACCACCAGGGCACTGTCTGGCCGTGGCTTGCTGGTTTCTTTGTCGAGGCCGCGCTGCGTGCCGCGCCGAAGAAGTCGCGCAAGAAGGACGCGACGGAGTTGCTGCGATGGCTCGACGACCTGTTGCGCACCGAGATGGCGCGCGCCGGTCTTGAGCACGTCAGCGAAGTCTTTGATGGGGATCTGCCGCATCGGCCGGGCGGTACCTTCGCGCAGGCCTGGAATACTGGCGAACTGTTGCGGGCTCACGTCATGTGCCGGCAAGTGATTGATAGCCCCTCGCAGGAGATCTTGTGATCGATGTCGTCTTCTACTTTCAGGTTCATCAGCCGTACCGACTGAAGAAACTCCTGCCGACTGACAAGGCGCGTCGTCTCGACTACTGGGATACGCCGCTCAACAAGCTGGTCGCCGAGCGTGTTGCGGAGCGCTGTTACATCCCGATGAACAAGGTGCTGCTCGATGCCATTGAGCGCACCGACGGCCAGTTTCGTTGTTCGTTCTCGTTGTCCGGCACAGTCATCCGACAGTTGCGCGAGTGGGTGCCGGAAGCCCTCGATACGTTCGTCGCACTCGCCGAGAGCGGCAACGTCGAGTTCCTGTGCGAGACCAGCCAGCACAGCTTGGCGTCGATTGACCACTTCGAAGAGTTCGCAGATCAGGTCGCCATCCAGAAGAAGACGGTCACGGACCTGTTCGGCAAGCCGACGTCGTTCCGCAACACCGAGCTGATCATGGACAACGGCATCTGCAAGAAGGTCGAGGACCTCGGCTTTGATTGCATGCTTGGAGAAGGCGCCGATCGCTTGCTCGATTGGCGAAGTCCACAGGTGCCCTACCAGCCGCTCGGTTGCCAACGGTTGAAGTTGCTGTTGCGCAGCTACTCCCTGTCCGACGACATCGCGTTTCGGTTCTCGAACCGGGAATGGCCGGAGTACCCGCTGTTTGCCGATACGTTCGCCGACTGGTTGCACGACGTGCCGCCGCCGGCGCAGTTTGTGGGCTTGTTCATGGACTACGAGACGTTTGGCGAGCACCAGAACGAGCAGACTGGCATCTTCGAGTTCATGCGCTGCTTGCCCGACCGCGTGTTGGAAGACAAGAGTTTCCGGTTCCGCACGCCGGCGCAAGTTTGCTCCGAGCGCGAAGCGGTGCAGGAGCTGAACATCGACACGCACGTGTCGTGGGCCGACGAAGAACGCAATCTGTCGGCGTGGCTCGGCAACCCGATGCAGAAGGCTGTGCACGAGAAGCTCTACGCGATGCGTAGCGAAGTGCTGCTGGCCGGCAAGAAGCGGCCCGATTTGCTTGCCACGTGGCGCGACTTGACGACGTCCGATCATGTCTACTACATCGCGACCAAGAGCCATTCGGACGCTGAGGTGCATGAGTACTTCAGTCCCTACGACCACGCGCACGCTGCCTTCGTGACCGTGATGACCGCGATCGACGCATTGCGCGCGGAAGTGCAGAAGTGTCTGGCGGCACCTGAGGTGAAGGTTCTGCCGGCGAGAGCAGCAGCTGCCGCTAACGCCAGGCCTGCCCAAACGTCAGCTGTGCCAAAGCCAGCTGCACGAAAACCAGCAAAGGCACCGGCCGCCAGCAAGACGGCAAATGCTGCTGGGTCGTCCACAAAGACCGGATCTGGCAAAGCTGTGCCTGGCAAAGCTTCGCCCGCGAAGGTCCCAACTACCAAGGCCCCAACCAAGAAGGCCCCAACTATCAAGGCCCCAACCCCCAAGGCCGCGGGCCGGCGCAAGAAGAAGCTATGACGGAACGTTCATTCCAACTGTTCGAAATCAGCTGGGAAGTGTGCAACAAGGTTGGCGGCATCCACACGGTGTTGTCGAGCAAAGCAGTTACCGCCGTCGAGCAATTCGGCGACGACTACATCACGATTGGGCCGCAGCTGCATGGCAGCACCGGCACGCAGCCCCCGTTTGACGACGAGCCGGGGCATGATGAGTTTCTCGCGTCGTGTCGCCAGATGGGGGTGCCCGTGCGCATTGGTCGCTGGCGCATTCCCGGCAGGCCGCGCTGCATCCTGGTTGGGTTCTCCGGCATGTACGACCAGAAGGACGGCATCCTGGCCGGACTCTGGGAGCGGCATCAAGTGGATTCGATGGCGGGCGACTGGGACTACGTCGAGCCAGTTCTGTTTTCGATTGCAGCAGCCAAAGTGATCGAGCGTTGGTGGGAAGAGAATCTCGCCCCGTTCCATCGCCGGGCCGTTGTGCAGGCGCACGAATGGATGACCGGTGCCTCGCTGCTCTACTTGCAAGAACGCATTCCGAGCATCGGTACCGTGTTCACGACGCATGCGACGATTCTCGGTCGCGCGTTGGCATCGCTTGGCATCACGCCGGATCTTACCAAGAAAGACAAGGGGCTCGGCGGCAAGTCGGTCCAGGAACTGGCGGAAGCGCACGGCGTGCAGTCGAAGCATTCGCTCGAAGGCGTGTGTGCGCGCAAGGCGGATACCTTCACGACCGTCAGTGAAATCACGGCCGCAGAGGCGGAGTTGCTTCACGACCGCTTGGTAGACCCGCTATTGCCGAACGGCATCGACCTCAGTGTCATCGATGAGTTGAGCAAGGGAGATCGCGGCGAAACCCGCAAGGAGCTTGCGCGTATTGCGCAGGCGCTGGTTGGCGAAGACGTCAGCGACGCCTCGTTCTTCGCACTCGCGGGGCGCTATGAGTTCCACAACAAGGGCATCGAATTGATGCTCGATGCCCTCGGCGACATCAAGGAGGGCAAAGGCAAGCGCGTCGTCGCGTTCTTGCTCGTGCCTGCCGGCAACTCCGGTGTCAGCGGCGAGCTGATGGAGCGCCTCGAAGGGGCCGCGAGCGATGGGCCACTTGCTGGATACTGCACGCACAACTTGTTTGACGAGGAAACCGATCCGGTGCACACGCACTGTCGGCAGATCGGACTCGACAACGCTCTTGGTAGCCGCATCAAGGTCGTGCAGATCCCGATCTACTTGCGGCCTGACGACGAGTTCTTGCACCGTGAATACGAGGCCGTGCTCGCCGCGATGGACCTCGGCGTCTATCCGTCCTACTACGAGCCATGGGGCTACACGCCGCAGGAAGCGCTGGCGGTCGGGGTGCCCACGATCACGACCGACCTTGCTGGCTTTGGTCGATGGGCCGAGTCGGTCGACCTGGGGCCGAGGGATGGCATCACCGTCTTGAAGCGTGAGCACGTTCCTTACAAGGAAGTGCGCGCGGCGATGGCGGAGGCGATTGAGGCGTTCCTTGATCAGCCCCAGGGGGCGCAAGCTGAAGGTGGCAACAGCATGCGCGATCGCTGCCGCGAAGCTGCGGGGCGCACGGCGTGGAGCGACCTCTACCGCAACTACCAGACGGCATACGGCAAGGCGTTCGACGCGGTCGAGAAGCGCAGCAAGTCGGGAGCGGTCCAGTTCCGCCTGCCGAAGCGCGCGTTGCCTTCACCCGGTTCTGGTTCGAAACCTCGACTGTCGCCGTTTGAAGCGTCGGCGACTCTGCCGCAGAGCTTGCGTGGCCTCGAGCGCCTGGCGCGGAACTTCTGGTGGGTCTGGAACACCGGTGCTCGCGATCTGTTCGAAGAACTCGCGCCGGGTTTCGTTGCGTGTGAAGAGAACCCCGTTGCGTTCCTCGCCAGCATTGGCCTCGACGCGTTGGAGCAGAAGGCCAACGATAAGGCGTTCCTTTTGCGCTTGAAGTCGGTTTGTGAACGCTTCGACGCCTACATGTCGGAGCAGCCGGTCGCGTCTCCCAAGGATCGTGATGGACCCGCGTTGTCGGCGGTGCATCCCGTGGCCTACTTCTCGGCGGAGTTCGCGGTGCACCAAACCTTGCCGATCTATAGCGGCGGTTTGGGCATTCTCGCGGGCGATCACCTGAAGGCTGCGAGCGACCTCAATGTGCCGCTGGTCGGCGTTGGTCTGTTCTATCGCTTTGGCTACATGCAGCAGCAGTTGTCGAGCGATGGCCAGCAGATCGCGGCGGACAAGGAGAATCGGCCATCGAAACTCGCGATGGAATTGGTGCGCAACCAGGATGGCAGTGCCCTGGAAATCAGTGTCCCGATGCCGGGGCGCGAAGTCGCGTTGCGGGCTTGGTGCGCGCACGTTGGGCGGGTGCCGTTGTATTTGCTCGATGCGAACTTGCCGCAGAACCGCGAAGAGGACCGCGACATCACGCGCAATCTCTATGGCGGCGACACCGAGACGCGTATCCAGCAAGAGATCGTGCTCGGTCGCGGCGGCGTTCGCTTGTTGCGCGCGATGGATCTGCGGCCGGCGGTCTACCACATGAACGAGGGTCACGCCGCGTTCCTGACTCTTGAGCGCACCAACCTGCTGGTCAAGGGGGCGGGGCTGCCCTTTGCTGCGGCTCGCGAATACATCGCAGCCACGACGCTGTTCACGACGCACACGCCGGTGCCTGCCGGCCACGACCGCTTTGGCGAGGATCTCGTGCGGCGCTACTTTGGCGATGCCGAGAGCTGGGTTGGCTTGCCGTGGGAGAGCTTCTTTGCGCTCGGCCAGGCGAGTTCTGGTGCTACCGACTTCAACATGACCTACCTGGCGATGAACTACGCCGGCTACGTCAACGGTGTCAGCAAGATGCATGGCACGGCTTCGAGAAAGCTGCTGCATGCGTTCTGGCCGGGACTGCTGGAGAGCGAAGTGCCGGTGACGTCGATTACCAACGGTGTGCACCTGGCGACATGGACGCATGCGAACATCGCGCAGTTGCTGCGCCGCGAGGAAGGACCCGTTCGTCCGGCGGACTTTGTCGATGCTGAGACGATCGCACCGCAGAAGCTGTGGAGTGCGCATCAGGCCAACAAGGCGATCATGGTGCAGAAGGTCCGCGACGTCTTGACGACGGGCTGTCATGCGCGCGGCGACAGTCCGCTGGCGTTGAGTGGCATGCTTGAGGGCCTCGACGACCAGGCTCTCTACCTCGGGTTTGCGCGCCGCTTTGCGCCCTACAAGCGAGCGCACTTGTTGTTCAGCGATCCTGAGCGGCTGGCGAAGATCCTCGGCGACGCAGATCGACCGGTTCGCCTCGTGGTGTCGGGCAAGGCGCATCCCCGTGACAAGCTTGGCCAGGACATCATGAAGTCGATCGTGCAGATCGCGCGGTCGCCGGAGTTCTTGGGCAAGGTGTTCTTCGTCGAGGACTACGACATGGGAGTTGCACGCGCGTTGGTGCAAGGCGTCGATGTCTGGCTCAATACCCCGACTCGCTGGGAGGAAGCCAGTGGCACCTCGGGCATGAAGGCCGCGGCCAATGGTGTGCTCAACTTGTCGATTGCCGATGGTTGGTGGCCCGAGGCTGCCGACGGCAAGAACGGTTGGACGATTGGCGGCAGCCAGGTCTACGGCAAGGACGAGTTGCAGAATCAGGCTGACGCGACGGCGCTCTATCGGTTGCTCGAAGAAGAACTGGTTCCGACCTACTACGACGGCCGCGACAAGAACGACGTGCCAAAGCAATGGGTCGCGAGGATGGCGCACTGTCTGGCGACGGTGCCAGCGCAGTTCAGCACGGACCGTATGGTCACCGATTACCTCAATGACGCGTATCTGCCGTTGGCGAGCAACTACTACGTGCAGCAAGCGGAGAAGAAGGCGCCGGCGCGTTCTCGGGCACGCGAGTTCCAACGCATTCGCCAAGGCTTCGAAAAGGTCAAGATCGTGGCAGGGTCAACGGTCGAGATCCAGGACTTCAAAGTGGGGCAGCACCTGGATGTGCACCTCGAGTTAGAGCTCGGCCAGTTGCGGCCCGAGGACTTGCTGGTCGAGTTGGTTGTGACGCGCGGCGAGAACAACGAAGAGATCATCGTCGTGCCACTTGAGTGCAAGGATGCCGTCGTATCCGGTGCGCACACGTTCCAAGGCGGCTACCGGATCGAGCTGGCTGGCCACTACAGCCACGGGATGCGCGTTCGCGTTGCTGGCCATGGGCGTCACGACGCGAAGGTTCGCGGCCTGGTGCTGTGGGCCTAGGGGTGTGGGCAAGGGGCTGGGCGGTGGAGCCTGGGCGGTGAGGCCTAGGCGAGCAGCGCCTCGGGTCGCTGGACTGGCTGTGGCATGAGGCCGTTCTGTGATGCTGTGGGGTCGATAGCATGTGCCGGTCGGCCTGCTCAAGGTCAGAATCGGCTGGCCGGCAGTCGATGCAGCGACATGCGAACGACAATGCGAGCGACGATGCGGACTGCGGTACTGGTGATCCTGCCCTGTCTGTGCGTCGGCTGCGAACCACCGCCAGAAGACGCGGCCGAGGATACGCCGGCGTTGGCCAAGGCGGTGACGGCCCCGATGGCGGCCCGTGAGCGACTTCTGCACGACGTGGCGATCCACAAGCAGCAGGCCAACGCCCGCGCGGACCAAATGCAGGCGGTCATCGATTCCGGTCGGTAGCTGAGTAGTCAGGCGCGTTGTGTGTGGGGATGCAAGCCATGGGCTCTTAGGCATCGCCACCATGATTGCAGGCGCCCGCACGGTCATCTACAGCACGGACGCAGAGGCGGCTCGCAACTTTCTTGCGCGATGTAGTTGGTATGCGTCACGTCGATACCGGGCTCGCAGGCGACGAATCCTCTCGATGACCAGGTGACTAGCTGGGCCTCTAGTTGTTGGGCCTCTAGTTGATGCGGAGATCGAGCGTCTGCAGCGCGTTCATCGCTTCGTCGGATTTGGCACTCGACAGCACCTGCACGATCATCCGGTCATGTTGGGTGTCGGGCAGGTAGCCCTTCTTGTCGAGGTCCTTCAGCGTGCCGCCGAGCGCTTGGACCATGACCGGTACCGTGTTTGAGTGACCGATCACGACGGCGACTTCGCCATCCTTCAAGCCGCGCAAGGTGTTGGTGAATGCCTTCGAACTGCGCGCTCGATACTGCTCGATTTTCAAGCCGAGTAGCTCCGCCAACGGTGTGGCGGTTTGTTGGGTGCGCTGCAGTTCGGTCGCGAAGATGCGCGTGACTCCGGCAGCGGCCAGCGTCTTGGCTTCGAGTTGTGCGCGCGCTTTGCCGAGGTCGCTGAGGTTGGGGTTCTGGTTGCCGTCGGTGCGCGGCAGCGCCTCGGCGTGACGCAGGAAGATGACGGTCGCTCGACGGCCGGAGGTCTTGCTCTCTTCGACCTTGCTAGCTGGTTTTTGCTCCTGGGCTTGCCCGCGTTGCGTTTGCTGC
>CAXBFC010000092.1:0-20908 GCA_963974725.1 uncultured bacterium | reverse complement strand
CTTGAAGGCGTACGGGTGGCAACGGATTGCACCTTGGCCGAACACCATCAACGTTCGCGTCAGGATGTTGGCACCTTCGACGGTGATGCAGATGGGCGTGCCGGTGTAGGCGTTCGCCAACAGATTGCGCGGGCCGCGTGAGATCGCTGCGCCGCCGAGCACGTCCATGCCATCGTTGATGACCTGGCGCCACAGTTCCGTGGTGTTGTACTTGGCGATCGCGGTGACGACGGCCGGCTTGTGGCCCTTGTCGAGAGCGCCGTTGACGAAGCGGCGCGCGGCTTCGAGCACGTAGGTCGAGCCGGCAATGCGCGCGAGTGGTTCTTCGATGCCTTCGAACTTGCCGATCGGCAAACCAAACTGCTGGCGAACCGCGGCATACGCGCCGACGGCGCGCGCGGTCATCTGGGCCCCGCCACATGCGGTGGCTGGCAGCGAGATGCCACGACCGGCGGCCAGGCATTCCATCAGCATCAACCAGCCGCGACCAGCGCCGCCGGCGCCACCGATGATCGCCTCTTCGAGTGGCACGATGACATCGCGTCCAGTCGTCGGGCAGTTGTAGAACGGCACGCCAAGTGGATCGTGACGACGGCCGAGCACGACCCCCGCGGTATCGGTTGGGATCAGGGCGCACGTGATGCCCGGAGTCGGACCCTTGCCAAGCAGGTTCTCCGGATCGTGCAGTTGGAACGCGAGGCCCAGCACGCTCGCGATCGCAGCCAGCGTGATGTAGCGCTTGTCCCACGACAATCGCAGCATCAGTTCGCCCGACTCGGCGCGGAACACGGTGCCTGTCGCGCTGATGGCGCCGGCATCCGAACCTGCCCCCGGTTCGGTCAACGCAAAGCATGGCACCTGGCTGCCGTCGGCAAGCGCGGGCAGCCAGTGCTGTTTCTGTTCTTCGGTGCCGTAGTGCGACAGCAGCTCGGCCGGGCCCAGCGAGTTGGGCACCATCACCGTGATGGCCAGCGGCAACGAATGCGACGCCAGCTTCTGCACGACGGCGCTGTTGGCGGATGCGGACATGCCGAGGCCGCCGAAGTCCTTGTCGATCGCGAGGCCGAAGAAGCGTTCGCGCTTCAGGTAGTCCCAGACTTCCGTCGGCAGGTCGCGCAGCTGGTAGACCTCCCAGTCGTTGGTCATCTCGCAAACCGTCGTGACCGGGCCGTCGAGGAACGCACGTTCTTCGGTCGTCAGGTCCGGATAGTCGGCCTCGGCCAGCTTCTTCAGCGATGGTTGGCCGCTAAACAGTTCGCCATCGAGCCACACCGTGCCAGCTTCGATGGCCTCGCGTTCGGTGTCGCTGATCGCTGGCATGAAGCCGCTTTTGATGAAGAAGTCGAAGATGCGATTGCTGATCAGGGCACGCCGCAACGGCGGCAGCAGCAGCACGGCCATCGGTGCAAACACCAAAACCATCAACCACCACGTCAGCCCAAACGTCCAGGCCGTCGCGAACCAGGTGACGCATACGATCCATAGACGGGTTCCGAGAAACACCGGAGCCAGGATCAGTGCTGCCGAAATGGTTGCGATGAGCCAGGCGGGTAGGGTGGCGAGCGCGCCGTATTGCAGGATGTCCATGATGCAACGAGTTGGCGCCGATAGGTGCCGTCTCCGCTGGTCACTATCGGCATTCCAACACCTTCATCTAGTGCCGGAATCGCCCCGTGCTACCGGAGTTCCCGATCCTTCGATGACATCGAGTGCCCGTCGAGCCTGCGACTGGGCCTAGAGCTCGCGGCTGAAGAACGCGTCGCAGCCGTGGTGGCCGGTCAGGCCCTCGGGATTGGGCTGCTCCGCGAAGCCGACCCGGCGATAGAGGTGTTGCGCCCGGTCCATCCATGAGGTGGTCTCCAGGTAGCACCGGCGGTAGCCCGCGAGCCGCATCTCGTCGAGTAGCAGTTCGAGCAGAGCGTGGCCGAGTCCGAGGCCACGGGTTTCCGCTACATAGTACATCTTGCGCAGTTCGCAAACGGCGTCTTCGGGGCCGGTGCCCTCGAGACGGGCAAACCCGGCACCTCCCAATACCCTGCCGGCGTTGGTTACGACGTAGTAGCTCGCATCATTGCCCTGATAGTGGCGGCTCATTGCCTCGACCTCGGCGTCGTGGATTGCGAAGCCAGCGCCCTCGCAGCCATGTTCCGTCATGACGTCATGGATGATTTGCCCGATGGCATGGTCATCTTGCGGACGGATGGGGCGAAGGATCCAGGGCGCGCTCATGGGTGCCAATCATCGCATGCTTGCTGGCCTTCGCCAATGCGTGTTGTCCGGCTCGTCAGTGTGAGGTGTTCGGGCGATGTTCCGTTGAGGGGGGCGCGGGGCCCGGGCCTCTCGGGTATCCTGTTTTGGCGCCTTCGGGTGCACTCGTTCCATGCGACCCGAGATTCCTCTCTTTGCTCGCAACACCTCTCCATCATTGCCAAAGGCAACCATGCAACGCCTGATTCTCTCCATCGCCGCGGCCCCTATGTTGGCCGCTATCGCAACCGCCCAGTCCCCGTGTTTCGAGTCGAACTTCGGTGTGCTCGCACCGCTCGCGACCGGTAGCCCTGGCTACGGCGACGACGTCACGTTTGACCTCGCGCCGATGAACATCAGCTTCCCGCTCGGCGGCATCTCGCCGACCTACACGCACGCGAGCATCAGCGACAACGGGATCATGTATTTGACGACCGGCGGCGCTTCGAACGGCGCGGTGGGCGCTGGCAACGGCTACCAGAATCTGGGCTACTTCACGGGTCAGGCGGGCGATGACCCGCGCATCGCACCGTTCTTCGGCGACCTGTGGTCCGACCCGGTCAACGGTGGTGGTGTCTGGATCAACAACACGATCCCGGGCAAGTTCGTCGTTACGTGGGAGAACATGGTCGAATGGTGGGCCACGACGCAGGCCGGCCAACCCGCCATTTTCACGTTCCAAGCTCAATTGTTCGACACCGGTGAGGTCGTCTTCTACTACGGCCCGAACTGCGCCAATCTGACCTACCCGACCCAGCTTGCCGTGCGCTGTGGTGTCTCCGAGGCCAATGGTGTCTTGGACCCGGGTTCGCTCGACTTGAGCACGCCGCAAACCCAGCTCGCGAGCTTTTGCGTCTACGAAGAGTTCTTGACGGGCACGACGTTTGACCTCGCCGACAGCTCGGTGAACTTCCTCAACGCGGGCAGTGGCTTCGTGACGGTCGCCGGCCCATGCACCCCGGCCATCAACACGAGCTATGGCGAAGGTTGCTACGACATCTCAGACTCGGTCTTCGAGCTCTTGGATCCGGCCGCGATGGACCTCAACGGTCTGATCATCACCGGCGTCAGCAATGGTGGCGCTCCTGGCACTGGCTACCTGCTGCAGGTTACCGCCGGCGCGGGCAACCTGGTTCCCGGCCCGACCGCAGTTTCCCTCGCGCTCGGTGACGACGCGGAGATGCCCGCTGGCACCCTCGGCCTGTCCGTTGGGTCCAATGGTTGGGTGTCGACGGCCGCTGGCAACAGCCTCGCCTTTACCCCGTCGGTTGCGACGTTCTTGAACCAGCCGAACGATCAAGTCTCGGCTTGGACCGATCTGCAGCCGAACGCTGCTGGTAGTGGTCTGGTTTGGTACGAGGAATCCGGCACCGAAGCCACGGTCACCTATGACGGCGTCTACGGCTGGGGCACGACGGTGCAGAACTACATCCAGATCAAGTACGACACCGCGACCGGCAACTTCTCGATCGAGTTTGGCGCCACTGGCCCGGCCAACCCCGAGAACTGGTTGATCGGTCACTCGCCGGCCGGCCCGTCGACGCAATCCGCGCCGACCGACCTGAGTGCGGTCACGGCCACGGTCGTTTCCAGCATCAACGTCGATGCGTTGGCGTTGGCCGCTTCGGGATCCCCGATTTCGACTGGCACGACGAGCTCGACGGTCACCTATACGACCTCGAACATGATCGAGGCTGGCCCTAGCGTCTACGTCGGCATCAACATCATCAGCACGATCCAATCGAACCCGGGCGTGCCGTTGGCGTTCCTCGGTGCGCCGGGCTGCAACGCCTACGTCGGATCGCTTGCCTTCACGCAGGCGATGGTCGGCGCGAGCTCGACCCAGTCGGTCACGTTCCCGATTCCGGTCAACGTGCCGAGCGGCTTCGAGATCTTCTCGCAGTCGGTCAACCTGGTCGTGCCGAACAGCCTGCCGAACGGACAGAACGCCTTTGGTCTGACCACCAGCAACGGCATCCGGAGCTTCATCTCGAGCTTCTAGGTTGCCGCTAGCTCCCGGGCAGGTCCTTCGACATGTTCCGGGCAAGCTTGACGAAGAGCCGGGTGTCGCACTTGCCGTGCGCACCCGGCTCTCTCATTATCGGCCCATGCGTACAACGTCGCTGGCCGCGTTCTTGCTACTCTCGCTGATCTGTGGCTGCGCGGCGCCGATCGCCGCCCACTTGCCGGATGCTTCGCCCGATGCCGTGCGAAGCAAGCCGAACATCGTCTTCATCATGGCCGACGATATGGGCTACGGGGATGTGCGCGCGATCAATCCGAGTTCGAAGATACCGACGCCGCACCTCGATGGCTTGGCGGCGCAGGGCATGACGTTCATGGATGCGCACACGCCGTCAGCGGTGTGCACGCCGACGCGCTATGGTGTGATGACCGGGCGCTATTGTTGGCGCGGTCGACTGAAGCGCGGCGTCATCAATGGCTATGGCGCGCCAGTCATCGAGAAGGACCGTGACACCGTGGCAACGCTACTGTCCGCCGCTGGCTACCACACCAACATCGTCGGCAAGTGGCATCTTGGTTTGCAGTGGCCGCGCGCGGCAGATACCAAGCAAAGCGAGATCAACTTCGCGGAGCCGATCGGCGCGGTGCCGAACAGCTATGGCTTCGACCACAGCTACATCATTCCGGCGTCGTTGGATTTCCCTCCCTACGTCTACATCGAGGATGGCAACGTCACCGACTCCGAAGTAGTGATGCAGCCGGGCCAGCGGTTCCCGGCGTTCTTGCGCAAAGGGCCGCGCGCGAAGGATCTGGTCATGGTGGATGTGCTCGATCATCTCACCGACCACGCGTGTGAAGTGATTGCGACGCAGGCCAAGTCGGAGCAACCGTTCTTCCTGTATCTGCCGCTGCCGGCGCCGCACAAGCCGGTCTTGCCGCACAAGGACTTTCGCGGCAAGACCGGGCTCAATGACTACGGCGACTTCATCGCGCAGGTGGATGCTGCCGTCGGTCGTGTCCTAAAGGCAATCGATGCTGCCGGTGTCCGCGGCAACACGTTGTTGGTCTACACGTCGGACAACGGCTCGTACATGCATCGCATTGATGACAAGAGCAAGAAAGACCACGTCGAAGACGTGCACGTGCAGGGCTATCGGCCCGAGCACCATCTCGCCAACGGTCCGTTGCGTGGCACCAAGGCGGACATCTGGGAAGCCGGCCACCGCGTGCCCTTTTTCGTGCGTTGGCCGGGCAAAGTGGCCGCCGGCTCGCGTTGTGAGCAAACAGTTTGCTTGACCGATTTCTTCGCGACATGTGCGGAAGTGGTCAACGTTCCGTTGGGGGATGACCGTGGCGAAGACAGCTTCAGCCTCTTGCCGTTGTTCGATTTCCAGATTGATTTGGCAGGCGACTTGTCTGGCACGAAGTCAGAGCAACGCGCGCCAGTGATTCACCATTCGGGATCCGGCATGTTCGCGATTCGCTCCGGCAAGTGGAAGTTGGTCGCCGGTAACGGTTCGGGTGGTCGCCAACAACCGAAGGGCAAACCGTTCGCTGAGCCATTTCAGTTGTTCGACCTTGAGGCAGATCTTGAGGAGGCCAACGATGTCGCCAAGCAGCACCCTGAGATCGTCGCGCAGTTGACCGCGCGGCTGCAGCAGATGCGCGACAGCGGTCGCAGTCGGTAGCCAGGCCGCGCCAGCGGCTAGCGCGAGCGGATGGTCCTAGCTTCCTTCAGCATGCGCTCCCACTGGAACGCCGGGCCGGGATCCTGCTTGTTGGTTTGCACGTGGAAGTGACCAAGGATGCCATCGAATCGGGGCAGCACTTCTTCGGGCAACGCGTGGTTGATGATGTTGCCGTTGCTGTCGCGCGGAGCTTCGAGGCGGATGCGCGGCAGTGCTTTGTTGAGTGCCGCCATCAACTTTGGTAGGGCGCGATACTGCTCGGGCGTGAAGTCGAACTGATGGTAGGTGTGGCCTTGCACCTGACCGCTGATGAACTCCGGCCGATCCGGGCGCGGTACGAAGCCCTTGGTGCGAATGCCGGTCTCAGACATCCACTTAGGAAACTTCTGTCGCCAGCCCTGTTCGTCCTGCTCATACCATGTGCGCATCACCGCGTTGAGCGGCGACTTCCAAGCGCCTGGGTGGGCGATTTCGATGCCGACCGCATAGTCGTTGGAGGTTGTCGCGTGCCAAGCCTTCTCACGCAAGTCGAGTGTCTGATAGATCGTGCCGTCGACGTCGAGCATGAAGTGCACGGACAGGTTGCGCACGTCCTGTAGCACCTTGAAGCACTGGCGTGAACAACCGCAGACGTCGTAGTGCACGACGAACTGGCGCACGACTTGCTTGAGGTCTTCGTGGCTGAGGTTGCCCTCCTGCATGCCATCCGGCAGGTTGGATCGGTCGCTGTAGCGCAACTTGCCATCGGCAGGTTGGCTGCGGTCGAAGTGCTTGCCACGCAGGTAGGCGCTGTAGCCATCGGGCTCGTGCCAGGTGACGACGCGCGTGCCGGTCCCAATGCGTTTTCCGGCAACGATAATGAAGTCGGCACCGGCGGCGCTGGTGGGCGCGGGCTCGATCGTTCGAGTGGGGTTGCTGACGCATCGAATGAACAGCAGTAGCGACATTGCGACGATGCTGGTGCCGACGCGCCACCGGATGCGTTTGCTGCTGGGCTGGCTGTTGTAGGAAGTGGTGGTCGTCATGCTTGCTGGTTGGGCAGTGTTACTCGTTCGGTAGGGCTATTCGTACGACAGGGTTACTGATTGGAAGGTGCTATTTGTTTGTGAGGGTTGGCCGGGCGCGATGCCATTCGGTGCTGCGTTGCCACGCTTCCGCGACTTCGAGCAACGGGCCTTCGCCATCGAGTTGGCCGACCAACGCCAGCAAGCGCGGGCGGCCGCCGTCGCGTTCGCGCGTGCTTTTGGCGACCGGCACGACATAGGTCGGATGGCCGGTCAGGTTGGTGGCGGTCAGGGTCGGGCCGCCGTGGGTGGGGGCAACGAGCACATCGATGTTGGCCAGCGATTTGTGCATGTCTTGGACCAGTTGCTGGCGCAGGCGACTTGCCTGGATGTATTCAACTGCGGGAATGGTGCGTGCCGAACGGAACTGGTTGGGCCAGTCGTTGGCGCGTTGGCCAGGTAGTTGGTCGTCGCCGCCACTGCGCGTCAGTTGGTCGAACGCGGCTGCTGCTTCCGCGTGCAGCATGACCAACATCGAGCGGTAGGGAGCTGTTGGCAGGGAAACCTCGACCGCCTTGCCGGTGAGGTTTTCGAGCCATGCGACGAACTCCTTGTCTTCGTCGCTGCGTGGCCAGCCGCGCATCTTCAAGATGCCGATGCGCAACTTGCTCAGGTCGCGGCCTGGTTGCCATTGCAGTGCCGTGTCCCGCGCGGAAGGATCCTTGCCATCGGCGCCGCGCATGGCATCGAACACGATGCCGGCATCGATGGCACTGCGAGCGATCGCGCCGACCTTGTCCATGGTCCACGACAACGGCATCGCGCCGTAGCGACTGACGGCGCCGAAGGTCGGCCGCAAGCCGCCGACGCCGCAGCGACCGCACGGCGAGACGATCGAGCCGAGCGTTTCGGTGCCCAATGCGAACGGCAACAAGCCCGCGGCGACGGCACTCGCCGAGCCTGCCGACGAACCGCTGCTGCCTTGCTCTGGGTTGTACGGGTTGCGGGTGCGGCCACCGTGCCACAGATCGCCCATGGCCAACGCGCCCAGTGATAGCTTCGCGCACAGCACAGCACCTGCTGCTTCGAGCCGTTGCAGCGGCGTCGCCTTGATATCCCAGACCTGGTCCTTGTAGGGCGCCGCGCCAAACGTTGTCGGTGCGCCTGGCCATGCAAACAGGTCCTTCGCGCCGTAGGGAATGCCATGCAGCGGACCGCGGTCGGTGCCGGCCGCCAGTTCCTTGTCGCGCTCGTCGGCTTGTGCCAGCGCTGCGTCGCGCAGCAGGTTGACGACGCAGAACAACTCGGCATCAAAACGTTCCAGGCGCGCGAGGCATAGCTCGGTCAGCTGCCGCGAAGTGACTTTGCCTTGGCGCAGCAGGCTTGCGAGTTCGATTACGGTTGCGAACGCAAGGTCGTGATCGCTCTTCGGCATCGCCACGTCCATGGGAATCGTGACGTTGGTGCGCTTGGTCGCAGCGGCGCGGGGCACGCCCATCGGTTGCGGATCGAAGTGCGTGCTCGGCGACATCTCGAAGTTGATCTTCGGCTGTCGGAGGTTCTGGTAGTCGTTGCGCAGCTTGGCGAGTTGGGCTTCGGCTTGGGCCCGTTCCTTGTCGGTGAACTCCAGGCCAGCAAGCCTGCCGAACGCCGCCATGTCCGACGGGTCGTCGCCCTTGCCGAGGGCGTAGGCAGCCGGCACGGCGCCGGAGGCGAGCAGGAAGGTGCGTCGGTCGAGCGGTGGCTTCGGCATCGTAGGTAGGTTGGTAAGTGGCGACTGGAAGGCGACTGTTGCGAGGAGCGCTCGGCTATCCGAGCGAGGTGTCGCCGTCCGATTGTCACAGCCTGCGTTCCGGATACCAGAGACTCTCGCGCATGCTTCGTCAGATCCTTCGCTCTACCGGGCCGTGCGTTCTCTTTTTCGCGGCTTCGGTTGTGGCTCAAACCCAGCCGGAGGCGCAAGCCCCGCCCAAGGCAATGACGACAAGTGAGCGATAACGTCGACAAGCTGGACGGTACGAAGTTGGAGCGCACTGCGCGGCTCGCGTTCTGGACGGGTTGGCATGTTGCGGCGACCGACACGTTGCCGTACAGCCTCGGCATGCAGAGGAACTTGTAATGACGAACGACAAGATCGAACGCTTTCTGGCCGTTGGTTCGTTCGCCGTCGTTGGCGCTTCGACGAATCGCGATAAATACGGCAACAAAGTACTGCGCTGTTATGCGCAGAATGGTCACCCGGTCGTTGGCGTGAATCCACGTGCCGACGAAATCGAAGGTGTGCCCTGCTACGCATCGTTGGTCGACGTGCCCGGGCCGCCGCGCGCCGTTTCGATCGTGGCGCCGCCGGCCTTTGCGCAACAGATTGTCGACGATGCAGTGCGTTCGTCGGTCGGCCACCTGTGGTTCCAGCCAGGGTCGGAGGACAAAGCGGCGATCGAGAGCGCCGAGGCGCGTGGCATCGAGGTGATCGCCTATGGTCCGTGCTTGCTGGTGGCCTTGGGCTTCCGCGACGTTTGAATTGTCGCCTGGTGAATTGTCGCCTGGTGAATTGCCGGTGGCTGCGTGCAATCGCCGGGTAGCTGGCGGTAGCCTGCAGTCATGGCGTTGACAGGCATCATCACAAGGGCGATCCCGGAACTCAATCGCATGGCGTTCAGCGCGCCGGTGGCGTGCGTCTACAACCCGCTGGACTACGCGTGGGATCTGCATCGGCAGTACCTCGAGCGCTTCGGTCGGGGCAAGAAGCAGGTGGTCATGCTGGGCATGAACCCTGGGCCGTTCGGCATGGTGCAGACCGGCGTGCCGTTTGGTGAAGTCGAGGCGGTGCGCAGCTGGCTCGGCCTGCGTGGCAAGGTCAAGAAGCCGGCTGTCGAACATGCCAAGCGTCCGATCCTCGGGCTCGACTCGCCGCGCAGCGAAGTCTCCGGTCGCAGGTTGTGGGGTTGGGCCGCACAGCGATTCATCACGCCGCAACGCTTCGCTCGCCGCTTCTTTGTCTACAACTATTGCCCGCTCGCATTCCTCAGCGAGACGGGTTCCAACTTGACGCCGGACAAGCTGAAGAAGGCCGAGACGGCGCCACTATTTGCGGCTTGCGACCAGATGTTGCGCCAGGTGATCGCCTCGCTCGATCCCGAATGGGTGCTCGGCATTGGCACCTTTGCCGAGGCGCGCATCCGCAAGATCTTTGCGAGCGACGTCGAGCGTGGCGCGTTCCGCGTCGGTCGCATTCCGCACCCCAGCCCGGCATCGCCGGCGGCCAACAAGGGATGGGAACGGCTCGCGGACGCCGCGTTTGCCGACTTGGGCATCAGCTGCGTCTAGCGCCGCGGCACCCAATTGCCGTCGATGCGCTGGTGGTGACGTGTCGCCGGCGATGCGCTGGCGGCGCTGCGCTGGCGGCGCTGCGCTGCGCGCCATTTGCAGTGAACGATTCGTCGCGACCGGCGATTCAGCAGGATTACTGGAAGCAGGCCGGCGGACGACGCAAGCGGCCGAGGTGGCCTTGCAGCGCCGTGAACAGCTTCTTGCGGGCGCGCATGATGCGAATCGCGACCGTGCCCGTTGGCAGACCGAGTTCTTTGCCGGCTTCCTGGTAGGGGCGTCCCTTGCGCACACACAGGTCGAACACGATCTTGTAGTGCTCGGGTAGCTCGTCGACCGCGTTCTGGAATGCGGTCATGAACTCTTCTTCGATCAACGATTCCACCTCGGGCTTGGCTGGCACCGTGTCCAGGAAGTCGGCGTCTTCGTTGATGGTGTTGAGCGAGCTGATCGGCTTCGGCAGTCGGTTGCGGGTTCGCAACATCGTCAGCGCCTGGTTGCGGGCGACTTCAAACAGCCACGCGCGGAAGTTCGTGCCGGGACGGTAGAGGTCATGCTTGAGCAGGACCTTCTCAAACACTTCCTGGGTCACGTCGTGCGCCAGATGAGGGTCGCGGACCATGCCCTGCACAAAACGATAGATGCGCTTGCCGTAGCGGAGCTCAAGTTGCGTGACAGCATTCTCGGTCTCACCGGCTTGGAGCTGCTGGACAAGTTCCTCGTCGGTCATCAGTTCGTTGGCGTCGGTGGGCGTCATGTCAGCGTCATGACAACTACCGTGCCAAGCCCTTGATCAGATTTGAAATTATTCTTAAGGTGTATTGCCGTAGTTGGTTATGGGAAAGTCGATCGCACTGGGTCGGCCGGGGTGCCTATAGATTATGGCAGTGGGTGCCCACAGGGCTAGGCGCTCGAATTTCCCCCAATCGGCAGATCTAACGAGGGCTTTGTGGCGCTCGTGCCCAGTCAAGCCAGGCTGCTGAGCCGGACTTCGATGAAACACGCCACTAGCGGCTAGACCGGAAACAGCGACGCGCCGCCTTCGAGCGCGGCGTCGAGCAGTGCCAAGTTCGAACTCTGCCGGGAGTCTTCTTCGCCGTGGGTCAGATAGCCCCAACGCAGGCGTCGGATCGCCAAGTAGGCGATGGCGCTGCGGATGCCCCATTCGGCGCGAATCCGGTCGCCGCCGACCGTGTGGCCGAGCCAGCGGTGTAGTAGCTGGCGCTTCCACTCGGGGTGTCGCTCACTGTGCAGCCAATACCAGGCGAAGTCATGGTCCCGGTTGCCGATGCCGACGCACTCGAAGTCGACCAGGAATGCGCGTTCGTCCTCGGTGACGATGATATTCGCTTCCTGGAAGTCGCCGTGCACCATGACGTGAGGTCGACCGTCCGTCCATCGCACTGCCTCGCCAAAGAACCGCTGCAGATTGCGCCAGCGTTCTTCGCCGATCACGAACAGCACTGCGTCGTACATGTGCCGGATACGGTCGAGGTAGCCGATCGGATCCCAGTGTTCGAGCGGAAAGCCGCGTCGGCCCATCAGGCGTTCCGTTGGCATGCTGCCGAGTTTGTGCATCAACTCGTGCACATGTTCTTGGCTGATGACCTCCTCGGCCGGCCCCGCTGCGGGCGGCAGCCATTCTAGCAGGAGCCACCTTGCCGGGTCGCCTGGGCCCACCGCGATGGTGCGCGGCGCTGGGAACTCCCTGCGTTCTGGGTCAATGCTATCGAGCAGCCGGTAGAAGCCGGTTTCGCGTCGGCTGTAATCGTCAGCGCGCACGCCAGCGGGCAGAATCGTGTCCGCGTCGGGCGGCAGGTAGTATTTGAGCAGAAACTGACGGTCACCGCTGCCTCTGGCGAGGATCGGAAGGCTTGAGCGGTGGCCTGAGACCATTGGCCGGAGTTGGTCGATCTCATGGAGTTGCAGCTCTTCCAGCAGGGTGCGGGCGGCTTGCAAGTGCTCGTCGAGGGATGTCTGCGTCACGTTTTGCTGGCCTCAGTGGCTGGGGCGTTGATCGACCGGAGGGTGGCCGACGGTCCAGTCCTATCGAAGTTGTAGGCTACTGGGCGCGCGTCGACCAGTCTGTGCCTCGATAGGGGTATCCCCTAGGTCAAAGATCACCGTCAAGAATCACGCCGCACATGGTCGAGAAACGAAGCAGTGTCCGACGCAACAAAGTTGACCGAAGTGCCCTCCAACGCCGAGATCTCGGCTGAGCTTGAGGACCGGATCAGCAGCTTCGTCCGGGCTCTCGTTGCCAAGGACGACGCGGAATACGAATCTGAGTTCGTGCACTTGCTGACTCGCGTCGACGAGTTGGTCGACCGCAAGCTCCGCATGGAGGGCACCAAGACCGACACGCGCGACTTCCTGGGCGAGCTGATCTTCACGCGCATGCGGCGCGGCATGCACCTGTTCATGCGCAGCGAGGACAACGTCACGGCGACGCGCGCGGCTGAGTGGGTGATGGGCGTGCTGTTCTCGGTGACGACGCTGTCCGAGTTTGCAAAGGCGTTTGACCAGTCGTTGATCCGCGCCAACTCCGGCGGCCAGGATTTCAACTTCGCTGGCCGCACGGACTTCATCTCGGTCGAAGAAGTGCTGCAGATGCTGGCCGCGGGCAAGCACTTGGGTTGCCTCAGCCTGGAGAAGGGCGACAACCGGCTCGACGTCTACCTGAAGGACGGCCGCGTGTTCTTCCTCGACCCGCATCACCTCGCACGGCGCGTCATGCCGGGTGACGGGATGCGACATCAAGAGATTCCCGAGTCGGCGATCACCGAAGCCGAGAGTCGTCGCGCCAAGGATGGCGTGCCGGTGATCATGACTCTGCTGGACAAGGGCATCTTCTCAGCGGATGAGCTGCAGGACGTGATGCGTCTGTTCGGCAAAGAAGTGCTGTTCGACTTCATGCGCGAGACCGAGCCGTACGCGTTCTACTACCGCCAGCTTGATGAACTGCCGGAGTATGCAGAAGAGAACGACCTGCGACTCGGCGTGACCTCGCTGCTGCTGGAAGGCTCGAAGCTGGTCGACGACTGGCATCAGATGTTGACGGTGTTCCCCGACCCCGACGCGGCACTCGAGCCCAAGGCCGACATGTTCGCCCGCATGGGCGACGTGCCGCTTGGCGTCCTGGAGATCAAGCTGCTGTCTCAGATCAACGGCGATACGACGCCGCGTTCGTTGGTGACGACGCTCGGCCTGCCGCTCAACGAGGTCTACCACATCCTGATTCGGCTCAGCAAGGAAGGCATCCTGTCGTCGACCGGCGATCCTGACGATCTGCAGGGCTTCGACTTCGGTGGTGGCGATGGCTCGGTGCAAGCATCGATGAAGGAGGCCTTCGCCGCGCTCGACGCCAACGACGATGAAGGCGAACGCCAGAGTGCAATCGACCGCGTCTTTGGTGACGACGACGATGATTCGTCCGGTTCGACGCTGTCGGCACTGGACAAGGTGCTCGGTGGCGACTCCTCGTCGAACCAATCGCAGGCCAAGAGCGACATCGACCGCGAGTTCTTGGGCATCCTGCGCAAGAACACCAACAATCCCAACAACAAGTAGTGGCGTCGGTGCCAGCTACTTTTGTGCGCTAGCGCGGTATGCGCGCAGGTGGCCCTCGGCGCAGGTTTGCCACGAGAACTGAGCTGCACGTTCGCGACCGAGCTTGCCCAGCTCTGCGCGGCGCGAAGGGTCGTGCAGTACATCGGCCAGCGCGGCGGCGATGGCCTCGGCCGAGATACTTGCCAGGCGGATCGCAGCATCGCCGCAAAGTTCTGGCAGCGAACTGACGTTAGAAATGACCGTGGGGACGCCAGCCGCGAGCGCGTCGGCGACCGCAAAGCCGAAGCCTTCGTATGCCGACGGCGAAACGAATGCTGCAGCGCGGGCATAGCACGCTGCCAGTTCGGCGTCGTTGAGGTGTTCGATCCAGATTGCGGTGTCGTCGCGTTCGATCTCGGCGAAGGCGCGTTCACTGAGCCAGCCGCGACGGCCGACAATTGCGGCCCGGAAGTCGAAGCCGTTGGCGCGCAGTTGTCGCACTGCGGCGATCACCAGGTCCACGTTCTTGCGGGCCTGGATCGTGCCGACGTGCAAGACGTAGTTGCTGGGTAAGCCGAGGCGGCGCGTCTCTTGCTCGGCCAGTTGCGTATCGTAGGCGGGTTGCGGGTCGATGCCGTGCGGCACGACATGGGTGCGCGAGGCGCTGCTCGGGTAGTACCTCCCCAAGTCCGTTGCAGTTGCTTGTGATGGCACGACGATCGCTTTGGCGCGCCGCACTGCGGAGCGCGTGGCGCGGAGCAAGAACTGTCGCGAGGCAAAGCCAAAGCTCTCGGGCACGGTGTGGTAGGCAAGGTCGTGCACCGTCACCACCGACGGGCAACGCAGGCGCCACGGCAGTGCGTTCTTGGTGTCGTGGTAGACGTCCGGCCGCAGCTTGCGCAACGCCTTGGGTACCGCGACGTGTTGCCAGCGCAAGCGGTCGATGCCGCCGCGCATCGGCACCTCGACAACTTCGCAGTTGGCGTCTGCCGGCAGTGCCGAGAACGCATCCGGCCGATCGGTCAAGATCGACAGCCGGATCTCACCGGTCGCTTGCAACGCTTGCACCAGGCGACGGCCATACGTTGCAGGTCCGCCGGTCGTGCCGCAGAGCACGGCTATGGCAACATGTGGAACCGTCACGGAAGGGTCGTACCCGTCAGCTCCCGCCAGTGCCAGCGCGCGCGTCCGGGTTTTGCACACGGGTGAACGAGGCCAGCCACAGGTCGCGGGCGAACGGCAGCTGCGCGGTCGCTTGGTGCAGCTCGAAGCCGTGCCGTTTGGCGGTCTTCTTGATCGTCGCCAGGGTCATCGCAAATCGCGTTGCAGGCGTGCCGAGCAGTTGCCGGGTGCGCCGCTGCAGGTGGTGCATGCTGCACGGATGGAAGAAGCTCACGACGACGAAGCGACGTGCGACGCGACACGCTTCGGCGATCGCGTTCTTCGCGGCTTCGGGCGGCAAGTGGTGCAGGAAGCGAAACATCACGACGCCATCGACGCAGGCGTCGCCAAACGGGATCTGCAACGCGTTGGCTTGCACCAGCAGTTCGCCCCGCATGCCGCGCGCGTCGGCCTGCTCCAGCATCGCGAAGGCCCCGTCACCCTGCGCCACCAGGTGTCCGTGGTCGCGCAAGAACGGCAACAGCCGTCCGGTGCCACACGGTAGGTCGAGCACGGTTTCCTGCGACTTGCCGGGCCAAATGCGTTCGAGTAGCTCGCGTTCGCGGCGGGCGCGCTTGGGATTGCGTTCGGCGTAGTTGTGGCTGCGATTGCCCTGCTCGTAGCGAGCCGCGGTTCCGAACGGTTGCGCCGCCGTCAACAGTTGTCGGCGGATCGCAGCGCTGGTGCCTGCATGCCGCAGCAATCGCACGGCGAACGCTATCGCGAGGGTGCGATCGACCGGCAGACCGCGAACCGAGCGCGCAAAGCGTCGCAGCACCCGTCCGAGCACCTTGCGGGTTGGTGCGCCGGGTTCGCAGATACCGCCGTTGTGCAGGTCGAGCACGGCAGGGGCGCGATGCGCGGCGACCCCGTCGTCGACTCCCGGAAACACATGGTCAGCGCTCAGGTCGGGCAACTGAAAGCCAGCCGCCAACAGCTTGCCGCAGTGCCTGGCCAGTTGTCGTGCCAGTTCGGAATCAACGGCGCCCCGTTTCATGTGCTCGGCCAGGGATTCGCCGGGTAGCTGGGCGCACAGGTAGTAACTGGTGGGGCCGTCGCGCCCATACGCGATCGGTCGCGGCGCCTGGTAGCCGCGTTGCCGCAGGGCGTCGGTGACCTTGCGTTCGCGGTCGGCATCATCGACGGCGCGCGGCTTCGACAGTTGGAAGTGCACGCGATTCTTCCATTGCGTCTTCTGGAACGTCTTCAGGTAGTAGTCCAGGCCAGCATGCTGGATGCGGACCACGTGCCGCAGACGGTTCGGTGGCCCGGCAGGAACGCTTGGCAGCTTGAGCACGGCGGCCAGGTTGGCAAACGTTTCGCGCTCGGCTGCGTCCTCGGTGAACAATCGCCAGGTTGTTGGCACCGCGGCAGCGTAGCGTCGATGTGTTCCCTTGTCGCACTGCGTGTCGAGGCGCATGATCGCACCATGCCGAAGTCGTCGATCTCGCGCGAGTTGATCGCAGAGTTGCCCAAGTCCGATCTGCACCTGCACCTGGATGGCAGTTTGCGGCTCGAGACCCTGCTCGAGCTCGCCAAGACGCACAAGGTGAAGCTGCCTTCACGCACCCCGTCTGGCTTGTTGGATCTGGTCTTCAAGCGGGCCTACAAGAACCTGCCTGAGTACTTGCGCGGCTTCGAGTTCACCGTCGCCTGCCTGCAAGACGCGGAATCGCTCGAGCGGGTGGCCTACGAGCTGTGCCTCGATTGCCGCGCCGAGAACGTCTTCTACGCCGAGATCCGCTTTGCGCCGCAGCTGCACGTGCGCGGTTCGTTCGGGATCAAGCAGGTGCTGAAGGCTGTCTGCAAGGGCATCGAACGGGCCAAGCGCGAGATCAATCGCGACCCGGCGGTGCGCTCGGGCGCGCTGCCACGCTTTGAGGCGGGGGTCATTGTTTGTGCCCTGCGCTTCTTCTTGCCCGTGTTCAGTGAGCACTACAAGGCCTACTTCGAGGCGTTGCCGACCGCGCCAGCTGCCGAGATCTATTCGCTGGCGTCGCTCGAACTCGCGCGCGCGGCGGTGTCGGCGGCGGAAGACGACGGCCTGCCGGTGGTGGGGTTGGATCTGGCGGGCCAAGAAAGTGGCTTTCCGGCGAAGGACCACCAGGCCGCTTACCAGTTGGCTCACGAGCACTTCCTCGGCAAGACGGTGCACGCCGGCGAAGATTATGGGCCCGAGTCCATCTTCCAGGCGATCACCGATTGCCACGCCGACCGCATTGGCCACGGCACCTGGTTGTTCAGTGCGCGCCACATTCGTGACAAGTCGATCACCAACAAGCGGGGCTACATCGACAAACTGGTGCGCTACGTGGCGGACCGGCGGATCACTCTGGAGGTGTGCTTGACGAGCAATCAGCAGACCATCCCGGAGTTGGCCGAAGATCTGCGCAAACATCCGTTCAAGAAAATGCGGGAGGCGCGCTGCAGCATCTCGCTATGCACCGACAACCGTTTGGTGTCGCGCACGACGGTGACCGACGAAGTCGAGAAGGCCGTGAAGACGTTTGGCCTCAATGCTCGCGCCCTGAAGGACATCTTGATCTACGGCTTCAAGAGGTCGTTCTTCCACGGCTCGTATGCGGAGAAGCGCGACTGGGTGCGCTCGGTGCTCAACCACCTGGAAGACAAGATGGCGACGGTGGGGCACGATGTTCGTGGTGGTCGCCGCGGTTGATCCGCTGTCGCCCTGATCTGGGATCGCTCTGACTGGGATCGCTCTGACTGGGGTGGCTCTGACTGGGGCGGCTCTGATTGGGGATTGCTCCAACAGCCGCTTGCGCCAATCACCAAAGCGGCGATGATTCCGCCATGCGAATCGTCGTCCCGCTGTTGCTGTTGCTTGCCCCGCTTGCGGCTCAGGCCAAAGTCGAAGCCCCTGCAGTTAAGGTCCCCGCAGCAAAGGCCCCTGCAGCGGATGTTGCAGCGGGCAAGGTCGACTTCCTCAAGCAGATCGCGCCGGTCTTGGTCTCGCGCTGCATCGAGTGTCACGGCCCCGAAGAACAGAAGGGCGACCTGCGCCTCGACGCGCGCGCCTTTGCGTTCTTGGCGGGCGAAGAAGACTTTTGGAGCATCATCCCGACGAAGCCGGGCGACTCGGAGCTGATCTACCGTCTCGGCTTGCCGCTCGATGATGAGGACATCATGCCGGCGAAGGGCGAGCCACTGAGCAAGGAACAGCAGGCGTTGTTCTCGCAGTGGGTGGCGGAAGGTGCGGATTGGCCCGAAGCTGGCGACAAATGGATCGCCGCGGAACTGGCCGCTCAAGTCCTGCCAAAGATTACGTTCGATCTGCCAGAGCTTGGCGACGGTCAGCAGAAGCACATCGATGCTGCCATCGCTTCTTTGCGTAAGAAGGGAGTCGTCGTGCAGCAAGTCGCGGCCGATACCCGCGCGGTCGAAGTCAACATGTCGCTGTTGCGCGACAAGGTGACCGACGCCGAAGTCGCGCTGCTGCGGCCGCTGGCGCCAGTTCTGGTTTGGCTGAACGCGAGCCGCACGGCCGTGACGGATGCGGGCCTTCGCGATCTCGGCGCGTTGACGCAACTCCGCCGCCTCAACCTGGCCAATACCAAGCTCGGCGACAAGGGCTTCGGCGCGCTGATGCCGTTGAAGCAGTTGGAATACCTCAACGCTTACGGCACGCACATGACCGACGACGGCTTGTCGATGGTGTCGAGCCTGCCGAAGCTTCGTCAGCTGTACGTCTGGCAGACCAAGGTCAGCAAGGCGGGCGCGGACTCGGTGCGCGAGCAGTTCCCGCGCATCGCCGTCGACCTCGGCGACTACGTCGAGAAGCGCTTGGCGGCTGCCAAGCAAGAGATCGAGGCGCGGGCCGAGAAGAGCAAGCCAATCAACGACAAGTGTCCGGTAACGGATGCCGAGATCGACGTCGCGCAGTTCGTTGAGCACGAAGGGCGTCGCGTGGCGTTTTGCTGCGCCAAGTGCAAAGCCAAGTTCGAGAAGAACCCTGCGAAGTACGCCGATAAGTTGCCCCAGAAGAAGGGCGCCCAAAAGGAGAGCGCAAAGAAGAAGTAGCGGCCGCTGCCGGTTGCCCTACTTCTTCTGCTTCTTCGGTTGCGCTGGCGCCGGCCGCCAGGCACTGCCGCCGTAGTGCGGATAGCGGTCAAACTGCTCGCCACCGCCAATCACGCGCGGGTCCTTGGTCGCAACCAGTTCGCTGCGCAGCTTCGACCACAGCACTTGCAGCACCTCTTGATGCTTTGGCATGCCCGCCAGATTGTGCAGTTGGTCGGGATCCGCAGTCATGTCGTACAGCTCTTCCGCTGGCCGCATGCCAAAGCACAATTCGTAGCAACGACGCACGGCATCGTCGTCCTTGTGGTTCAGTAGGTACCCCTTGGTCGTGCCTTTGCCGATGCTGCGCGCCGGGTCGGTGTCGCCGTAGAGCGGCGGATCGCCGACTGGCCAGCGACCGGGTTCGAAGTTGCGCAGATACATCCAGCGCGCCGTGCGGATTCCTCGGGTCGGGTAGCCCGAATGATCCGGGCGACACGGCACGTGGCGTTCCTTGCCGAAGATGACATGGTCGCGCGCGCTCTTCTCGGTGGCTTGTTTGCCCTCTTCGTGCAGCAGTGGGTCGCGCAGCAGTGGCCACAACGACTGACCGCTCATCTCGGCGGGAATCGCGACGTTGGCTGCCGCCAGGAAAGTTGGCGCCAGGTCAACCAGCGACACGAACTCTGCGATGCGCCGACCAGCTTGCAGGTGCTTGCCCCAACGAATGGCTAGCGGCACCCGCACACCCATGTCGTAGCAGTTGCTCTTGCAGCGCGGAAACGGCATGCCGTGGTCGCCGGTGACCACGACGATCGTGTTCTCCAGTTCGCCGGACTCTGCCAGTAGCCGCAGGGCGTTGGCGACGTCGCGGTCGAAGCGCTGCACTTCGAAGTAGTAGTCGGCAATGTCGCTGCGGATCGCTTCGACGTTGGGCCAGAAGCCGGGCACCGGAACCTTGTCCAGGTCCATGCCGGACTGCTTGCCCGAACCCGCCTTGTAGCCACGGTGGGGGTCGAACGCGCCAAGCCAGAAGCAGAACGGCTTCGGCTTGCTTGGATCGCGCGCCTTCAAGAACTGCGCGAAGCCACCCTGGTAGTTCTTGCCCGCTGGATGATTGTCGGTGTAGCCGCCGACCTTGAGCCTGCCCGGTCCCCAACTCTTGCGCCAGTGGCCGACGTCGTAGCCGTTCGCTTCGAGCAACAACGGGTAAACCGGGATCGCCGCGTCGAGCGACGACCACAGGTTGGCGCCTTCGCGCAGCCGCCAGTGGTATTGCCCGGTCAGGATCGCATTGCGCGAAGGAGTGCACGAGGGGCTCGACACATAGCAGTGTTCGAACAGCACGCCTTCGGCGGCGACCCGATCGAACGCGGGAGTCTGTACTACCGCGTCGCCATAGGCGCCCGCATGTGGCCAACCCCAATCGTCGGCGATGCAGAACAGGATGTTGGGCCGTTCTTGCGCGCCGAGCTGGGCTGCCAGGCCCAGCGTTGGCAACAAGTGCAGCAGCGTCAGCAGCAGGGTAGCCACCGCGGGCATGAGGGTCCGCACAGGTGCTCGCCACCAAGATACGCGCGCAGGTTGCGCCCTGCTGCTGCCAGCGATGCAGATGCTGCTGCCAGCGATGCTGCTGCTAGTGATCGTGGCCGCCCGGGCCGTGGGCGTGACCGTGTTCCTTCTCTTGAGCGGTTGCATCGCGCACCTCGAGGATCTCGATCGTGAAGTTGAGGGCCTGGCCGGCCATCGGGTGGTTCGGCGAAACCGTGATTTGGTCGTCCTTGATTGCGCGAATGTAGAGCGTGATCGGTTGGCCGCGCTGGTCTTGCGCTTGGAACGCAATGCCAACTGCCAGCTGCGCCTCGGCCGGGAAGGCGCTGCGTGGCACGGTTTGGTCGAGCGTCGGGTCGTAGTCACCGTAGCCTTCGGCCGGTGTCACCTTGACGTCGC
>CAXBFC010000091.1:0-20922 GCA_963974725.1 uncultured bacterium | reverse complement strand
CATTGCGCTGAGCGGCACGTTCTGGGTCTGGCTCGCCAGCGCCCTGGCAACGCGCGGCAAGCTACTCGACGGCCTGCGCGGCGAATAGCGACGCGGTGGCCGCCACTGCGGCAGGCTCTGTGACTGTCCCGTGTACGTATGTCGCACGGTCGGCAACGACCCACTTGCCAACGGCGGCTTCTCCCGCCCTTATAATCGCCGCCCTGAGGTCCCCTATGAAGACGAACTACACCACGCCCTTGTTGCTCGCGCTGCTACTGCCCGCAAGCCTCCTTGCCCAAGCCGATGCCGAAGCTGCAGAACGAGCGGCACTCGAAGCAGCCTTCAAACAGCAAATGAGCGGCTGCGTGATGACTGGCCAGTTTACCGAAACTGGTTCGAACAAGGCGCCGCAGCCTGAGAGCTACAAGATCGCGAACATCAAGAAGCTGCGCGATGAGAAGTGGCAGTGCAACGCGACCATTGAATACAACGGCAAGTCCGTCACGGTGCCGCTCGCGGTAGACGTCTACTGGGCTGGCGACACGCCAACCATTCAGGTCACCGACCTCGCGGTCCCGACACTCGGTCGCTTCAACGCGCGCATCATCATCTACGACAACCAGTATGCGGGTATGTGGTCGGGTAAGAGCCACGGCGGCCAAATGTTCGGGACGATCCAACCAGCCCCGAAACGACAGGACGTAGAATCACAAGGCAAGGTCGGCAGCAACTGGGCCTCGTGGCGCGGACCCGACGGTTCTGGCACGGCGCTCGGCAACCCACCGACCGAGTGGAGTGAGGACAAGAACATCAAGTGGAAGGTGCCGCTACCAGGACTCGGCAACTCGACGCCAATCGTGTGGCAGGATCGCATGTACCTGACGACGGCGATCCAAACGGACGAAGACGGCCCAGAAGCACCAACTCGCGAAGGTGCCGGTGGCGAAGCTGCTGGCGGCGAGCAAGGTCGAACGGGTGGCCGTCAAGGTCGCGGCCGACGCGGTGGCGGCGGCGGCGGACGTGGCAACAACCCGAAGCCGACCAAGGTATTCGACTTCCGCGTGATCTGCCTCAACCGGAACGATGGCAAGGAAGTCTGGAGCAAGAGCGTCACGCGCGCCGTTCCGCATGAAGGCGGTCACTCGACGGGATCGCAAGCATCCAGCTCGCCGATCACCGACGGCGAACACATCTACGCGCACTTCGGTTCGCGCGGCATTCACTGCCTGAGCATGTCCGGCGAGCTGATCTGGTCGAAGGATTTCGGCAAGATGCGCACCCGCAACCAGTTTGGTGAAGGCAGCTCCCCTGCCTTGGCCGGTGACGCCTTGATCATCAACTGGGATCACGAGGGCGACTCGTTCATCTGCGCACTCAACAAGAAGACTGGCGAAGAGATTTGGCGTAAGCCACGCAAGGAAGTCACCAGCTGGTCGACTCCCGTGATCACCGAAGCCGACGGCAAGACGCTGGCGATCGTTACCGCTACGGGCAAGTCCTGCGCCTACGACGTCAAAAACGGCGACATCGTTTGGAGCACGACCGGCATGACGACGAATGCGATTCCGACGCCGATCGTGCGCGATGGCATCGCCTACTTGATGAGTGGTTTCCGCGGCGCCGCACTGCAAGCGATCAAGCTCAAGGGAGCCAAGGGCGACATCACCGAAAGTGCCAACATGCTGTGGAAGCACAATCGCCAGACGTCCTACGTGCCGTCGGCGTTGCTTTACGGCAAGCACCTCTACTTCGTACGCAGCAACAACGCCGTGCTGACCTGCCTCGACATCGAAACCGGCAAGGCGGCCTTCGAAGGCAAGCGCCTGGCAAGCTTGCGAACGATCTACTCGTCACCCGTCGGGGCTGCTGGCAAGGTCTACCTGCCGTCGCGCGAGGGTGTCACCAAGGTGTTCAAAGCGGGCGCTACCTACGAGGACCTCGCCACCAACGAACTGGACGACGTCTTCGACGCCAGTCCCGTCGTGATCGGCGATGAGCTCTACTTGCGCGGGCACAAAGCGCTGTATTGCATCAGCGAGAAGTAAGCCGCGGCTACTTCGGCGGCGCCTTCTGCAGCCGCACGAGCTCACTCGCGGTGCGAACGAACATCGCACCGTGCGCCAAGGCCGGCGTGGCGCAGATCGGCGCGCCGAGATCAAACTGACCGAGCACCTCGAACTTCGACTTGGAGAAGGTCCACAAGCTGCCGTCGCGATCGCCAATGTAGATCGCTTCGCCGCTGCTGACCGGCGAGCTGAAGAACTTGCCGTCGATGCGTTCGCGCCACAGCTGGTCGCCGCTCTCCGCATCCAGGCAGCTGGCAAAGCCACTGTCGGCAAACAAGAAGAACCGGCCGTCGAGGGCGATTGCGCTCGGCACGTACGGCAAGCCGCGGCGGGGCCGAGAGCTGATCTTCGGCTCGTTCTTGGCATCGCCGAGATCGAAGATCACGCACTCCTTGCCCGAGTCGCCGCTGCCGGTGTTGACCAACAACTTGTCGCCAGCGAGCGTCGGCGCCGCGATGAACCGGCACTTGAAGCCGGGGTTGGCACGCCAGCGCACTTTGCCGGTCGCCGGATCAAACGCGGTCAAGCCATGCGCGGCACTCGCAACCAGCATGACCGGTTCGGCACCCTTGGGCTCGTAGAAGAACGGCGGCGAGTAGCACGCCCATCGCGGGCTCTTCTGAAGCTCCTCGCGCCAGACCTGTTTGCCGGTTTTGCGATCGAGTCCCATCATGAAGCAGTCGTCGCCTTCATTCTCATTGGCAATGATCAGCAACTCCCCGTGCACAACGGGCGAGTTGGCACTGCCGTGCTGAGCGTAGTAGTCGCCGAGTTCGCGTCGCCAGAGCAATGCGCCCTGGTGATCGAGCGCGAGCGCTTCGAGCTTATCGCCGGAACTCCACATGACATAGACGCCCAACTCATCGGCGACCGGCGTCGACGACGCAAAGCTGTTGAGACGGTGTTGCTTGTGCGACAGGAACTCGCAGGTGTAGCTCCACGTCTGCTTGCCGGTGTCGGCGTCATAGCAGACGACTTCCCGCTTGCCCTTGGCGCCACTGACGCGGGTCAAGAACAGGTGCGCACCCCACAACACCGGCGACGAGTGGCCAGTGCCTTCGATGTCGGTGCGCCAACGAACGTGCTCCTTGGCGAATACCGTCGGCAGGTCTGCGTTGCCCAGTCCCTGCCCACGCACACCACGAAACCGGGACCATTCCTGAGCACCACACGCAGCGGTCACACCAAGAGCCAATAACGCAGCCAATTTCACGTGAATCACTTGGTTTCTCCGAAGCAGTAGAGGTGGCCGAATGTGCGTAACCAGATCTTGTCGTCGACCAGTGCGGGCGTCGCGAAGCATGGTTCGCCGAACTGCGCCGAGTGGATCGGCTTCAGCTCTTTGCCGGCCGCCAACACCGTCAGCAAGCCGTTCTCACTGAGCAGGTAGACCTTGCCATCGCCACAAACTGGCGACGTGAAGTAGGCATCGCCCGCTTCACCAACCCGAGCCTTCTCAACGAACTCGCCGTTGTCGGCGCGGATCGTCGACATCAGTCCACCTTGATCGCCGAGCAGGTAGTAGATGCCGTTGGTGATCAATGGCGACGGCAGCTGCGGGATCGACCGGTAGTACTGCCACAACACGCTCTTGTCGGTCATGTCGCCCTCGCCACCAACGCGCACGGCCATCGCCGCATTGACCGAGGCGAACGACGCGCGACACAAACGCCACTCGTCGGCATCTAGCGTGCCGTTCTTGTCGAGATCGAGAAACTGGTAGTAGCGGCCGACGCGCCGGTCCGTCAGTTCTTCCTTGTTGATCAGCTTGTCGCCGTCCTTGTCCATCTGCTTGACCGCGTCGCCAAACTCAGGCAACTCGATCTGCCGGCCCTTGTTGTTCTGTGGACTGCCGAAGCCATGAATCCACAGCGTGTCACCGAGCAGCACCGGCACCGATTTCATTTCCGATGGCAGGCCTCGGATCCACCAGACGCGTTCGCCCGTCTTGGCATCATACGAATCCAACAAGAACGAGCCCGGCAAGATGAACTGCGGGTTCTGGTCTTTTGGCTGATAGACCACCGGCGTGCAGTGACCGCTAACAGCATTTGGTCGGTCGACCTTGTAGCGCACGTCGCCAGTCATTTTGTCGACGCCAAGTACATACGACGCCTTGCCGTCGTCGCACGGCAGCACGACCGTGTCGCCAACCAGAATCGGCGATGCCCCCATCCCGTAGATGTTGAAGAACGGTCCGAGCGGCAAGCGCCAACGCTCCTCGCCAGCGTGATCGTAGGCGAGCATGCCATACTCATCGAAGAACACGACCACGGTGTCCGCGTCGACCGCAGCGGATGCGGCGGCCGGACCGTTCTTGCCATGGAACTCCGTGCGACGCGGACGCGGTGCTTGCTTGCGCCAAACAGTCGCGCCGTCTCTACGATCGATCGCGTAGGTGTAGATCTTCTCGTCCTCGACTCCCGTCAAGAACATCAGCTTCGCACTGAAGATCGGCGAGCTATGCCCTTCGGGAAACGCGCGCTTCCAGACGACGCCAAGCTCGGGGCCAATCTTGGTCGGGTATTTGCCCTCCGCCATGCCGGTGCCATTCGGGCCACGGAAGCGATTCCACGGCGATGTGCCCGCGCCCTCCTCCTGCGCGACCAAGAGACAAGGCGAAAGCCATGCCGAAGCAAGGGCCAGGCGGACAAGTAAAGGCATGGATGCAACCATGCTGTAAGGCTAAGAACTCGGGCCGGCAGCTGCACGGTCGGGCCAGCCAGCGACCTACTGATTACGAATCTATCGCCGAACGGCCGTGCCGATGATCTCGAAGCGGCAGCCCTTGAGCAGTGGCGGCGCGGCAATGAAGGCACGGGTCGGGAAGTTCTCACGGAACCTCCCGCCGTAGATTTCATTGAACGTGCCGTAGAGCGAAAGGTCTGAGCAGTAGACCTGAACCTGCACCAGGTCGTCCATCGTCATGCCGGCACGCGCCATCGTGGCAGCGAACGCGTCCAGCATCAGCACGACTTCCCTCGAAGCGTCGGCCGGTGGCTTGCCGGTTTTGGCATCGAGGCCAAGGTGGCCGGACACGTAGAGCGTATCCCCGACCAACACGGCCTTGCTGAAAGGCAGCGCAGCATTGTCAGACCCAAAGTCCTGACGCGGGGTCGCGCAACCAATCAGCAGCAAGAGCGGGATCCAAGCAACCTGGCGTATCGACATGGCCGCAATGCTACGCGGCTCCGAGCCTACTTACCGGCCTCGATTCGATACAGGTGCGTGCGCGTGCGCATGACGAAGGCATCCCCAACGACGGCCGGAGTCGCCATGAATCCTGCCTCCAGATGGTTGCTCGCCAGTTCCTTGTAGACGTCGGCCCGTGCGATCACGACCGTCTTGCCTTCGCGGTCGAAGAAGTAGATGCGGTCGCCGATGCACAGCGGCGACGCGCAGTGTTCGCCGCCGACGCGCTTGCGCCACAGCGCCTCGCCGGTCTGGTGATCGAGACAGGTCGCGAAGCCACCATCATCGATCATGAAGACCCGATCGCCCGCCAGCACCGCCGACGACATCTTCGGCACGTTGCGAGAGTAGTCCCAGACAACGTGGGTGTCGGTCACGTCGTCGACTGCCGGCACCTTGACCGCCAACATACGCGCTCGCATGAACCCAGTCGTCAAGAACACCATGCCGTTGCCAGCCATCGGCCGCGAGGCCATCGAGAAGCCCTTGTAGCGAACCCGCCACAGTTCTTCGCCGGTGTGCGGGTCATAGGCGTAGCTGCCCTGTGCCCCCGAACTGATCAACTGCGGCTTGCCATCGACCTCGATCACGATCGGCGTGCTGTAGGCCTTGCGATAGTCCGGCGCAAACCCGGCCAACTTGATCGAACGATCCGTGCGCCACTTGGTCACGCCTGTCGCCTTGTCGAGCGCGACGACATACTGCACATCGCCACCATCGACGTTGAAGATCAGCAGACCCTCAAACAACATCGGCGACGAACCAGGGCCCTCCATGTGGTCGCAATTGAGGTCGCGGCGCTGCCACACTTGTTCGAACGTCTCGGTATCGAAGCACGCGGTGCCATACGTGCCAAAGTGCACGTAGACGCGACCCGGCTCGATCACCGGCGATGGGGACGCGTAGCTATTGAGCGCGTTCTTCTTCTCGGGCTTGTCGTTTTCGAACACGACTTGCTCGTGCAACGTCTTACCCGTGGCGACGTCGACAGCGACGACGTGCAGCTTCTTGCCGCGATCGGTCGCCGTAGTCAGCCAGACCTTGCCGCCTTCGACGACCGGCGACGACCAACCACTGCCCAGAACCTGGCACTTCCACGTGACGTTCTGCTGTTCGCTCCAAGTCAACGGCACCGCCGCCTTCGCGACGCAACCATTGCGATCCGGGCCGCGGAAGTCCCGCCAAGAATCACTCTGAGCGGCAAGCGAATCCGCCGCGAGCAAACTAGCTGCCACAATGAGGTTGGCGACAACCAAGCCCTTACGCACGTGAACGAACATCTGCGGCATCCTACGCCCCATTCGGAACGATGCAGGTATGCAGATACCTTTGCGACATGCGCCTACTGCCCGCCTTGCTCCTTTTCTGTGCCGTCGCGGCGGCGCAAGACGCTAGCTGGCCGCAATTCCGTGGCGCGCAAGCCGCCGGAGTTGCCGACCAGCATGCGCTGCCAGAAGCGTGGGATGTGCCGGCCGGCAAGGGGCTGCGCTGGCAAGCCGCAGTCCCCGGTCTGTCGCACGCATCGGCCATCGTCGCCGGGGACCGCGTCTTCATCGCCACTGCCGTTGCGAAGGGCAAAGCAGCGAGTCTCAAGATCGGTGCCTACGGCGCCGGCGACTCCGCTGAGGACATGGTCGAACATAGCTTCCAGCTGTGGAGCCTTCGGCTCGACGACGGCCGCGTCGATTGGGTTCGCACCGCAGTACGCTGTGTGCCGAAGTTTGCGCGCCACACCAAGGCGACGCACGCCGACCCGACCCCGGTCACCGATGGCAGCTACGTCGTCGCGGTGTTCGGCGCGCAGGGCATGTTCTGCTACACCGTCGCCGGCGATCTGGCGTGGCAAGTAGACCTCGGCGAACTCGATGTTGGGCCGCATGACTCGATGGATCTGCATTGGGGCTACGCGAGTTCCCCGACCATTGCCGACGGCCTGGTGATCGTGCAAGCCGACGTCAAGACCAAGCCGTATCTGGCGGCCTGGCACATCGACACCGGCAAACCGGCGTGGCGCGTCGACCGCGACGACACTACCAGCTGGGCCACGCCAACGGTCGTCGACACGGACCGGGGCAAGATGGTCTTCGTCAACGGCTGCACGCACATGGGCGGCTACCTGCTCAAGGACGGCAGCGAAGTCTGGCGCATGTCCGGCGGCGGCGGCCTGCCGATTCCCGCACCGCTTGTCGCGGGTGACCTCGTGCTGTTCACCAGCAACCACCGCCCGCTGAAGCCCACCCACCCGCGGCGCCCGGTATTCGCCGTCAAGCGCAGTGCCACCGGCGAACTACCGATCCCCACCAAGACGGTGACCGGCGAACACGTTGCGTGGATGCAAACGCGCGTCGGCAACTACATCCAAACGCCCATCGTCTATCGCGACCTGCTGTATCTGTGCGCACTGAGCGGGGTCGTCTCCGTCGTCGACACCAAGACCGGCGAAGTCTATGGCCGCCATCGCCTAGGCACCGGAGCCTCGGCGTTCTCGGCATCGCCCGTAGCTGGCGACGGCAAGCTCTACTTCACCAGTGAAGAAGGCGAAGTGCACGTCGTCAAAGCCGGTAAGGAGTTTGAGCAACTCGGGGTAAGCCCGATCGGCGAAATCTGCATGGCCACGCCGGCAATCGCCAACGGCATGCTGCTATTCCGCGGCCGCAACCACGTGTTCGCGATCCAGCACTAGCTACTCCTTCTTGGTGATCACCTTGCGGGCCGCGAGGTCGTACTGCTGTCCATTGCTCAGTAGCAGGTAGTCCGGTTGGTCCGGCAGAACCGGCAGATTGCGATCGTAGAAGTGCACCTGGCGGCCTTCGCGGCACAAGCAAGTGGCGACATGGCCCTGCACGATGATCGAAGACGCTTCATCGAGGCCAATGCCCAGCAACTGCGGATAGCGATCGACGAGCTTGGTCATGTCGGGCCGACGGCCGCGCTGCGAGAAGTGCTGATCGATCGCGACTCCCGTCAAGAATCCGAGCCCCGTGTCATAGCCGGGCGCCATCGAATCGAGGTTTCCGAGCGAGTTGCCGCGAGCCATGTAGGAGCCCTGGATCGAAGCTCCCGCAGAAGATCCCGCAATGACGCCGCCGCGCTGCAACAGTTCGTGCATCAGGCGGTGCGATTCCGTGTGCTGCCACGAGTCGACCAGGTTCCACTGCCGGCCACCGCCAAAGAACAGACCGCCAGCGCGGCGCAGCTTGGCGTGGATCTCTTCGCTGGTGTCCGCTTCGTGACGATCCTTGGTGTGGATGAAGTCGACGTTGGTGGCACCGGCGCGACGCCAACGCGCAAGTGTGCGCTCGGCGTTGGCCTCTTCGCTCTCGGTGCACGGGATGTAGAGCAGCAGCGCATCCTTGCCCCCGGCAAGCTCCATGAACTTTTCCATGAAACCCGGCGGACTGCCGCCGCCGCCAACGATGATCAGTGAGCCTTTCGCGACGTTGGGCTTGGGCGGTTGTACGGCGGGAAACCGCGCCCGGGTGCGCGCGGTCGCGGCGCGATGCAACGCCATCAGATCCTCTAATCGACGTGCACGGTAAGGCCGCACCCGAGAACCCTGGCGTGCCGCAGCGCGGCCCGCGGGACGACGCGAACCTCGCGCTGCTTGGTTCCTTTGCGGTCGCCGTTGGCTTCGTGGCGAGACCTCTGGGTGGATGCGCTCGATGCGCACTGCCAAGTGTTCATTGGCGGCCAGGCAGGCGTAGGCACTTCCCGCGCCAAACACATCAAAGAACCGGTTGTGCAGCACCAACACAGTGCCAGCTTCGATCCCGACCCCTACCAACGTCGGCTGGCTCGCCAACACGCCGAGCAACCGGTTCTGGCGTTGCGCGACATCATAGTTCACATCGAGGACACACGCCGGCACGAGATCCAAGCCAACGCCCAGGGTCGCGTGCACCTTGCCGCCGGCGATGCGGGTCGCGGCAAGCGCCGTCACCACGTCGCCATTGCCGCCGAGCACACCCTTGCGATGCACAAGCATGAACAATTGCGTTGCGACGGCGCTACCACCGAACGTCTCGACAAACTGCTGGGCACTGTCCGCGAGCAACCAAACGCCAGTAGCTTTCGCCAACTTCGCTGCGGCCTGATCAAGTTGCGCGGCGTCGACCTGGGCGCCATCGGCAGCAAACACCTTCACGAGTGTCGCCTGCCCCAACCCATCTGGAACCGTGGCAGCTTCGCTCGAAGCGAGCACCACGAGATTCGCCTCGTCGCCACCGGCCATCTGCACGAATCTAGGCAAGGCCTCAGCAGGCAACTCGCCGCCACCACCGAGAAAAACCGTGCCGAGCAACGGCAGAAGAGGCTCCGGCCAGTTTGGGTCGAACTGGGCGCGCGTCGGCGCGGCGAGCACGAGCAAGCTAGCAATCGCAGCGAGAACCGTGTGAGGAAGGTGCACCATGGATCTTGGTCAGTCTGACAGGGAGAAGCGAGCGCAGACACTGTAGAACGCTGCGGCCAGCTGTGCTGCTTGTGACACGCATGAGACCGCTGGTTCGAGTGTGTAGTCCGTGCAGCAGTCTCGCTACCATCGCAACGGTCCCGCGCACCTTCTTCCAAACTGCATCAGTGAGCATACGAATCGGCGGAGTCCCCTACGGTGTCGGCGCGCCCCTTCTCGGTGGGCTCGAAGAAGATCCGGATATCGAGCTCGTGTTGGCGCCGCCGACCGAGATGATCCCCGACTTGCGCGCCGGCAAACTCGATGCGGCGCTGCTGTCTTCCATCGAAGCGATTCGCCACCCGGGATACACCGTCGCCGCAGACCTCGGCATCGCTTGCAAGCAGGAGATCCGTTCGGTGCGTGCGTTCCGCCGCCGCGGCAAGAAGATCCGCACCGTCGGCTGCGACCAGAGTTCTGCCACTACCGTCGCGTTGCTGAAACTGCTGCTGCACCACGTCCACCGCGACGAGGTGGCTGGCGAACCGGAGTTCTCGACCATCAAACCGACGCTGCAACCAGATGCATTGCCACACGACCTCGTCATGCTGATTGGCGACCCCGGCCTCGAAGCCGATCCCGGCGAGCGCGAGATCTGGGACCTGGGCACGGAGTGGGTTCAGTGGACTGGCTTGCCGTTCGTGTTCGCGCTGTGGGTGATGCGACCTGGCGTAGACCACGCTGCGGTCTTGCCGGCACTGCATCGCGGCCGAACCGTTGGCCGAGAACGCGGCGCCGTCGACGGCACGGAAGGCGCGGCGCACTACGAACTCGATGCCGAGGACGTGCGCGGCGTACGACGGTTCTGGGCGGAGTGCCGCGCGCTGGGCCTGGCGTCCGAACCCGACCCTGCGTTCGTTTCTGTCTAGAGGCCCGGCAGGCAGGAATCGCAGAAATCACTACTGGCCTACTGCCAGAATCTCACTGCTGCGGGAACCACTGCTGCGGGAATCACTGCTGCGGGTCTCACCAGAAAGAGTTGCGCCCCTGACCATTGCTGGCCAGGGGCGAAAACTGGTGGAATCGAGGGGGGTCGAACCCCTGACCTCTGCATTGCGAACGCAGCGCTCTACCAACTGAGCTACGACCCCGCAGTGGGGCGGATACGCTAGCGAGCGAACCCATCCGGGTAAAGAGGTTAGCGAAGACGGAATTCCAGACGACCTGGACGCGGCGAGCCCGTGACTGGGAACCCTGGGATTCGGTCTCGACCCCGGCGGTAGATCCAACCCTGCCGCCCAGGCGGCCGCAACGCACTCTGCTGGTCCGGAGCGGCCGGGTTTGGCAGTCTGGTGACGCCGTACCGAACCAGCAGCGGACCGCGCACATCGACGATTCCGGCCACGTGCATTTCGCCAGCAACCAGGACGCCGGCATCGCAAACGATGTTGTTGGCGACCCCGGGCAGGCCAAAATAGGCGCTACCGCTGCCTTCAACGGGGCCCGAGAACGTCTGACCGGCTTGCGAATGACCCGGCTGCAACGGCCCCGTGCGCAGGCGGTCTCCGGCGGACCAACCGCCACTGCCATCCTGATCCGCAAACACGATGGCCTCAGCTTCGGCGTGGCACACCAGCAGCAGTCTGCCGGGGCCCGAGATGCACAGCGACCGCAACACGTGCAGGTTGCCAAGCACGACGACGACCAGATCACTCACAAGCGTGCAATCGAGTGGCTGGGAATCGTCTTCGATCCAAAGATTGCCAGGCACGACCAGGATGCCTGGCGAGGTCGGGCGCGAGATCTCGTCTCCAGGTCGCCAGACGAAATCGGGGCGGTCGGTGCCAGCTGTGAGGTAGCGCAGCGCAATTTCGGGGTCGCGATGGAAGCCCTGCATCTGGTTGACGTGACGGGCCGTGGCGAGCGCCTCGCTACTCGGTTGCGGCCAATGAGCCACTGATTCGTGGTAGCCGCCCCCCATCTCACCAAGCGTCGCTGCATCTGCAGCCACTCGAGCGTGCGAGAACGCGCGCGGTGCCGCACCGGACAACCGACGTGCTGAGATCTCCGTAGACCCAACCGTTCCGGCAATGGAAATCAGGAATCGATCTTGTTCGCAGTCCAGCTCGACAGTCGTTCCAGCGATGCTGCATCGCATCGGCAAGACTGTGTCTTCACGTCTCCGAAGCAGGGCGGTTTCCGCCAAGATACTGGCACGCACCGCGGCGACATGTTGGTTGACCGTGTCGGCCCGCTGCATCACTGTGCCAAGCTTGAGCACAGCGCCCAGCAGCAGAATGGTGGCCACGCAAACCAACAACATTGCCGGGGAAAACGCGCGCAGCAGGCACGCGGCATACGAAGGGCGTGGTGCGTTCATCGGGCCTGCATCACTACCGGGCCAAGACCTGCTGGCAACGTTTCGACGGCGAACGTCAGATAGATCGCGTCGTCAATGCGCGAGCAGGTCAATTGGCTACCGGGAAACAGCGACGCCACGGCCTGCAATTCGGACGCACTAGGCATCACCCCGAGCTCACAGGATTCTTGTAGCGAATGAATCGCCAGGACTTTGGCGTGACGTTCATCAAGCGACTCCTGCGCCGACTGCAACGCGGAATACACGACACCCGAAAGCACAGCGAGCAGCATCGCCGCGACCAGGCACGCATCCCGAACCCAGTGACGTTCGCAAGGACTTTTCACGCCAGTTCGTCCTCGTCATCCCTATCGATTTCAAAAACATCTGCATCGAGACGGGCGCCTCCCGGCGGGTTCCGATTGAGCCATTCCAACAGCCCGTTGCACTCGTGCAGCAGACGACTCAATGGCTCACCGCGACGCAAAGCGACGCGAAATCCAACATCACCCGCCCGAATGCGTTGCATGGCTGCACGCACCTGTTGCTCAGGCCGATGAAAGCGCCGGGTGAAGTTGGCCACTTCCGCAAGCAAGACGACGACCAGACTGGTGACAAAAACTGACGCGGAAACTACCAACCCATCAGCACTCGGTGCTGCTCCCGATGCGAGCGCCTGCAGATGCGACACACACTCGGCTGCAAACCATGCCGCAGCGATGCACATCGCAACAATCACTGCGATTCGCAGCACCATGGCCTTGGCAGCAAAGCCGTGCAAACCGACGTTGCGATGGCGAGCAGAGGTCGTTGTTTCAGATTGCAACACTGGCTTGGGATACGCGCCAGGGCCACACGATCGGTAGCAGGCGCGCAACACTCTCTTCGGCCAGCTCCGTAGCAACCCTGCGTGTCGCACATCCAAGTCGTCCCATACTTGGACGCAAGGTCCGTGACCGGATCGGCCGATGGAAGGTTCGAACGAGGAGCACTCGCCGAACGAAAGAACCAATATGGTCGAGCAATCGAATACACCGCAGAAGAGCGGTAAGCGCGCAACGATCTTCGCTGTGACATCCGGAAAGGGAGGCGTCGGCAAGACGTCTCTGTCCGTCAATGTCGCCTGCGAATTCAGCCGGCGTGGTTACCGGACCATCATCATTGACACCGACCTCGGCCTCGCCAACGCGCACATTCTCGCTGGCATCAAGCCGGAGAAGACACTGTCTGACTACATCTCTGGCACTGCCGAACTTGCCGACATCATTGTCGACGGGCCGTGCCAGGTGAAGTTCATCAGCGGTGGCAGCGGGGTAAAGGACATGGCCAACCTTGACGACAATGGTCGCGCACAGATTTGCGTGGCCATCGAGGACCTGGCGCAGTTCTGCGACGTCGTCATCTTGGATACCGGAGCCGGTGTCTCGAAAGGTGTCACCGACTTCGTCACGCTCGCGGATCAATGCGTGCTAGTGACCACTAGCAACTTCGCAGCAATTGCTGACGCGTACGGCATCGTCAAGGTGATCGTGCAGGACGGCTTTGACAAGCCGATCCACGCAGTCGTCAATCGCGTGCGATCCCCAGAGGAAGCCGAGCAGGTATTCCTCAAACTCAAGGGCTGCACGGAACGCTTTTTAGGGTTCGACCTCAACTGGCTCGGATTGCTGCCGGAAGATAGCTCCGTTGAGGGCGCCGTTTTGAAGCGCGCGCCATTCAGCGAAGTAGCAGCACGCTACCTCGCCAAGCTGGTTTCAGGCCTCGAACGATACGTTGGGGCTCCCAAGCCAGTGCCGCAGGCCGCCAAGGACTGACGGGGATATCAGGGAGCAGTGCGCACGCGCGCGCTGCATTAAGGGATCACTGGGAAAGAGGGATTGAAGGATGACGCGCACCACCAACCAAGACGCTGCCGCAAGCAAGGATCATGCAACCGGACTCGCAGCCAAAGAAGAGCAGTTCGGTCGCCAGGCCAATAAGGGCATTCTCGCCGACAAGGTCGCCGAGGAACTCAATGTTCCGCGACGCACTGCAGCTCGCGTTCTTGATGCAGTGCTCGACGCGGTCAGCGAATTGCTGCACGCCCGCGGAAAGGTCGCTGTAAAGGGCTTCGGCACGTTTGAGCGCCGCATCCGCAAGGGCCGCGCCTACAAGCACCCCTTGACCGGCGCCAGCATCGAGGTTGCCAACAAGGAAACTATTATCTTCAAGCCGAGCGACCAACTAATCGCCGAAACGAAGTCGGATGCAGCTCCGCGAGCCAAGAAGCAAACAGGCACGCCAACGGACGACATCCTGTTCAAGGGTTAGTCGAAAGAATCCGAGACAAGTGCCAAGGAGGTAGGCTCTGAGCCCGCCTCCTTGTTTCGTACCCGGATAGGGTTCTCGGCAACCACTTATCGAGCTATCGTTGCGACCGTGACTCTGCCCGAGGAATACTACGCCGCCTGCGTCCAGTTCGATGTCGCCTCCGGCGATGTCGCCGCCAACGTTGTCTCGATGCAAGCTGGCATCGAAGAAGCAGCAGCGGCGGGCGCACGGCTCTGCGTGCTACCAGAACTCTGGTCGACGTCGTTCTTGGACGCGTTCGACGACGATCTATTTCGCCGCGTCAAGGAAGCCGACGAGACCCTGAGGGAGCTCTCGAAAGAACACTCTTTGGTAGTCGTCGGTAGCTCGATCGAGCCCGACAACGATCAGGTATTCAACACGGCGCGGGTCTACCAGCGCGGCGAGATGCTGGGATCGTATCGCAAGATCCATATGTTCTCGGCGAACCTCGAGCATCGCTACCACGCGGCCGGCGATCAGCCGTGCGTGGTCGAAACCGAAGCCGGCAAGCTGGGCGTCATGCTCTGCTACGACATCCGCTTTCCGGAACTGTCGCGCCACTACTTTCACAAGGGCGCGGAAGTCCTGGTCGTTCCTGGCCAGTGGCCCGAGGCGCGCGCGCAGCATTGGCGCACGCTGTTGCGAGCGCGCGCCATCGAGAACGAACTGTTCGTGGTCGGCTGCAACCGCACCGGCCAAGAACCGTCGCTGCGCAACGACGAGCCAATGTCATTTCCTGGCGATGGCCGGATCATCGACCCGATGGGCGAGATCCTGGCGACGGGGAACGGCGACGCCGGCGCCACGCTGGCCCCGATTGAACTGCGCAAGGTGCGAACGATGCGCCGCGTCCTGCCAATCGCGGCCGACTTGCGACCGGAGGTCTACAAGCAGTTGCTCGACGACGCGTACGACAACATGGTTGCCGGCACGCGCATCGAGCAAGACCGCGAATCATCTTGCCTGGGCGCTTGATACGCCCGAGCGCTGCGTTCTGCAGTTGACGGACTCGCTCGGCCGTGATCCCGAGGTCTTCGGCAATCTCACCGAGAGTCTCCGGTTCTTCGCCGTCGAGACCAAAGCGTCGCGACAGAATGCCCTGCTCTCGTTCTGGCAAGTCGGCCATCACTTCGGCCAGCACCGCACGCAAGTCACCAGCCGGAATCGACTCCGGAATCGGGACCTGATCTTCGTCCGGCAACATCTGGCCAAGCGTCGCACCACCGTCTTCGCCGCCGACTGTCGCATCGAGGCTGACCGCGTAACGACGAGTCGACAACACCCACGCGACCTTCGATTCCGAGACGTCGATCCGCGCAGCGATTTCCGCGTTGGTCAACTCGCGTCCTTCGCGACGGCCGGCTTCTTGCGCGCGCCGAATCTTGCCGAGGATCTTCTGCACCCAGATCGGCACCCGAACGGTGCGCGAACTGTTGTAGAGCATCTTCAACACAGCTTGGTGCACCCAGTATTGACCGTAGGTTCGGAAGCGAACATCGCGCCGCCAATCAAAGCCATCGATCGCCTGGAACAGCGACGCGTTGCCTTCTTGCACCAGGTCCTGCGAATCGACACCGAGATTGCGGTAGCGATTCACCGTGCTCAACACGATGTAGAGAGCGCCCTCGACGTAGATGTTCCGCAGGTGCTCGTATTGCAGGATCATCTGCTCAACCCAACGCCTCGAAAGGCCGCGGGGCTCAGCGCGTTCGCCGAGGGCTGCGATCATGCGATTGGCTGGCTTCTTCAGCAGTTCCGCAATCGCGGCTTCGTCGATGCCGAAGCGGGACAACGACCACGTCAGTAAGCCAACGAGGAACTCATGGCGCCGCGCCATGCGGAACTCTTCCTCACGATCCATTTGCGGCATGCGCTTCAAGTCCGCTGAGTAGAGCGGGTCGCGAATGTCCGGTAGATCTGCGGTAGCTGTCAGGCTGGCAGCATCGGAACGCTGCTGACGGTAAGTTTCGAGATCGAGCGTCGCTTCCGACTTGGCGAAGAGCTTGGCAACCTTCTTGACGTTGGCACCGAATTCATCGGTAGCAACATCGAGCAAGTCGTCGAGCTCAGTCAACGCAACCAGCTGTTGCGGGCGGAGCTTCGGAAGCGAGCGACGGAGGATCTTGGCTAGCACCATGGTTCTTTCACGGGTAGGGGTCGCGCGTGATACGACTCACGCACGCATATGGAACTTCGTTCCTGCGCGTAAGTCGGACGCACTTACCTTCGATACAGAACAATAAGCGTGCCTCTGACCCGGTCCGGTTGCTGCAATTGGCCCCTTGGACTCACGCATCAGCCGCTATCACCGGCACTTCGGTCAGCGAGAATCTGATGGAGCTACTGCCGCAGTCGCCAAATCCGGGACTGCGCACTGTCGACGTGCCAGCCAATGGGGCACGCACCTGACAGATCGCTGGCTACTTTTTGCGCATCAGCAAGAGCGCGATGACAAGCAAGAATGCGCCGCCACCGATAACCAGCATGTATGGCATGCCAATGCCGCCAGTCTCCGTCGGCGGCAAGTCGCCACTCGTTGCGGGCTCAACCACTTCGGCCGGCTTCGCGCCAGCAACGGGAACCTCAGTGGCCTTGCCACCCATCGCGTTGCCATCGGGCTTGGTGGCGTCCTCCTGCGATGACTGCTTGTTGACCGGTTCGACGGCAACAACCGGCTTGGGCGTCACTTTCGGCTTGTTGGCGCGGCCAGCCACCTCTGGGTCGACGTGCGGCGCAATTTCGACGTCCGCGCTGACGCGTTCGATGAAGCGGCCGATGGCTTGCCCCGATTTGCCGTCGTAGAGATCAAACTCCAAATCGACTGCGAGCGGCGTCTTTTGGCCGAGCTTTGCGTCGTTGCCCATCGTCACCGGCACTTCGAACACCGCCGTGTTCTCGTAGACAGGGCGATTGAGGTAGGCCTTCGCCATCGTCCCCGGCAATGCGGGGTGTGCAGCCAATGCGCCTAGGGAAACCGAACCAACCTTGACCCGCGGCGTCATCTTCAACTGCAGCGGTGCGGGCAACACCGCCTGCCCCTGCAAGATCGCGGTGATCATCAGGACTCCGGACTGACCCGGCAGCAGCTTCGGCGGCCGACATGCAGCAACGAAGCGACAGTGCGCCTTCGAACCGCGACGGATATTGGCAGCCAAACGCTCTTCCGGACTCATCGCCTCCCACCTGGCCGCAGCTTCGGAATCTGCCTCACCCGCCTCCTGGGGCTTACCGCCCTTCGCGCGCAGCATGCGCATCGCCTTCTGCTGCTCGGCGGTCAGTTGCTCGCCTCCCACTTCCCCGCGCTGGGCAGGCACAACGGCAACGATTAGAATAAGGACCGCGAGGATCCGCGAGATGCTGGAGAGACGGAAAATCATGCTGCGTAACCCGATCGTCGGGCGGCGAATAGTACAGGCCTGAATCGAACATTCGACGGATAGCCCCGCCATAACTTCCCGACACGAGAAGGCAGACTCCATCCGGGCCTTGATATGGCCCCATTTTGTGGCTAATTACGGCCGCTCAATGACCGCCGACGCGACCGTATCTGAATCCCAAGTTCTCGACGCCCTGCGCGCTGTCCAGGACCCCGACCTCAACAAAGACATTGTCTCCCTGGGGTTTATCAAGGACCTGCGGATCTGCGCCGGCTCCGTAGCCTTCTCGGTCGAGCTGACGACCCCGGCCTGTCCGGTGAAGGACCTGATGAAGGCCCAAGCAGAAAAAGCGGTCTCGGCGATCGCTGGCGTGCACGAGGTCAAGATTGAGATGACCGCCCAGGTTACGGCCAGCCGTCCAGTGCTCGGCGACAAGGGGCTGATCCCTGGCGTCAAGAACGTCATTGCGGTCTCGTCCGGCAAGGGCGGGGTCGGCAAATCGACCGTAGCTGTCAACTTGGCATGCGCCCTGGCCAAGACCGGTGCCAAGGTCGGCATCCTCGACGCCGATGTCTACGGCCCCAACGTGCCGCTAATGCTCGGTGTCAAGGGCGAGCCGACAGTCATCGACAAGCGCATCGTGCCCTTCCAGGCCCACGGACTGCAGATCATCTCGATGGGCCTACTGGTCGCCGAAGACCAAGCGGTGATCTGGCGCGGACCGATGCTGCACTCGGCGATTCGACAGTTCCTGTTCGAAGTCGCTTGGGACAACCTCGACTACCTCGTCGTCGACCTGCCGCCAGGCACCGGCGATGCCCAGTTGTCGCTCAGTCAGTCAGCGCACCTGATGGGCGCGGTCATCGTTACCACGCCGCAAGACGTTTCGGTACTCGACGTCAGGAAGGCCATCCGCATGTTCCAAACCGTGAACGTGCCGATCCTCGGCGTCATCGAGAACATGTCGTGGTTCACCCCACCTGGCTCGACGGAGCGCTATCATCTCTTTGGCGAGGGTGGCGGCAAGATCATCGAAGAACAGTTCGGTGTGCCACTGCTCGGCCAGATCCCGCTCGAAGTAGAGGTGCGGGAAGGTGGCGACCGCGGCACGCCGATCGTCATCTCCTCGCCCGAATCCGAAAGCGCCAAGGCCCTCATCGCCCTCGCAGGCAAACTCGCGCAGCGCGTCAGCGTGCTCAACGCCGAGTAACCCAACTGCAAACGACAACCGACGAACAACTATCTGACTATGGACGAAGCAAAGACCGGCAACTCTCAGTTCACCGCACAGACCACGATGCTTGAGGCCCTGACGGCCGACCCGTCGCTCGGCATGGTGCTGATGCGCGACTTCCATCTCGGTGGCTGTAGCAACTGTGGCTTCGAGCCCAACGAGTCGATTGAGAACGTCGCTGGCGAGAATGGCATTCCGACCGAACGCCTGCTGGCAGCGCTCAACCGCCAAGCCTGATCCTGACCGGAGGCGATCAGGCTTCCGAGACATCATGGTTGCGTCCCGTCACGCGATTGTCGCGAAGCGGCCCGTGAAACCCTGATTCTAAGTAGCGTCGACGAGGTAGTCCTCGAGACGCTCGCGCGCGGCACCCGGCTTCGCCGCGCACATCCCCCACGCTTCCAGCGTCGGGTTGCCGGGTCCATCAGGGCGCAATAGCGCCGCCGGCACATGCACATGTGCATGGATCGGCGCACTGCCCAGATCCCGCGGTTGCCGCTCCCACTGCATCGAGCCTGGCTTGCGCTTGCTCGAACGCGGATGGAACGAGAAGTGCAAGAACCAGAGTCCGGGCAACCACAGCGTGTGTGGCGACGACTGGATGTATTGGTCGCCGGTTTCGATAAATCCGTGCTCACCCCACTTGAGACCGTTGCCACGTAGGTTCTGCAGCGACGTCACCCGAACCAAGTAGTTGTATGCGGAATGATCCGTATCCGTGGACAAGTAGTCGTGGGGCCGGCAGCTGTCGGGGCCGAGGAACCCAGGACAAATCGGCCGCATGCCGATGTTCTTGACCAAGACTCCGTCGGTCGGAGTCGGATCTAGCGCCTTGCCGTGGTTCTGCGGAGGGTCGTTGAGCGCAGGATAGTGCTCGTGCACCTCCAACAGACGCCGGGTAAACGCCAGGGTGTCATCGGCGTAAACCTCGTCCCCGTCGAGCGTCAGGACATGAGTCGCGCCGCGCCGGCGAGCCTCCTCCAGCATCGCCTGCCGGTTCTCCTGCTCGTCATCGCCACCAAACCCCTCAAACAGGGTTAGTTTGTCGCCCAGGTGCCCCATCCCGCGGACGATGTCACAGGTTTGGTCCGTGCTGTGGTTGTCGAAGACGAGGACCTCGTCGACGTGAGGCGCAACGGACGTCAGGGCGTACCAAATCCAGTACTCCTCGTCCTTGATCATCGAAATCGATATGAGCTTCATGAGCCTCCTGCAACGGTGACTGTTGCAAGGATCGACACCTCCCACCCCAGCACTTGAGACGGAACCCTTGCCATGGGAGCCTCCATGGCCGAAATTCCCAGTTCACCCGGGGAGCCTCTATCCCCAGCAAACGAACGTAAACATGGTCACTGAACTCACCGACGCCGACTTCAAAAGCACTCTAGACGCCGCGCAAACCCCCATCCTCGTCGACTTCTCTGCGAGCTGGTGTGGTCCGTGCAAGGCGCTTGCCCCAACGATCGACAAGGTCGCGGGCGACTACGACGGCAAGATGTCGGTCTACAAAGTCGACATCGACAAGGCATCTGAAACGGCCGCCAGCTTCGGCATCATGAGTGTGCCGACGTGCATCTTCTTCCGTGATGGCAAGGAAGTGGATCGCTTCATGGGCAACGCCGACCTGCGCACGGTCAAGAACCACGTCGACCGCGTGCTCGCCTAAGCGGCTGAGCCACGGGAGAACGAATGCGGCCGCCGATTGGGCGGCCGATTCTGTTGCCGGGTTCCACGGCCAAACTCCATCGACGATCAGGTAAGCGTGCATCGACTGTCTATCCGACTGCCTTGCCGGACTAGCCTTACCCGATTGCCTTGCCGGCTGGCGGACCCGACTGACCTACTGACTCGGCGCAACGTCCGCCTTGCGGCCAGCAAGTAGCCGCCGCAACTGCAGCCACAGCATGGCCAATCCGAGCGGTATGCAGACGATCGCCAGCAGCCAGCGATTGCGAGCCGGCGCGACTGGCATACTGGCGACGCATCGCACCCCG
>CAXBFC010000090.1:0-21070 GCA_963974725.1 uncultured bacterium | reverse complement strand
CATGCCACACACCGAGTCAAACTCGAGACCGGTAAGGTCGCGCGTCAAGTCGATCAAGTGAGCGTTGAGGTCGCCGTGAGCACCGCTGCCGGCGGTCTTTTTCGTTGTCCTCCAACTGGCCGGCGATTTCGGGTCACTGAGCCAATCCTGCAGGTAGACCGCTCGCACCTGCAACACGTCGCCGATGTCGCCGCGCGCGATCATCTTTTGCGCCAAGGCCGTCGCCGGCGCACGGCGGTAGTTGTGCCACAAGCCCACCCGGACCTTCTGCTGCTTGGCAAGCTGAGCCATCGCTTTGGCTTGCACGAACGTCATCGCCAGCGGCTTCTCGCACAGCACGTTCTTCTTGGCTTTGAGCGCCTGCATCGAGATCGAATGGTGACTATCGTTTGGAGTCGCAACATCGATGACGGCAATCGTTGGATCCGCAAGAACCGCAGCGAGGTCGGTCGTCGCCGACTCAAAGCCGAGCTTCTGCGCCGCGGCGGCCGCGCGCTTTTGATCACGCCCGACAATCACTTTTGGCACGACCTGCACCGGCAGGTCGAAGAAGTGATTGACCTGACGATATGCGTTGCCGTGTGCACGCCCCATGAAGGCGTGCCCGACCATCGCGATGTTGAGAGCGGGCAACTGCTTGCTGCCACTTGGATTCGATTGCGACGTAAGGCTCATTGCGCGGCGCACCATAGGCAGCCGCCCGAGCAAGCGCCACCGTTCCTCCGTGAACTGCCTTCGTCGCTGCCGGGCACAGCCTCTGCAGCCGCCGTTTCGAACGAACTATTTGGTGCCGCCAAAGAGCACTCGAAGGTTTGACGAGTCCAACGGCTCCAGGGCCCACCCAAGGAACAGGTCGGGCACCCCATCGCTATTCCAGTCGCCCAGGTCCAACGACAACCGCTGCGAGAACAGGCCGACACGCGTGGCCGAGGCAAACCTGGCATCACTGAACTGGCCCGCCCCGGTACTGAGGTAGGTGGCAACCGACGAACTCGTAGTCATGCCGACGAACTCAGTGACTACGACAACATCCAAGTTGCCGTCGCCGTTGACGTCGCTCAGCTTCATGATCGTCGGATCCCCTGCTGCCAACTCCCAAGGTGACCCAAGAGCCTCCTCGAACGCGGCAACATTCACTTCGTTGGTCTGACCACCGGGCGCGTCCGTGTTGCGGAACAGCCGCAGCGAGCGATCCCCTTGGCAGGCGACCATCAAGTCGCTGACGCCATCGCCGTCAAAGTCGGTAGCGACCAAACGCGCTGGCTGGCTCCCCGCAAGCAACCGCTCCGGCCCACCTACGACGGCACTGACAACAAACTCATCGTCCCGGGATGACGCGCCGGCCACGTATTTGCAGAACACGATGTGGTTGCCGTCGAGCGACGCCTCCGACGTGCCGACCGGGATGGCCACGGCCATCTCCAGTGCAGCGCTACTCTCGGTGAAGTTGGCGAGTGCAAATGACGAGGCGTTGCCATGCAGTGCCAACAACTTGGTGGGGATCTCGAACGGAAACTCACCTGCGAGCACTTGCTTGCCGCGCATCATGACCACCAACGAGTCGCCAGGCCCCGGTTGCGTCGACGCCAGCGACATCAACAGAACCATGTCTAGCAGACCATCTCGATCAACATCCACGATCTGAATCAGCGAATCATCGTCGAGCACCGAGGGCACCGGGATCATTGCCGTCACAGTTCGACCGCCAGAACCTGCGCTGCCGAAAGCCGGATCCCACAAGGTCACGGTGCCATCACTCGACAAGCACACCACCCAGTCCGATTGGCCAATCTCCCCCGGCAACAACGCAAGCGAACCTGGCAGAAGACCGGTCACGGTCAACCGCTCGTCTAGCTGCGGAAAACCACCGAAACCATCGTTGTCGATGATCCGAATCTCGCCGACCCCCACGGTTCCCTTTGCAGCCAACGCCAAGTCCAGCGCGGATCGATCCGGCGCAACATCGTCGCCGGTAAATAGCCCCGATACGATGCCGTCGATCGCCAACGGAATACGACCGCCAGCATCCGGAGTCAGCAGGCGTGGCGATGCCCCGAGCTGCACCAATCGTGTCGACAAGCGACGCTCCCGAGCGTTGTCGACATCGACTTCATGAACCACGAATACGGCCTTTCTCTCTTCCGCCGGAGACTCCCCAGGGAACGCGGTCGCGAACACCAGCTCGCTCACGTTGACCGGCACTTCCGTAACACCCGCGTTCTCGATGATCAGAGCGCTGAAGCCGCGATCGAGGGCATTGAACTGCAGCAAGCCGCCGGACACGACGGTGGGTTCCCCCACGATCGCGAGCACCATCTCAACGGGGCCGCTATCATCAATGTTGGCAACCAGCGATTGCCCCAACGGCTCCACGAATTGAGGCGCCACAAAGACGCCTGACAAGATCGGTGGATTGAGGACCCACGTGCCGGAGGTGTCGACATCCTGATTGAGCACGGCAACCGTCGGCAGCTTGCCCTGAACGGATCCAGCCAACACCAACGCGAGCGACGGCCGATTACCGTTCTGGCACGAGTGCAACCCGACGGCAGGCGATTCGATACTGGCAACGCCATAGAGAGGAATCGAATCAATCTCTACCGAATAGTCCGGCGTGAAGGTGCCATCGCCGTTGCCAAGCATGGTTGCGACCCACAGCTCTGAGCCGCTGGCGACGGCGATATCCATGACGCCATCGCCGTTGAAGTCATCAATCTCGATCTCTTCGTAGGCGAACGGGCCAAAGTCCAGATCGGGCATCGCGACGAACGCCGGTTGGCCAATCGCCGTCGGCATCGACAACAGCACCTGAACTGGCCCTCCGCCGCCGAGATTCGACCGCGGAACCAACACGATGTCCGGCAAGTTGTCGCCATTGAGGAAGGCGACCCGGCCCTGAACGGCACCGACCGTTGCTTGAACTCTGACGACTGCACCGGTGGGTGGATTGGGGCGCCGTTGGCCGAGCACGACGTGATGCACAACGCCGCCCACCACGCCTTCATTGACAACGAACATGTCGGGCACTTGGTCGCCGTCGAAGTCGCCGACGAGCAAGTCGCGCGGGTTGCGTTCCTCGGCGAACTCATGATTGCCAATTTGCCTCGGTGCCGCAAACGGCTGAAACATCCCGTTCTGCTGTGCCAACAACAGCTGCACGAACCCGACTCCACCCTGCTCGGTCAACAGCGCAAAGTCCGGCGCATCCGCCGTAGACGGGGCGTTGTCGAGCTGGATCGGCACCGACTTGACGGGCGTTCGGTCAAGCACCGCTCCGCGTGGCCCAAAGAATGGATCCGGGTTTGCAAACAGGAACAGCTCGGCGGTGACCGTGATTTCGTGCCCATCGATGACCACCTTCAAGATGATGTCGACCTCACCAGGCCGCCCATCGGGCGACGGCGGCATGGTAAACACCAAACGATCCAATGCCGAATCCTGGATGCGAATCGATCCGGCGGGCAACTCGGTCACGCGCCCGCCCTTGGCCAAGGTAAGGGTGACGCGTCCGAAGTCATACTTCGCCGGAAGCGTGCTGAAGTCGTATGGCACCAGCGCCGAACCGATCAAGGTCAGCAGCGTGCCACCGGTCGTCGAGCCCTGCCCCGGCAGCGCCAGGGCGAACTCCGGTCGGTAGTAGGCATTCTTGATCTCCGTCGACTTGCCCGCAATCGGATCCAACACCTGGATCGTAATCCTGTCCGGGAAGGGGTTGCCGGGGATCGTAGCGAGAATCGTCGACACACTTGACGGCTCCGGATCGAACGCAACGTCGGTCGCCAAGCGCGTGATCTTGGCGCCAGGCACGCCAGCGGCCGGGTCGAGAGTCGTAACGAGCACCTGCAAGAGTCCAGCATCCAGAGCACGCAGCCCGTCGACTGCAATCTTGACGCGCTCCCCGAACGGCGAAAACTCCAATTCGGTCACGCCCATTTGCTTCTGCTGCTCGGTGAGCACAAGCGTCGCGACCGACTGGCGCACGAGCGTGACGTTGATGGCATCGGCAACGGACACACCGTCCGCGAAGACCTCGAGTTTGGCAGGGCGATCGGCAGCGGTTGGCTCCGCGATCGACATCAAGATCAAGTCCATGTCGAGCTCGAACGACACGATCGTCGACGCGCCCTGGACCTGCGCGACGGTGTTGCGCTGCTTGGAGGTGACCGAACCGGCCGTGATGTGCACTTCGATCACGCCACCGACCAGCTGCGAGTTGGCAACGATGATGGTGCGCACGTCACCAGCCCGAGGCACCAAGGGCAGCTCGGAGAGCTCGGTGCTGGTGAAGTTCAGCTGCGGAGCGCGCGCGCCCGTATTGCCACTACTGCTCGAGGCGACTCCTCCGATGAGACCGGCGCCACAGCTGCTCAGACTGAGGCCCAGCAACGCCATCAGTCCCGTCGTCAAAAGTCGCATTCTCATACTCATCGTATGTACTAGTCTACCTCGCATCTCTGGTGACGGCTGTGGCCGCATGCATTCGATGACACCGACCGAACCGGACCAAATCGTGCTACAACCCAAGCAATGAGCAACCGTTCTGCCGCCTGGTCACCACCACCCGAGCGACGGGTCTTTTGCAACCGCACCCTCAACATGCGGTCCATCCACGCCATGGGCTTCGACATGGACTACACGCTCGTGCACTACGACGTGCGTGAATGGGAAGCCCGCGCCTACCACCACGTCCAGCAGCGGCTGATCGAAACCGGGCTGCCGGTTGCCGACCTGCGCTTTGATGCCGAACTGTTCGCCCGCGGGCTGATCGTCGACCTTGAGCTCGGCAACATCGTCAAGGCCAACCGATTCGGCTACATCACCCAGGCCGCGCACGGCACCAGCAGGCTATCGCACGAAGCGCAGCGCAAGACCTACAGCCAGTCCTGGGTCGACTTGGGCGAGCCTCGCTGGGTCTTCCTCAACACCCTGTTCTCGTTGTCCGAGGCGTGCATCTACGCCCAACTGGTCGACCTTCGCGATCACGGCAAACTGAACGCCGCATCGGGCAACGCGCCGAGCTACCGCGAGCTCTACAATATTGTCAGTGACACCATGAACGCCGCCCACCTCGAAGGGCAGCTGAAGGCCGAAATCATTGCCGACCCCGAACGGTTCGTCGATCTCGACCCGGACTTGCCACAGACCCTGCTCGACCTGAAGCACGCGGGCAAGAAGATGTTCTTGGCGACGAACTCGGAGTGGCACTACACGCGCGCGATGATGCGCTACGCATTCAACGGTCGGCTCGGCGACCTCGGTTGGCGCGATCTCTTTGATCTCGTCATCGTGCAGGCCCAGAAGCCCGCATTCTTCGAACGCACCGCACCATTCTTGGAAGTGTTCGACGACGAAGGCAATGAGCGGCCACTGCAAGGCGCCCTGAAGCCGGGAGTAATCTATCGCGGCGGCAACGCCGAAGCCGTGCAGCAACATCTCGGCATGGATGGCAGCGAGATCCTCTACGTCGGCGATCACGTCTATGCTGACGTGCACGTATCGAGCCGCATTCGTCGCTGGCGAACGGCACTCGTCCTACGCGAGCTCGAAGAGGAAGTTCTCAGCGAGCAGTTGTTTGTCGTCGAGCAACGGCAACTCGAACAGTTCATGCGAGACAAGGTCAAGCTCGATGAAGAACAGGCAGCGCTGCGAGTCGCGTTGTTGCGCCTCGAGCGGCAACAACCGGTGCCGCCGGGCGTCCCTCAAGAACACGACGCGCTGCAAGAGCGCTTGCGCGCCCTACGCCAAGAATCCGATTCGCTCGACGCCCAAATCACGCCGTTGGTGCGAGCGAGCGGCCGGATGGGCCACGAACTTTGGGGCCCCGCGATGCGCGCCGGCAATGACAAGAGTCGCCTCGCACGACAGATCGAAGGCCATGCGGACATCTACATGTCGCGAGTCAGCAACCTGCTGCACGTGACGCCATACGGCTACCTGCGCGGCGCACGCGGTTCGCTACCGCACGACTCCTAGCTTTAAGATCCAGTAGTCCAGTCTCGATAGCTGCACGCCGTCGTGGCACGGTGCATCAGGGCAGTTGCACCTCCAGCTTGCACTGCTCTTCGGCGCGAATCGTGACCTGTCGACGCAACAGTCCGTTTGCACCGAGGTCAACGACTACCTGGTACGTGCCCGGCGCATAGTAGGAGACGGACTTTGACGGTTCGCTGCGCGTCAAGACACCGGGTTCGCCGGGCGATTCCTGGTGCCAGAAGCGCGGGCGCAACGCGACGCCGGAAGCCGCAATCAGCTGCAAATTGCCGCCCAAGCGAACCCCGCGACGGTCGACGATGCTCACCGTCAAGCGACCGCCGAGCGCGGCCTGGACCTGAACTTCGGCGCCACCTTCTGACACCGTGATCACCTGCTCGACATCACACAAGTAGGCGACCGCGTTGTCCGGGGTCTCGCCATGGTCGTAACGCGGTAGCAGACGCATGCGATACCGACCCGGCGGCGCGTGCAGAACGAACGGTTCGCCTTCGACTCGGCGGCAACCAAATGGCATGGCGGTCACGTCGCGATCGAGCGCCTCCAACACGCCATGCATCATGGCAAGGAACGTGTCGCAAGTGACCTGCAACCGAATCGGGACGGTATCGACACTGGGCACGGTAATCACAGCGACACCGGTGGCATCGGCCGCAGCCACGGCAGCGAATGCCGCGCAACCCGGTGCGTGGATCGTCAACGGCACGGGCACCGCGCGCTCGCGTGAGAATCGAACCTCGCCGTCAGCATTGCAGCGATAGCGCTCCACGACGCCATCGACCACGATGGCCGCGCCAACAACCGGTTCGCCGCCTTGTTCGACGCGTACGGTCAGCGGTGTCGCGAGATCGAACTGGCAGAGGGCTGGCGCAGTCACTCGACGCTTGCCAATCAATGGCTCCCGCGACCTCGCGTTCCGCATCAACAGCACTTCGCCCCCAACCCCGCGCGGCAAGTGCAACTCGCAGCGCCCTTCATGGTTGGTCCGCAGCCGCTGACTCGACCACAACCCCGGCACCGCATGCACGTCGCCGCCGGCCAAGCCGATCAACCGATTGTCGCCAATATCCACCGCCCAGCGTTCGTCAAGGTGACACTCGACTTCGATTCCCGGTAGTGGCTCGCCGTCGGCCAGAACACGCGTCTTCACGACACCCGTCGCACGCACCGTCATCACCCCGACATCGTTGCTCGCTCCGAAGCGCGACTGCGACCGCACCGACGCGGCCTGTAGATCCTGCCGCACGCGACCGTTGCCCATGACACCACCATCGGGCCCAGTCAGTCGCAAGCCACTAACCACCGTCAATCGCATCGGCATCGCAACCACGAGCACCTCAGCGTGCATCGGGACTTGCAGTGTGAATTGTCCCCGTGCACCGGTGTAGGCCATCGGTAGCGCATTGCCAATCGGCCGCTGCTCCTGCAAGAACAGCGCGTGCACGGCAACCGCAGGAACTGGGTCGCCAGCCTCGGTCTTGACCGTGCCGGTTATCTGGCCGCAAGGATGCACCATGAACTCCATGACGCCGTCCCGCCCAAACGGGCTGGCTTCGAATGAAGCGGCGTAGTCCCTCGCTTCCAGCTCCATGTAGAACGGATCGCGAGCCCTGACAAGCACGCGAAATTGGTTCACGCACTGGTCCACCCACGCGGGTAGTTCGACGACGAACGTTCCATCCGTATCCGGCAGCACCTGGAACTGCTGCTTCGGATAGAAGTCCATCGCCTTGTTGCGGCCACCGATCTCCATGCGAATGGGCGTCGTCCAGGCGGCATCCGCATGCAGACCCAGCAGGCGACATTGCACCTTGCGTTGCACGCCGTGCGTTGACCGAGAGGTGCCGAGCGGATCCGATGCCGAGCCCGACTCCATGTCCGCGCCCGCTCCTGCCGCGGCGACTGCAGATCCTTGCTCAAGGGACGGCGGCAATGGGTTGCTTGCGCCCGAAGACCACATCGCGGGCACGACCGCAACCGCCAACCAGCACAACAGGCCTGCCGCAGCAACACCCAGTGCAACCTTCGCCTTCATGCTCATCGTTGCTGCCACCACCAGAGTTGCGAGACCATCATTGCCAGATCGTTGTTCGAGACGAGACCGCAAGACCCCACGCGCCCGGCGCAAGTGCGCGCGAACGGCATCGGGCGTCAAGCCACTCGCGGTTGCGACCTCGGTGACTTCTTTGCCTTCCAGATAATGCAGCAGGATCAGCGTGCGCTGTGGCTCGGGCAGCGACTGCACTTCGCGCGCCAGGACTCGGTGCCACGCTGCGCGCGCCGCAACTTCGGCGGACGCTTCCGCAAACGCGGTGCCCGCGACCGATTGCTCACGACGCACGCGACGCACGTCGCTGCGGGCGCGGCCACGCAACACATTGCGCAGACACGTCGCCAAGAACGCGCGAACGTTGCTTCGATCCTTGGGTGGCGACTGCAGCGCCCGCAGCCAGACCTCCTGGGCTGCGTCTGCCGCTGCGTCGCGATCACGACACAACTGCTGACTCAAGCGCTCGACCCACCCCACGTGGGCAAGCAGGTCGTCAAGTTCGGGAGCTTCTCCAGTCATCAGTATCCAGAATGCCACCAACCAGGCGATCGGTCACAAATCCGACCCTCTATGCACATTCTTCTGCAGACATGGCCGGCGCCGAATACGTCGAAATGGAGCTCGACCTGCGGATCCGCGACCAACTGACGCTGCAACACGTGGCGAAAGGTGTCACCGAAGAAGAGGCACGCAAGAAGCTCGGCGCCTGGCAGGAGAAGCAAACGAAGCTGTTCGAGTCGATGCAGAGCGACGCCCCAAAGGTGCAAGAGAGCTTCAACGAGAACGACCAGAAGCTCGAGAAGGAGAAGAAGCAGTTCGTCACCAAAGAGGTCACTGGCTTCGTCTGGCCGATGCGCCAAAAGTAGTAGGCCTTGCAGGCATGTCGCACAGCACACGTGCCAACGGCCGCGCGTTGCTCCCCCTACTGTGAGCCCCGCGGCGTGTACCGCGCCATGCTGCCGACGATCCAGCCGGGCACCGCGGCAGAGACCTCCGCGGCACAGCCACACAGCTACTTGCGCCTGAGTGCTCGCGCAGCGACGATCGTGGTTCCGATGCGATTCGCGTTGTTCACGTGCCTGACCCCGGCCTTGCTCCTGCTCGCCAGCAGCACCGTAGCCCAAGCGTTCCACCAACGCCGGCCGAACAACTACTCGCGCACCACTGCCGACAACGCAGCCACCAAGCTCAATGAGCGCCTGGCCAAAGGGGAACTGCAACTCGACTCCGAAGCGAAGACCTCGCGCGGACGACTCCGGGCCTTACTGGAGGCCCTCGAAGTCCCCGCCAGCAGCCAGACGCTCGTGTTCAGCAAGACGAGCCTGCAGCGACACCGCGTTTCGCCACAGAATCCGCGCGCGCTGTACTTCAACGAAGACGTCTACGTTGGCTGGATTCCCGGCGCCGCTTCGATCGAAGTCATCGTCGGCGACCCCGAGCTAGGCCTGGCGTTCTACTCCATGCCACAAGACGCAAACCAGCCGGCGCGCCTGACGCGCGACGACGGCTGCTTGAGCTGCCACGCGACGTCTCGCACCCAGGACGAACCTGGCTTGGTGTTGCGCTCCGTATTCCCCGACCTTGCCGGCGACCCGATCCCCAGTGCCGGCGAAACGGACATGAACTTCCGGTCCCCGATCGAAGAGCGTTGGGGTGGTTGGCTGGTTACCGGACAGTTTGAGGGAGCGCATCGCGGCAACAACACGGCCACCCGGAACTCCGAGGGCAAGTGGGTCGTTACGCCGAAACCAGCGCGGGACCTGCATGCGTTCGCCAAGGACTTCGGCGCCGACCGCTACCTGCGACCCACCAGCGACATTGGCGCCCTGCTGGCTCTCGAGCAACAAGCGACCGTGCACAACCTATTGGTGCGGGCGACGCATCAAATGCGCTACCTGCTCGACAAGGACCGCGTCCTCAACGACCTACTGGGTGAGACACAGAGCAACGAACACGGCATGCGCGCATCGACCCAACGCATCGCAGACACGCTGGCCAAGGAGATCGCGGCGACCCTGCTGCTCGATGGTGAGGCGCCGCTGGCGCAGCATCGGGCGGCCAGCAACGCCGAGTTTGCGCGCGACTTCGCAGCGATGTGGCCGAAGGATTCCGACGGCGTGCAACTCGGCGAACTCGACGTCTCAAAACGCACCTTCGCGCTACCGATGTCGCCGATGATCCACTCGAAGGCATTCCAACGCTTGCCAACGGAACTGCGCAGTCGCGTGTTCGCCCGACTACAGGTCGCAATCGAACGCGGCGTACCGCCAGGCAATGTACAGCTCGATCGCGCGACCCGCGCGATCCTGGCGAAGCACCTGCGCGACACGATGACCGACTGGCCACCGCCGCGCGTGCGCCGCAACCAGTAACGCCGTCACCAGTAGCGCCGGAACGCGTCGGCTTCCTCGCGCGGAAACACGTAGTTCCACGCGACATCTCGGTCGTAACGAGCGAAACACGCCGCGAAACCGGCTGGATCTCGCGCCATGAAGGCCGACGCCTGGGGATCGCCGCGCACGATGCGCTGCAAGCGCAACTTGCGAATCAGCATGCGCGTCAGTCGCAGGCCATCGCCATCGATGGCGAGCAGCCACGCCCGTTCTTGATCGCTCAGATCGACTTCATTGGGCACAGTCGCTTGCAGGAACGCAAGCGGATCCGACTCTCGCAGGGCCAGCACCAACAGTTCTTGAAGTCGCGACAACATGATCAGAACGCCGACGCCACCATGCCGTGGGCCCGCGCAAAGTCGGCGGCGAACTGCTGCCCGGCAGCCGCATCCATGGCCTCTGGAAACCACTCACAAACGACTGCACGCAAGTTGCTAGCCCGCGGCAGGGCCAACGCCAACGCGTGCCAAACAGCTTCCGGAACGGCACCGTCGTGAGAATCGAGCCGCATCGACCGTCCCGATGGCAAGAACTCGGGATCACTGTCGCTGCCGCCGCTGAGGTGGATCTCGCGAACCCGTGACCACGGCAAGTGCTCGAGAAAGCGCTCGAGTTCGAGGCCAGTGTTGCGACAAAACGCGTAGGCGTTGTGCAGATCGAGCAACATGTGTGCGTCCGCCGCGTCACATACGCGCGAGTAGAGCTTCGCCTGTTCCAGTGGCTCGCCCAGACAAAACAAGTCCGCGTTGTTTTCGAACAACACGGCCTCGAACACCACCGAAGCGCACGCGGTCCGCAACTGCTGCAACGCCTGCGCAGTGGTCGCGACGGCCTGCTCCGTCATCGGCAACGGCAGTGGCCACGCAGTGTGCTGGCCAGCCGCGTCGGCAAACCCCAAGTGTTCGCTCAACCAAACGAAGCCAAACGCGGCGGCATCGCGCTGCAGGGCACGCAACCAAGCATCCCGGCGCTGCGGGGATCCGGTCGCCGCAATCGAAAACAGCACGCCGTGGCCGACCACGGGAATCGCGCGACGCTTGCAAAAGCGCAGCAAGCGCTCGTGGCCCGATGTCGGCTCGCAGCGCGAGTCCCACAGCGTCTCCGGCGTAACCTCGAAGAGTTCGGCGTGCTCCTCGAGCAACGCGCCGTTGTGCTCAAAGAACACATCGTCCGGCTGTAGCGCGACACCAACCAACGGATGGGGAGAACTCATGTCGTAGGCACCATCACTGTGAACGACGCACGATGCGCTCGACGCCCGCCGTCAAGTCAGCGACCGCCAAACCGCGTGCATCGGCGATATCGCCGTCGCGCACGACCAAGTCGAAGCCGTCTCGGCGGGCAACTTGCGAACAAACTGCAACCAGCCGGATGTGCATGGCCGAACGCAGCAATCTGTAGCGGGCGGAACCGCGCGTCACGTTGGCAACCGCGATCTCACGGCCTTCGGGCGTCGCAGCTTCGGCCTTCGCCAGGTCGATCGTCGCGGGACTGGAGCAGTATGCGGCCGTGCCAAACAGGGTCTGGGCATCGCGAATGAGCACAACGCCACGCGAGTCACCCGCGCCCTCGCCCTGGCCCTCCTGCCGCATGTCACTTGCACCGGCACACGCCGCACCGAGCACGGCCAACATCCAGACCTTGCGCATCAATCTACTTCCTCAGCTGTAGGGACAACGCGGCATCGGCCAGCTCGTAGCCAATCCGCGAGAACCAAATCGCGCTACCCAAGTAGTGGTACGCATGATCCGATCCCGTGCGTTGCCATTCCTCCATGCGCTTCTTCCACTCGGGATAGAGCGCCGCGGCCGCCTCGTCCTGCAGTGTGTCGGTGCGCACCGCGCGCACGTTGCCGGCAAACTCAGGCACCTGCTGCATCGCGAGCTGCGCCTTCTGAATCGCCAACATCGCACCCTTCGCCGGCTTGTTGCCGTTCTGCCCCATCACGCCGATCACAAACGGTAGCTCCGGGGCCGCGAGGTCCTTGCGCACGTCCTTGATGAAGTGCGTCATGTTCTGCTCGTATTCGAGCTCTGCGCCGCCGTATTGATCGTTCCAACCCTGAAACCACACGAAACCACGCAGGTCGAGTTTGCGACCCTGCAACTCGGGGAACAGCTTGCCGCAGTCCTTCATCGCGCTCCGCACTTCAACCATCATCGCGCGGTAGTCCTTGCCATAGCCGCGCGTAATGTCGGCAATCGTCGGCAGCGGGTCGTTGCGCTTGTTCTTCTTGTTGCGGTTGGTGACGTTTTTCTGGGCTTGCGCAAGCTCTTTGGCCAACGCTTCATCCGAGGGCAAGCCGGCCGACGGTGGCCGGAAGTCCTTGCGAATCGAACGACCACCCCAGGCGGTCTTGATCAACAGCACGGGCTGGTCCAGGGCATCGCCAACCCGCAGGCCGAATGCATACTCAAGACCCGTGCGATTGGGAGATCCATAGCCGAGGGTCAGCTTGCCGTGGCGGCCGAAGTACTTGATGAACACGTCATCCCGCGTCACCCATTGCTGGTTCTGCTTGTCGCGAAACGGAGCAAAGAACTCGGCGGTATCTTTGGCAACTGCCTGGTGCTCCCACAGGATGTTCTGCGCCTTGCCCTCCATGTTGGATTGTCCCGCGAGGACAAATACGGCGACGGGCTTCTGCGTGGCCGCTGCTTGCTGAGCGGACGATGCAACGGCAAGGTGCGATGCGGCCAACGCCGCAAGCACGAGGGTGTACGGACGAATCATATCGGCATGATACGGGCGCTGCTTGCCCGAGCCGCCAACAGACCTTGCCAGACTGGATGATTCGCCGCGAGACGAGGGCTTCGGAATTGCGGCTTGTCGATCGATCGGAACGACCTGCCCCCAACCGCTGACCCCAACCTGTTGGGCCACAACCACCTCGCCCCAGCAAAGTAGGCCGCCACTGCCTCGCCGCCGATCGCGCTCTGACACACTCGCGGAGAGGAGTTACGCCAGATGAGAGGACAAACAGTTTAGAGGTCTGGGACTCTTGCTGGAGGTCGCGCAGACCAGCAGGAGGCAGCAACGGATGAGTGATGACGAGTCACCGCTCACCATCAAGTAGTACCCCGCCCCAAAAAGTTACGGGCCAACCAGCCGAAGAACGGTCATCAGCCCTGGTGGCGTGTAGCCCATGCCACACCCCGGACACGGATCCCCGAGCTCCAAACTCCCCTTGCTGCCGAATGGCGCGCGCGCCGTTTCGATGCCACTGAGCTCCGGCTCGGCAACCAACTTCTGGCCCTCGCGCCTCACCAACGCGGGACCGATCGCAACAAGGCCGTCAGCGAGCTTCTCGTGCATCTGCTGCGCGTGAAATAGCGACAAGCCGGCGGGCCCCTTCGCAGCAACTTGCTTTCGTAAGTCGAGCAACAACTGCCTCGACGGCCCATGCAGGTTGGCCTGTCGGGGCGCGAGGTTGGCTTCGGCAAAGACATGTTCGCCGACGGCCTTCACGAACGCCGGGCCATCGAGAAGGTCCAATTGCCAACCCTGGAGGCGCTTGCCTTGCGGCGACAGCAATACGACGTTGTCGTTGGCATTGGCGCCACACGCCTTGGCGGTCACAAACACCGGCACCGTCAACCCGAACACCATCTGCTCGTCGGTTGCCTTCGGCAGTTCGCCGAGAGTGCCCTTCTGGCTGCCGCGCAACAGCTGCACCTGACGCAACAACAGGTCACGTGCGGTGCGAATCGGCGGCGCGCCCGCGCCACCCTTGGTCATCAACATCCAGACCTTCATCTCGGCTTCGCGCGTTGCGACGCTGCGCTTGGCATCGGCCTTGACACCGACCTCAGGCAACACAAAGGCGAGAATCGGCGCCTTGAATTGGTTGGCTGCCGCGCGCGCGTCATACCAGGCGGCCGCCATCGGCGTCTGCGGCCGCAGCTCTCCTTTGAGAGTGGGACGCTGGAACACAGGGTCCTGTGGGATCGACACCTTGCCGGCCTGCCCTGGTGCCTGCCCCGATAACGAAGCCGCAACTGCCAACGAGATCAAAAACGCAGTAGTCGTGGATGAGTTCATGCTTGGCGGGCGGCCAACGAGATGGCCGCGGGTGGGTTCCAACGGATATCGCAGATCTTCACTGCGACTCTATCGGAATTGCTCAAAGCCCGCCTGACATCGGACTCGTAAGCATCGGACTCGTCGATATCGGCATCCAGGGCATCGATTTCGAGCCCCTAGCTACCCACGGCGGCAATCGCGTCGCGCACCGTGGCCGCCTCTTGCCGACCGCGCAGCCCGTAGCGCACGACACCTTTTGGGTCGATAATGTAGGTGATCGGCGTCACCTGCGCCCACTTCGCCTTGTGGAACAACTCCACGAACGCCACGTCCGCCATCAGAATTGGCTCGGTGAACTTCTTGCGCGCAATGGTCGCTTCGGTCGTTGCCGGCGTCACGTCGAGCACCACATCCGTCATCACGTGCAGCCACACGACATCGTCCGGCTTGCTCTGTTCCAGCTCGCGAATCGCCGGCGCCTCGACATCGCACGAGTGGCAATGCGACCGGAAGAAGTGCAACACGGCGCGCTTGCCGGCGAGGTCCTTCTTGCTCCAACTCTTGCCGTTGCGATCCACCAACTGGAAATCGGGCAACGGCTTGTCGACAGCGTGCTGGATCAGATCGGTGACCTTCGCGCGGATGTAGCCGGTGACGCCAAAGTAGGTGGCAACCAGCACAAGAGGGACGATCAAGCTGATCAGGGTTCGGCGGCTCATACGGCCGACATGCTACGCCTTGGGTCGAGCGGGTTCCGCTTCTCTGTCTGGAGTTTGCGTTTCCTGCCCGATGTTCCCCCGCCCCGCCCGGTTGCGGCCATATTCTGCAGCCGTGCGACGCCACCAACTCTGCCTAGTTTCCTTGCTGCTCGCCGCGACGGCCGACGCGCAATCCGAGCAACCTGCGGCCAGCAAGCAGCGCACGCCACCGCAGCCGTTCTTTGCGTGGAGCAGACTTGAGTTTCCGACCGAAGAATACGTTGCCCGCCGCGCCGCGATGCTCAGCTGGCTCAAGCGAGTTGGCGGCGGCGTCATACTGATCCCGGCAGGCCATGGCCGATCGCACGGCGAGACATTCCGTCAACTCGACGACTTCCTCTACTTCACGGGGCTCGAGATTCCGCAGAGCATGCTGGCACTCGACAGCGACGCGAACACGGCGACGTTGTTCTTGCCACCGACCGACAAACGCTTCGAGAACGTATCGCGTCGCAACGACTTCCCCGGTCGCGCCCTGGTGCGTGACCCGGCTATCGGCAAGGCAACGGGCACTGCTGAGGTGCAGTCGATCACGCAGCTCGAAGCGCGGGTTGCCACCTGGGTCGCCAACAAGCGCGTGCTGTTCGTAAACCCTGGCACGCCAAAGATGCGTCCGATGACCACCGCGTGGATCACCGACACACCCCCCATCGACAATCTGCGCAGGCATCTCAGCAAGCTGCATCCCAGCGCAAACTTGCGGTCCGCCTACCTGGGCGTCGTCGAGCTGCGCATGATCAAGTCCGAACGCGAGATCGAAGCGCTGCGCAGCGCTTGCGACATCACCTGCAAGGCGATCGTCGAGGCGGCCCAAGCAGTCGCGGTCGGCGTCGACGAACGCACCCTCGAAGGCGTGCTCGAACTCGGCTTCAAGAAGCGCGGTTCGCAGCGGCGAGCGTTCGACTCCATCATCAAGTCCGGGCCCAACTCACTGTGGCCGTGGCGCATTCTTGCGTCGCACTATGACCGCCGCAACCGCGCCATGCGCAATGGCGACCTGGTCATCTTCGACGTCGGCTGCGAGTTCAACTACTACGTCACCGATGTCGGCCGCACGTTCCCGGCGAACGGTTCGTTCCGCAAACGACAACGTGAGATCCTTGCGATCTCGACCGCTGCCGCCGATGCGATCATCGCGGCCGCCAAGCCCGGCACGACGCTGAGGCAATTGCTGCGCATCGCCTACGACACCATTCCAACCGAGCATCGTCGCTACATGCAAACCGGCAGTTTCTTCGGCCATCACGTCGGGCTCTCGACTGGCGACCCGACGTCGTTCTCGGCACCGCTGCAAGCCGGAATGGTGTTCACGGTCGAGCCTTGGTACTACAACCACGACGAACAGATCGCCGTGTTCGTCGAGGACATGATCGTGATCACCGAACACGGCTGTGAGAACCTGACGGCGCAGCTACCGCGATCCGCGGAGCAACTGGAAGCGCTGATGAAGCCGCCGAGAGCCAAGTAGAACGCATTAGCCCAGGCTGCGGACCATTCGGGCATGCTTGCCAGGTTGCTGGTCGGACATGTGGGCTGCCCGCATATCACATCAGCGAGGTCTCAGCGGCGCGACACGTAGCGCCCGCGATTCTGCTCGGCGAGCTTCTTGAGGAAGATCATCGGCCACAGACGCCCCTTCGGGTTGCGGTCCTTCCTGCGGTTCTGCAGGCCGATGCCAACCGCGTGGATCTTGATCCGCCCCAACGCGTTCCAACGCTGCACTGCCGACAGGATCCGGTCGCCATCATCCTGCGCGATGCCGCCACGATTGAGATTGGGAATGGTCGGCGCACCATCCGACAAGAAGAACATCGTATCGACTTCGCTGGCGTAGTAGCGGTCTTCGCTGCCGCGCCCAGCAATTTGAAACGACAACTCCAGCGCATCAAACACGTTGGTCTGAAACTCGAGTTCGAGACGGTCAATCCATGCGACTGCGCGCGCGATGTTCTGCTTGGTTGCCGGCTGCATGCGGTCGGAAAAACTGCGGGCTTTGTTGGCGAACGACACCAGGTTGAACTTCTGCTCGGCCCGCAAACCGCGCAAGCCAACCTGCAACTGGTCGCGGCACAGATCCCAGCGCGTCTGCTGTCTTGGGCCGGTAATCGGCGCTTTGCCGGCGGCGGCCTTGCCGACCTTGGCCTTCATGGAAAGCGAGTTGTCGAACACGTAGAGGATCGAATCACCTACCTGCTCGATCCCGAAGTAGGTGCTGACCACGGTGTTGCCCGACGCCTTTTTCTGGCGGGTGGCCGCCTTGCCCTTGCTCAACGGCTTCTCGCCACGAACGAACGGACCGCCCTCCGCCTTGAGCCACGCTTGCCACGACGCCTGGGAATCCCCCGGATTCTGCGCCGTCAACACCGTCAACGCATCGAGCACGGCTTCACGTAACTCGCCGCGCTCCTGCTGCAACCGCGCAATCAGCAACTCGATTGCGGGAGGCCACGCAATCACCGCCAACGCCTTGGCCGCTTGCAACCGAACGTCTGGGTTGCCGTGAGCCAACTGCTCGGCGAGCCACTGCCCGCACTTCTCCCCCGCACGAGCCCCCAGGCCTGCGGCAGTTTGGATCAGCGCCAGCAACGTATCGGGCGCACCGGGCTTGTTGCCCTGCCGCCACTGCATCTTGGTTTCCGGCAATTCGACGATTCGCGCCGCCAGCTCCAGACGAAGCCACAACGGCAACGTGCTCGACTGATCGGTCAACCGCGACAACATGACCTCCAGGGCGGCCGGGCTCTTGAGCTTCGCAAGGCTCCGGGCAACGGCCTCCGCAGCGTCGTCGACTGCGCGCAGTTCGTAGCGCGTGCGTTTGAGGCGGCCACTGCCACCAGCCCGCGCCAATGCCTTGCGGCGCTTCTCGACGATCGGCGCGGCCATGCCCACCAACTTGCTGGCCGCATCGAGTAGCGCCGCCGCAGCCGGTTTGCCATCGAAGGTTGCCATCGCCTCAATCGCCGCCACAGCCTGTTTGCTCGCCTCAGGTTTTTCATCGAGTGCGGCGATGGCCGACCGCATCGCCCGGCTGGCCGACTTGACGTTCTGTGCAATCAGGAGGTGGCCGCCGTGCAACACGACGAGCACGGCCAGGTATTTGGCAATCCGAGGCGAGACCATGCTCAGCATGCTACCGCACCAACAGCCGGCTGCTGTGCACATCGGCGGCCGACTACCGAGTCATCACACCGGCCATCACCTGCAGCAGATCCTGGTGCGTGAACGGCTTGTTGAGCAGGGCACCAACGCCCGCAAACTCGAAGGCTTGCTCGGTCACATTGCTCGCATTGCCCGTCATCAAGACGATCGACAGCCAGGGCGCAGCTCGTGAATCTTGCGCGCCAATTGCAGCCTGCGTTGATCGTGTTGCTTGGCGGCGGCTTTATCCTCTACACCGCCGTCAAAGACATCTTCCACATGTTGGCACCGTCCAACATCAGCGAGCACACCGAGGGACCCGCCAAGGTCAGCGTGCCTAGAGCGATCACCATGATCGTCTTGATGAACCTGGCGTTCTCATTCGACTCGATCCTGGGCGCCATCACACTGACCAAGAACTTCGCCGTCATGGCCATCGCAGTCGTGATCTCTGGTGGCTTGATGATGTGGCTTGCGGCCCGCGTGGCCGCATTCCTGCAGAAGAACCGGATGTGCGAAGTGCTCGGACTATTCGTGCTACTGCTCGTTGGCGTCATGCTGCTCAGCGGAGGTTGCCACCTGGCGCAACTGGCCTTCTTCGGACACGCGATGGAACCGATGGCAAAGTCGACGGTCTACTTCGTCATCGCGGTGCTGGTCGTCGTCGACCTGGTGCAAGGTCGCTACCAGACAAAGCTGCTGGCCATGGACCCGCCGCAACCCGAATCCGCCAGCCCGCCGCCGTAGCAAGCATCACGGCACCGATTACGCCAGGGCCCAAGTGCGGAGTGGCAATCCCAGCAAGGACGCAAATGGATCGCTCGTCACGAAAAACTTCAGCCCAACCGGGCGCCGGCTGAAAACAGGCCTGGCGATGCCAGCCGCGACATCTGCCGGGTCCGCACCGCACGGCTCCGAAAGCCGCGTAGAATAAGCAACTGGCTCGATGGCCTGTTACTTCTCCGGGAACGTGCGATAGTGCACGCAGCTTCTCCCTCACGCGCTCCAACTCTCAGGAGCCACAACCAATGTCCACTACCCGACTGTTCGGCGTCGCCTTGCTACTGACTGCCGCTGCCACCAGCCAAGTCAACGCATTCGTCTTCTACCCCCAAGACCCTGAGCGGCAGACCATCACCTGCACTTCGTATGTCGGCCGCCCCGATTCGAACAATCAGGCGGAAGCCATGATGGAAGTGTCGACCGAGCACTTCCGCGGCGTTGGCGATGCCAACGGCCCGATCTACTTGTTCGGTGTCTACCACTGGATCGCTGACGAAAAGCTGTCGACGGTCGAGACCTATGACATCGTGGTTCGCAAGGCTCTCGGCACGGGCCCCGGCCCCGACATGGATGTCAACGCCGAGGCGCTGCGCATCAGTGGTCTGACGACTCCGCCGTCGAGCAATCCGGCACGCGGCACTTGGATCACCTATGAAGGCTTCGGCACGCAAGCTCCGCTGATCGTGCTGCCCGGGTTCGCGCCGATCGAAGGCCGCTACTACGTCGGCGTCGACCTGCCGGCCAACCCGGCATGGCCGGCAACCGATGGCCATGCGCTGTTCCGCGCCGACCTGCTGAGTGCCAACACCACGGCAGCCTTCGGCGAAAACGAACGCCCCGGTGCGCCCGATCCGACGTGGGGTGGCAGTGTTGGCGGCACCGCCTATACAACGCCGTGGACCTACATTCTCGGCCCGCTGGTCACTTCGCCAAACTTGCACGTCGGCGGCGTCGATCCGACCAGCAGTCGCCTCGGCGCAGCGGGTGCCAGCTATGGCATGAACGGGCTCTACCCCGACATCATGGGCAACCCGCGTTGCGATGGCCTGATGTTCCGCATCACCGACTCACTCGCCCCCAACGGCATTGTGCTGATGGGTGCGAACTTCGGGTTCAGCCCACCGGAGTTTGTCTGGCCGCTGATCGGCACGCTGATTGGACACAGCTTCATCGGCGGTGCTTCGGCAACTCCGCTCGGCGTCTCGTCACTCAACACTGGCTCGCTCGAAGTGAACATCGCGTTCCCGAATACGATTCCAACAGCGCTGATGGGCACCGATGCGGTCTTCCAGAGCGTCGTCTGGGACACCAGCATCAACCTGGCAGAATGGACCAACGCCCAGGCGGTTCACCTGTGAGTTCGAAGGCATTGCCCGCGGTGCTGGTGTTGCTTTTGGTGGTCGGCCTGGCAGCGCTGGCGAATCACTTCCTCGGTGATCCGCCAGCGACAAACGCCCCGAAGAAGGCTGCCACCTTGAGCCCGCCACCGGCGGCAACTGCAGCGCCACCGCGCGCGGCGACGGGCCGCGTGGCAAGGTCACAAGGCAGCATCCCGAAGGCGAACGTCAGCAACGAACACAAGCTCGAACTGCCCGACGGCACACTCGTCGACGCGCTCAACGGCGCGGTCGATGCGCCGCCGCTCAAAGACTATTGGGGCACGTTCGAATGGAGTCCGATCATTGGCATCGAGCGCAGTAGCGCTGGGGTCGATTGGTACAAGCATGCCGATGGCTCGTTCAGCACAACCGAAATGGTGATGCGCACCGACCTCGGTCGCAAGGCCGCGATGACGCGAGTCGCGCATCCTGGGCCAGCCCCGGCGACGACAGCCCCGAATACGAAAACGACATCGCCGCGCTAGCCCGCATATCTCACCAGCGACGCCGGCAAGTGCGTCAGAATGGCCCGCAGACAAGGAAGACGACCGAGGT
>CAXBFC010000089.1:0-21325 GCA_963974725.1 uncultured bacterium | reverse complement strand
CACGCGGTGGCACGGCACGACGATCGTCAGCGGGTTGCGGCCGTTGGCGGTGCCGACCGCACGCACGGCCGACGGCTTGCCGATGGTGGCTGCCTGCTCGGCGTAGGTGCGGGTCTCGCCGAACGGGATCTTGCGCAGGGCCTGCCAGGCCAGCTGCTGGAACTCGGTGCCGATCGGGTCGAGGCGCACGTCGAAGGTCTCCCGCTTGCCCTCGAAGTACTCGCCCAGTTGCTCGGCGAGCGTGACCAGGGTTTCCGTTTCGGACATGCCCGGCGATGCCGAGACAATTTCGCCTTGCACGCCGTTGCGCGCCGGGTCGGAATCCGAGAATACGATCGCGCGAACTCCTTGCGCGGACGCAAATGCAAGCAGCGGCCCCAACGGGGACGGGATCACCAACTTCGCTAACCTCTGACTACTAGGCTTGTTGTTCGCATCGCTCATAGTTTGCTGCCACTTATTACCTTCGCATCCGACGATGGATACATCCACAAGTATGCGATTGCTGTAGTTCGCCACGGCTGCCACGCAAGTGACAACTGCTGCAGTTGCCGCGCCGACACCATTGCTTCGTGGCCGAACGCCAGCGCCGCAGACTTGCGCAAGCCGAGATCACTGGCCGGAAACGCATCCGTATGGTCCATCGCCCGCGCCGCGATCAGGTCCGCACTCCAAGGCCCAATGCCCGGATACGCCTGCAGCCGACTGCGCGCCTGGTCGAGGCTGTCGCGCCGATACAGATCCAACTCACCCGATGCGACGGCTTGCGCGAAGCCGATGATGGCGCGCGCCCGAGCCTTGGGCATGTCGAGCACGGATACGTCGGCGGCCGCGATCGCGTTGGCCGTCGGAAACAGCGAATGTAGCGAACCGGGCAGCGGCGTATCGATGCGTTCGCCAAGTCGATCGACCAGTCGACCGCAGACCGTCGACGCGCCGGCGACACTGACTTGCTGGCCAACCAACACGCGGATGCTCGTCTCAAACGGGTCGTAGGCCCCCGGCAACCGCAGACCAGGGCACGCCCGCAACCACGGGCCCAGGTGTGGATCGCGGCCCAGCGCAGCCTCGGCTTCGGCATCGTCCCGGGTCAGCCCGAACAACGACCGCACCCGCCGCACCTGCTCGAGCACCGAAGCGAACGTCGCAAGATGCAGCGTGACTTCGAGATGCTGGCCATCGCCGCCGTCGCGAACCTCGACCACCCCAGGATGGCCGCAGGTGTTGATGGTGCGCCGGTAGACGCCGTCGACGACCTCTTCAACTCCCGGAATCGCGCGGCTCTTGAGATAGGAAATCATGCGTTCGACGTCGAACGCACCTCGATACGGCACCCGCAGGCGCAACCCGCCATCAAGCGCATCGAGCACGTCACCGCGGCGGCGCTTACTGCGCAGCTCACTCGGCGAGAAGCCAAACAGTTCGCGCATCACCCGGTTCATCTGGCGAATGCTCTGGAACCCGGCCGCGAACGCGATCTCGGTCACCTTCAAGTCGCATTCGTCCAGCAGCCGGCGAGCCACGTGGGCGCGACAAGCTCGGGCGACGAAGTCTGGCGACGCGCCGACTTCTTCCTCGAACAAGCGGCCCAACTGTCGCGCGCTATAGCCCACGCGCCGCGCGAGTTCTTCGGTGCTGGCGTGATCGAGGTAGCCTTCCGCCACCAACCGCAGCGCATAGGCCACCTGTGGCGACGTCTCGGAAAGGCCCATGTCGGGCAGGCGATCCGGGCGGCAAACCAGGCAGGGACGGTAGCCAGCGGCCAACGCCGCGATCACGTTCGGCATCGGCCGAACGTTCTCCGGATTGGGACGCGCCCGGCAATCGGCGCGGCAATAGATGCCGGTTGTCGCCACACCCTGAATCTGCATCGCAGCAGTCTGGCAGGTGCGGGCAGTCGCTGCTGGCCAGATCCGGACATCGTCACAGATTCCTGGCGCGAGGGCCTACTCGCCCCAGGCTCGCACGAACGTTTCCAGCTCGACCCCCAACGCGTCGGCAATGCGGTTGATGTAGTTGAAGTAGCTGACCACCTGGACCGCGTCATGGATCGCCGGATCAGAGAACCCTGCCGCGCGCAGCACATCGACCTCGCCCTGGCCCATCACGGCCGGATCCACCGTCAACTTCTCGGCGTATTCGCACAGCGCCCGGTCTGCATCGGTGAGCTCTGCCGTTCGCCAATCGCGAGCAATCGCATCGACATAGGCATCTGCTTGCGCGTCCGTGGCGAAATGCTTGACCTCAGCACGGAGGTCATGGGCGTGGCTGCGCAGTCAATAGACGCAATCGTTGCGCCTGCTGACGACAACCGCGAGCAACTCGCGTTGGGCTCGCGACAACGGTGACTCGCCGTACATGATGGCCTTGTACAGATCCATCGAAGCCCGCAACACCGCCGGATTGGGCGTCATGATCCGGACGATGTTCCAAACCCGACCGGCGCGCTTGGCGGCAAGCTCCAATTCTCGCTTGGCATCGCCTGACGCATCCGCGTCGGATACAGAATGGATGTACGGCATGCCATCAGTATGTCGTGGCCATGCCATTCAGCATGGCCTGGATTCTCTGATCGTTGCCCACGGATCGGCCAGAGCGGCTACCGTGCTCGGCAATGGCTAGACAAACGCTGCGGATGGGAACGGTCTGCGTGGCTCTGAGCCTGCTTTCTGGCTGTGCCATTCGCCCCTCGACAGTGCGAGCCGAGCAACCAACCATCATGGTAAAGTCGGTTCGGTTGCCCGTGCGCGACTGGCTGCCATGGTTTGCGCGCTTCGCGGAGCACACGTGGATCGACTTCCGCTACGCCGGCACGTGGCATCGCGTCGAGTGGGACAACCTGGACCACATCCGCATGCTGGAGATGAGTGCGACCGAAGCCTTCGAAGACCAGCGCTGGGAACGCGACGTCGCGGTGCACGAACAGTTCGCCGGCGAGTGGACGACCCCGATCATGGCCAAGATCCTCGAAGTCGCCGAGAGCTACGAATACGCCAAGGGCTACCTGCCGTGGCCCGGCCCCAACAGCAACACGTTCATGGACTGGTTGGCGCACGAAGTCGGCCTGCCGATCGTGATGCCGCCCGCAGCCGTCGGCAAGGACTACACGACGTGGCTGCGCCCAGGGCTCACGGCTACCCACACCGGCATCGAACTCGAAACCATGCTGCTCGGCGCCGAGATCGGCTTGCGCGAAGGCATCGAACTGCATGCGCTTGGTCTGACTGCCGGCATCGGCTTTTGGCCCCCGGCGATCAAATTGCCGTTCTTGCCCGCGATTCCCGGTGGCTGGTTCGGGCCAGTGTCCGACGAGCCACAGTGGTAGGTAGGCCACAGTGGTAGGTAGGCCACAGTGGTAAACATGCCAGAGCGATAGCCAGGCCAGAGCGGTAGATAAGCAGGGCTAGCGAGCGCGCTTCTTGCCCGGCAGTTCGTCCGCGGGAATCTGCTGGTAGCGCCGCGGCAACTGCGCGTTGGTCGCGGCCAGCCAAGCATCGAGTCGCCCCCGCATCTGCGCGACGACTGCCGGGCGCTCGGCACACAGGTTGTTGCGTTCGCCAAGGTCTGCGTTGAGATCGAACAGCTCGTGGGCGTCGTTGTCCCAGTGATGGATGTACTTGAGGTCGCCCATGCGCACGACCGTGCCCATGTCGTTCTTGCCGTGATAGCAGTAGTGCGGGTAGTGCACGAACACTGCGTCGCGCTGCAGCGATCCGGTGCCGGCCGCGACCGACAACAAGTTCTCGCCGTCGAACGATGCCGATTCGTAAGCAATGCCAGCTGCCGCCAAGAAGGTCGGAGCGAAGTCCATCGAGATCGTCGGCGTGGCCTCGACGGCCCCAGCGCGGACGCGGCCCGGCCAGCGCATCATCATCGGCACCCGGATACCACCTTCGTAGAGGTAGCCCTTGCCCGCGCGCAGCGGATCGGCAACCGACGCACCCGGCATCTGGCCATTGTCGGACGTGAACACGAGCAACGTGTTTTCGGACAAGCCGCGCGCATCGAGTGCCTGCAAGACCTTGCCGACGGCCAAGTCCATGCCTTCGATCATCGCCCGGTAGCGCGTCGGCATGTCCGGCTCTTTGACGGAGCCATCGGCGTTGCGTTCGTCGGTGTAGTTCTTGTAGAGCTGCGGCGTCGCTTCAATCGGCCAATGCACCGTGTAAGGCCACAGGCACAGGAAGAACGGATCGTCATCGTCTTTGACCCGATCGATGTAGTCGACAGCTTCCTGCGCCAGCAGGTTCGGCAGGTAGTCGCCGGCCTTGCCCGCCTTGTAGTTGGGCAGGTCGATCGGCGCATGGAACGTGCCCGGTCCACCCATCGCGTTGCCCGCGACATTGACATCGAAGCCAAAGCTCTCCGGAAACAACGACGTGTCGGTCGTCTTCCAATCGGCACCGGCGAGATGCCACTTGCCGACGAACCCGGTGTGGTAGCCCGCGGCCCGCAGGCGCTGCGCAATCGTCGTGTACTTCTTCTCCAGCACATGCAACGACTTCGCCGGCCCCCACTCGCGGCCAGTGCGCTGTTCGGTCTTGGCGCCCTGGGCCCGCGGCGCGTCATAGAAGTTCCAACGATCGGGAATGTGGTTGGTCACCTGCAGTCGCGCCGGCGCCAAGCCGGTGATGCAGGCGGCGCGCGTCGGCGAACACACAGGCGCCGCCGCATAGTAGTTGCTGAAACGGGTGCTCTGCTGCGCGAGCCGATCGAGGTTTGGCGTCACGACGTTTTCGTTGCCCTGCGGATGGATGTCCATCCAGCCCAAATCGTCGATCATGACGAACACGATGTTGGGGCGCGTCGCTGCCGAGCCAGCAGATGTCGCAGGTATCGGCACCGCGCAAGAACTTGCCGCGATCGCGCCGGCAACAAGAAGTGGTCGCAGCATATAGCTCATGAGTCCATCGCGAGGTGATAGCATCGCCGCACATACCATGCTCAGGCTCGGCACGTTCATCCATCTCGGCGTCTTCGTTGCGATCACCCTAGCTGTCGCCATCGAACAACGCGACAAGAACGCCGCGGCTCTAGACGCAAGCAATCCGGTGCGGGCCGAAACCGTCGTTCAGGAGATGGTCGTACAGAACGTGCACGGCTGGACGGTGCACGTCGACCCATCCCTGCTCAAAGGCGAGCACAGCGGGCAAGGCAAACGTGCCCTGAGCATGCTGGCCAACCACCTCGAACGCATTTCAATATTGGTGACCGGCCAACAGCTCAAGGACCTGCGCACGCTCGAGCTATGGATCGAGCATCGCCACAAGACGCTCAAGAACATGCAGTACCACCCGAGCGAACGGTGGCTGCGTCAAAACAACTGCGATGTGCGGCTCGCGAAGAAGGTGCACATCCCGATTGCCCGCCACCTGCTGTCGCGTGAGCAACTGCTGAAGCACCCCGCCGTCGTGCTGCACGAGCTCGCACACGCCTACCACGATCAGATCCTCGGCTTTGACGACGAGCGCATCTTCAACACCTTCAAGGCAGCGCGCGACAGCGACGTCTACAAGAGCACGATGACGCATCGCGGCGAGACCGTTCGTCACTATGCGTTGTCCGACCACAAGGAATACTTCGCGGAGGGCACCGAGGCGTTCTTCTACCGCAACGACTTCTACCCATTCGTGCGCGCCGAGTTGAAGCGGGCGGATCCAAAGCTGCACGCCGTACTGACGGACATCTGGGAACGCTGATCCGATGCATGCTGCGCCCGCGATGCGCCCGACGTTACTGAGATGATGCACGCGCCTGCTGTCGCTTAGGCAAGCGCGGCCAGCCAGACTGCTACGCTCGCCTGCCGGCGCGCAAACCGCGTGCTTGGCGCAGGTCCTCATGCAGTCCACTTCTCCCCGCTGGTTCTCGTCCGTTCTCATTCTGCTCGCGACCGCACTCGCGCTCGCGCTCGGCACAGCACGCGCGCAACAAGCTGCGCAACAAGCTCCGCACCCGGCCCGCGGACTGCAGCTCGAATCGATCGAGTGGCTCACGGACGGATCGGAGTTCCTCGATCAGAAGCGCTTCAAGACATCGATGACGAAGGGCGAACGCGCCTTCGATCGTGACAAGTTGCTTGACGACGCGATCGTCCGCGCCAAGCAAGAGCAGAAGCCGGTGCTTATCTACGTTTACAAGATCAGCGAGCGGAGCAAGCGCGGCCGACAGATGATTCGCGCGCCCGTGCTCGACGTCTACATGCGTCAGTTGATCTGGAGCGACCCCGACATCGAGCGCATCGTCACCCAATCGTTCGTGCCGGTTCGAACCGTATTCGATGACGCCATGTGCGAACGCTTCGGCGTGCGTCCGCTGACGTTCCTCGAACCAGCGATACTGTTCTTGACGCCCGACGGCAAACTGCTGCACGAGTTGCGCACGATCCGCACGTTTGATGCGCCGTGGATGGCGCAGGTGCTGCGAGACGTGCTCGACAAGGCACACGGCCCGCTCGTCGCCGATGATCTCGATGCCGCCAGAAACCGTGGCGACTGGCAACGCGCGTTGGCGCTACTCGAGTCGCAAGATTCGAAGTCGGCGCGCGCGGCCTATGATCAGGCCACCATGTTGCGTCGCCTGCGACGCGGCAAGGAAGCGATCGCAGCCCTCGACACGGCATCCGAACGCTTGCAGGCCGAAGCCAGCAACGGCAAGCAGTCCAACGAGAACCAACCTCAGCGCCGGCGCGGTCGCCGCCCCCGCATGCCCTTGGCCCTGCAGCAACTGGATCTGGAGATTGCGGCCGAACGCGGCGCGGTGCTGATCAAGATGGCACGGTTTGAAGACGCAGTCGAACCGCTGATGAAGGCGGCCGACGCACGCGTAGAAGCGTGGGGCGACGGACCCAGCCGCCGAGCTGAAGCGCGCTATCGCCTGGCATTGCTGCGACTGCGGGCCGGTGACGAATCCGGCGCCTTGCGCCGCTTCCAACAACTTGCGCAAGACGACCCCGACGACCTTTACGCCCACCGCGCGGACGTCAACATGCGGGTCGGCATCGACGACGGCCTGTCACTCGGTGCGCCCATGTTCGGCTACGAACGCCTCGCGTGGTTGCCGGATGGCGCCTTCACGAAGTTGGCGACTAACACGCACTGGCAAGCCGAGCCATTCACCGAAGCCCAGATCATCGACAACGGCGTGCGTGCGCTACTGGCACAACAACGCAGCCACGGCGGCTGGACCGACAGCCGCTATGCCTACTGCCCCGACGCACGCATCACGCCAAACGTCTGGGTCGCGATCACGGCCATCTGTTGCCAGGCACTGCATCGCCACCGCGATCAGTTTGCTGAGCCAGAGTTGATCGATGCGGCGCTGGTGCGCGGCGAAGCCTACATGCTGGACCCCAACCAGATGAACCGCGGCCGCAACGAAGACGTGTATTCGGATTCGTACCGTTTGATGTATCTGAGCCACCGCTGGAGCAGTGCGCAGGAAGACGCACAGCGCGTGCGCCTGGCCGGGGCCATGAAGCAGATCGTTGCCGCAGCTCGCGAACGCCAAAAGAACGGCGGCTTCTGGGCGCACGAATACAGCAACGCATTCTGCACCGCCGCGATGGTGCAAGGCCTGCTCGCCGCCAAGGACGCCGGCATCGAGATTCCTTCAGACATGCTTTCGCAAGCGGCCAATGCACTCGCGTCGGCGCGCAGCACGGACGGCGCGTTCTCCTACGGCGGCGCGGCGCGCGGCAAGCCATCACCGGCTGGCTTGAAGAATGCCAGCACCCGCATGCCGATGTGCGAAGCCGCGCTGTTCACGCTGGGGGCCAGCGACCAAGAACGCTTGCTGTTTGCGTTCGACAACTTCTGGCAGCACTACCAGACGATCGAGGGCGTTCGACACACGGACTTCCACTCCGACGGCCAGGTCGCCGGGTTCATGTTCTTGCACTCGCTCTACCACACGAGTGAGGCCATGCACTTGCTGCCCGAAGAACGCCGCAAGGCCGAGCGTGCCAAGCTGCGCGAACGCCTGTGGCAGTATCCCGAGATCGATGGCACGTTCCTCGACAGTGAAGAACTGGGGCGCAGCTACGGCACCGCCATGGGGTTGCTGATCTTGGCGAATACGAAGTAGACGCCTGACGAAGCAGCGCGGCCTGCCAACCCGATGCTGCCAGCCAGAAAACCCGCGTGCGCATTGCCGGTATCGGTTCTTCCTGAATGTCGCCAACGACATGCAAACCAAGAACCCAAGGCAATCCTATGACCCGCTTCGCTCCACGCGTCCTTCTCACTACCCTGACCATCGCCGCAGCGACGACCGCGCAACAACTTGCGACGTTCGACCCGGCGGCGACGCCCAACCAAGAATACGCCGCCGCCGCTTGCGGTGCGGCTTTTGGAGCAACGGCCGTCGACGACCTCGTCAGTCCCGCCCCAGCAACTGACTGGTGGCTGGGAGCCACCACGGCCGACAACGACAACCAGCGCCTCTACTACACCACTGGCAAGCCGACGCACGGCATCCAACGCATCGCGTTCGCAGACATCGGCACGGGCGCCGCGCCGATCGTGCTACCGCTACCCGTTGGCTTCAACCAGGTCACCGGCATGGTGGTCGACCCCACCGACACGACGGGTGACACGCTGTTCGTCACCGACGGCTACGTGATCGCGCAGTACCACGCGCCCTCGGCGACGATCGTCGCCGGCCCGTTCCCGGCACCCGTCTCCGGCAACGACCTGCTTACCGGACTCGGCTACAATCCGTTTAGCGGGCGCCTCTGGACGATCGACTCGTCGTCGACGATGCACTCGCGTTTCGTCACCGGCGGAGCTTGGTGGCTGCAAACTCCAGCAGTCGCGGTTCCGGTTCGGCCAACGGGCATCTCCTTCTGCAAGATCAGCGGCGGCCCTCCGGTCGCGTCCTATTGGAACGGCACGGTCATCAACGTCGTGACCGGCACCGTCATGCCGTTCCCACCTGCACCCGCCGGTATCCGCCATCACCGCGGCCTGACCTTCATCGGTAAGGAAGTCAACCTCGGCGGCAGTGCCGGCGGCCCCGAACAGGTCCCGTGGGTGTCCCTTGAGAACGGCTTCCGAGCCGGCAATGCGACCACGCAAGTTGCGGTCGAAAACCCAACCGCACTGGGCGTCATCGGCGTCGATATTGCACCGGTGCTCGGCGCTGGCATCACCATCCCCGGCATCGGCGGAACCTTGCTGCTCAAGCCAGCAACGACCATCTCGCTCGTGCTCGGTCCCGGCAGCAATGCGATTCCACTCGGACTCGTCGGTGTGCCACCCGGCATCGGCATGACGTTCCAAGCAGCAAGTCTCGATGCCGGCGGACTGAACCTCGGCGACGCCGTGCACATCACGACGCACCTGTAGGAACCGCGCAGTACGCGAGCTACTTGACGCTCGTCCAGGGCAGTTCGAAGCTGGCAACGCGACCGCGCAAGAAACCATCGAGTTGCAAGAACCACAACCCGATGCCCGACGCACCCTGCGCCCAACCGACCTGCGCCTGCAACAGATCGGGGCGCACGCGGTGCTCGGCCTGAAGCCACTTCAGGCCATCGCCATCGACCGTCGCGCGCGCGCGGATATCGTCGGCGAGCACCTCGCAGAACCGCACGCTCTCGACATAGGAATCACTCAGGGAATGGCTTAGGGAACCGTCGTTCGCGATACGCAACAGATAGGCCCCGATACCTGCCGTGCCGCAGCACTGGCCAACGGTGTTCCAAAGTCCAGGCAAGCGGGCTGCCGGCAAACCGCTTCCCAACACAGAAGGCGCGGGCCGCGCCGCGCCGGCGGTCCACTTCGCGTCGCTGGTCGCACTCGCCAACCGTGAGAACAAGACCGACGTGCCCGCCGGGCCGTGGCACCATCCCCAGTAGAACAAGTCTTCGCCACCGGGTTGGTGATGAAAGACCATGCCGCGCGCATCGGCGAGGTGCAGCAACCACTCACCGCCACCGCGCGCCTTCTCCAGCGCGTCGGGATGCAGGTCCGCGGCATGCGCCAAGAACGCGGCGACGCCGCCGGTGCCATGCGAGTAGTTCGGCATCGCCCGCGCATACGGCGGCGACATCCTCCATCGGTAGCCAGGCTCCGCTGGCGTTGCCGTCTCGACCAAGTGGCGCGCCAAACCAGCGGCGATCTCGCGAGCACAAGATGTTGGCCGCCGCTTGGCGAACCACAACATCAGCTCGCCAATGCCGGCATCCCCGCTGATCACATCAGTCACCGGTCCAAACGTCACGGCACGGCCCGACCCATCGATCCCAGCGTGCTCGCCGCACCATTGCAAACCGCGCTCGATCGCTGCATCAAGTCCCGGGTCTTGCGTGCGTTCCCACACGACCTGCATCGCCAGCAACATACCGCCGATGCCTGTGAACAAGCCTGCTCCGCTCTTGGCCGCGACTTCGTCGATGTTCGCCGCCAGGCCATGCGCCGCAGCAAGTGCTGCATCACGCCACGCAGCGTCTCCGGTCGCAGCATGCAACTCTGCAAACAGCAATGCGACGCCCGCGCCACCGCTGTAGAGGTTGTGCGCGGCCGCGCCTCCCTGGTCCGGACACGCAGGCCAGGTCCACGCCTCGCCGTCGCGTTGCGCCTCGGCCAGCAACCACCGACCAGCCGCTTCGGCAACTGCGAGATGGCGCGTTGGCTCCGGCGACGCCGCCGGAGCCTGGCAACCGAAGCACACAGACAAGGCAACCGTGGTGGCGAGTGATCTCAACATGGTGATCGTCAGGCCAACTACTTCGCCGTGACCGTCATGTAGAAGTTGCGGTCCAACTCGAAGGACTCGAGCTTGCCCTTCACGGGAATCTCGATGGGCTTCTCGGCAACCTGCACGCGGTGCTCCAGGCCATTGATACGAACGACAACCGGCACCTTGAAGCCCGGGACAACGTTCTCCCACCAAACCTTCACCGAGCCATCGCCTGCTTCATAGGCGAGCTGCGGGATCTTGGTCGTGCGCAAGTACTGCTCGAACACACATGCAAAGTCGAAACCGCACTCGCGGCTCATGTATGCCTCAAACTCGGCGGTGCCGATGGTCTTGTGCCAGAACTCACTGTTGAGCCCGCGCAGCACGGCGCGCCACTTCTCATCGTCGTTGAGCATGTGCCGCATCGTGTGCAGCATATTGCCACCCTTGTAGTACATGTCGCCCGAACCGGACTTGTTGACGCCGTAGGTTCCGATGATCGGAATATCGTTGGAGATCAGCGCGCGGCAGCCAATGACGTAGTCCTGTGCCTCCTTCTCGGTGAAGTGGTATTCGACGAACAGGTTCTCGGCGTAGTTGGCGAAGCTCTCATGGATCCACATGTCGGCGGCATCCTTCATCGAGATATTGTTGCCCCACCACTCGTGCGCGGATTCGTGCACGACGATGAAGTCGAACTTCATGCCGACCCCAGTATTGCTCAGGTCACGCCCCCGGTAGCCGTTCTGGAAACCGTTGCCGTAGGTCACCGAGCTCTGGTGCTCCATGCCCAGATAGGGCACCACGCAGAGCTTGTAGCTGTCTTCGTAGAACGGGTATTTGCCGAACCAGTGCTCAAACGCCTGCAACGTGCGAGGCACTTCGCGGAACTGCTTGCGCGCGATTTCCTGCTGGTGCTCCAACACCCAATACTCGATGTCGAGCTTGCCGCCCTCACCGTCGAACGTCGACGGCATCGACACGTACTTGCCGATGTTGACGTTGACGCCGTAGTTGTTGATCGGATTGGTGACTTGCCAATTCCAAGTGCGGGTCTGCTTGTCCTCAGCGTGCGTCATCGACTTCAAGCGGCCGTTCGCCACCGCAGTCAGTGCTTCGGGAACCGTGACCTGAATGTCCATGCCGCGATCCGGCTCGTCATAGCCGTGATCCTTGTTCGGCCACCAGATGCTCGCCCCGATGCCTTGGCAAGTCGTCGCAATAAACGGGTTGCCCTTGTCATCCTTGCGCCACGAGAAGCCACCGCTCCACGGTGGCCGGGTGCTTTGGCGCGGCCGGCCTTCGTAGAACACCTGCACCTTGGTCTCGGTGTCCTTCGCAATTTTCTCATCGAGCTGCACCCAATAGACGTTGCCCTCGCGCTCGAACTTGAGGTCTGCATCTCCGTGCACGACGCGCGTGACCTTCAGCGGTGGCTGCAAGTCGATCTGCATGCGGTCACCAGCGGCCAACGCCTTGAAGGTGATGACGTTCGATCCCTTGATGCTCTTGGAGTCAGGAAAGACTTCGAGTGACAACGCGTAGTGCTGCACATCCCACCACTCGCGCTCGGGCGTCACCGAACCGCGCAGTTGGTCTTGCTTGGAGAAGCCGGTGGGGATGGGATCCTGCGCGACGACCTGCGCCAGAGGGGCCAACCCAAATGTGACCAACCAAAACGTAGCCAGCCCAAATGCAGTCAACGATGTCACGACATCTGAAGACGGCTTGATGCGAGAGATGCACATACCAGCTGTTGTAGCGGATCCGGATGCGATTCGAGGAGCGTAGTTGCGCCGATGTTGCCCTTGGAATTGCACGCAAGTAGCAACGGCGGCCGCGCGCCAATCTCCGCTAGAACGCGCCAACCGTCAGCTGCAGGGCATTCGTCGCCGTGATCTCAACAATCGCACCCTGCGAATCCAGTTCGGCCACGACGACTTGATGATGCAACACGGATCCCGCAATCGCCGTGGTGTTCGGCAGCGACAGGTCGAACTCTGCCGCGCCGCCGGCACCCAACATCAAGCGCACGTAATCCGGATAGACCAGCAGGTCACAGCCGCCGACGGCCTCCTGAAAGACGGCACCCAATGCCAGGAGCGTCGAACTGTTGCCGAACACGGGCACGACAATCGCGTGTTGTGGAAAGCCGGTGGCTCGCGTTTGCAGCGTCGACCCAGCCCACGGCAAAGTGACGGCATGCAAACTGCTCGCGCCGCCACTACCCGAACAGCCACCTGACGCAATCGCGGTTGCGACGCAGGTCGGTGCCAGCTGCGCGATGAACGCAGAGACGTTGCCACCTGCGGCTGAGAAGTCCCCAGCAACGAATAGACCGAGCGTTGGCGACAACGCTAGAGACAACGGGGAGCCGTTGGTGCCGGCACCGTGCCATGACCAGGACGAGCCGTTCCAACGTTGCAGGCCGCCGCCCACGATCCCACCACCAGCGACGACATCGTTATTCGGCAAGGCGGCGAGCGCGTGCACGAAGCCATTCGTACCGGCGCCCATGGCCGACCACGACATGCCATCCCATCGCGCGACGTTGTTCGCAGCAACTCCCCCGGCGGCAGAAAAGCCACCTCCTGCGACCACGTCGCCGTTGGCCAACACGGCCAACGACAGCACAGCCCAATTGGTGCCCGTTCCCAGCGACGACCAGGATGAACCATCCCAGCGAGCGATGCCGTCGGCAACTGCACCACTCGCGACATCGAAACCGCCTCCGACAATCAGATCGCCGTTTGGCAATTCCACCATTGCCCTGACTCCCCGATTGCTCGCAGCGCCCAACATCAAGTTCGCGTTGCCGAGCGGCGACCAAGAGACGCCGTTCCATCGCGCAATGCCATTCGCGACGATGCCACCGATTCGCTGAAAGGCCCCGCCAGCAACGAGGTCACCGTTTGACATCACCGTCATCGCACGGACATCCGAATCGATCTCCGACACAATCGAACACCAAGCAGTGCCGTTCCAGCGGGCGAGGCCAGGACCTCCGGTGTTCAAGAGACCTGCGGCTACGACATCACCGCCAGGCAGGGTTGCGATGGCAGAGACCAGCTCGAACAGCCTCGGCCCGACAGGGAACCACGAAGTACCGTCCCAACGCGCAATGGCGGAGGCAGGCGTGCCACCGATCATGTCGAACAGCCCCCCAGCCAGGACGTCACCGTTGGGTTGCGTAGAGAGCACTCGGACCGATGCACTCGTGCCGCTGCCCATGGGTTGCCACGCGGCACCACGACGGCGCACGACGGACGCAGCAGCAACTCCACCTACTTCGTTGAAGTGGCCGCCAACGAAGAAATCCCCGTTCGGCAGAGTCGCCAACGAACTTGGCAAATTGAGTCCGGCAAAGCCACCCAGAATCGACGACCACGCCGAACCGTCCCAACGAGCGAGCCGCTCGACGGCAACGCCTCCTGCCATATGGAAGACGCCGACCGCGAGAAGGTCGCCACCGGGCATCGTGATCAAGTCCTCAACGCAGCCATCCATGCCAAGACCGAGCGCCACCCAAGCAGTGCCATCCCAACTCACGACTGGATACGTGCCTCCGTCGCAACCTGCCGCGACTACGTCGCCATTCGGCAGTAGTGAGAGGGCCTTCACCAGATCGTTCCCTGCGGATCCAATACCGGCTGCCATCGCGGACCAGGAGGTTCCATCCCAACGCGCGACGTTGCTCGCCACCGCGCTGCCAATCAGCGGAAACCTGCCGCCTGCGACCAGATCCCCGTTCGGCAACGCGACCAAGTCCAATACGGCGAACTGTTGATTGGATCCAATACCAACAACCCCGGCGCCCAACGACGACCAGGAACTGCCGTCCCAGCGCGCCACACCATTCACAGCAACACCACCGGCAAACTCGAATCGACCACCTGCGACGATGTCTCCGTTCGACATCACGGCCAGTGCCAAGACCTCGGCGTCGCACCCCGTCCCCAAGGCGAACCATGTGCTGCCATCCCAGCGCGCGATTCTATTGACCACGACACCGCCCGCGACGGTGAAGTCTCCGGCGACGATCAGGTCCCCACTCGGCAATGCGAGGCATGCTGCGACGGTTTCGTTGACGCTCAACCCCAACGCAGACCACGATTCACTGACCGGATCCCACTCGGCGACGTTGAACGCGTGGACATCACCGGCAAGGCTGAATCGTCCGCCAACGACGATACGGTTGCTCAAGGGCCCCGGACCGTCTGGATCCCACGTCGCCAGGCAGCGGACAGGATCCTGGAATAGCCCTCGGCTGAAGACTCCAGGTACGCCCTGTCCCGGAACCCAAGTCGGATTGCATTGCGCCGCGGCTTGCGAAGCCGACGCCAGCAATACCAATACAAACACTCCGGCACAGAGGATCGTTCTCATGGATGACTCGATGGTGGATGGGGCCTGGCACTCCGCACTCGCGAGCAATGTCTGGCTCACCGCGAAAAGTCATCGCTCGACGAATGACTCTCAGCCGCCACTTTCTCCGATCCACGGAAGAGCCACAAGCAAGCAACTGCATCGAGTCAGTCGCGAAGCTTGGGCTTGCTGACACGCCATGCGAGTTCGACCTCTTCGCCTGCAACGACATGAACCCGCTGACGGTCGCTGCCAGCGCCGATCCAATTGACAGTGAGGTCGTTGGGGCCGGGTGGCGCACAAAGGCGGAAGCCGCCATCCGGATCGACGCGCACCGAACTCGTGCCGAATCGGTTGTCGCGCGCCACCCCCATCGTCGACACGAACGCCACGCTGTTCACCATGGGCTTACCGGTTGCCTTGTCGACGAGACGGCCGACAACAAAGCCGCACTTCATGAACTGCAGGTGAACGCCAGTGGTCACCTCACCAGCCCGGACCTCCACTCCGGTCTGCTGAATCGTCATGCCCCACCCATGCGGCGCCATGGCCTGAACACGAAACGCCTCAGCGGCCAGAGATCCGAAGACGAATCGTCCTTCGGCGTCGGTCTTGGTGCGAGCAAAGGCTTCGCCACCATTGATCCACACCGGGTAGTGAGCGGCGGGCTCACCGTTTGCGAGCGAGACACTGCCGGTGACACCTGCGGCGCGCGAGAGCTTGGTGGCGACGACGTTGTCGGCGGCGGCGACCCGCACGAGGCGACGCGCATGGTTCGACCCACTCACGTCGAGTAGATACCCCGAGTAGACGGGCAAGCCAGTGAGCACGTACTTGCCACTCGCATCCGTTCGCGCACCCCACGGCATCATCGGTGCAGTGGGCCAGACGATCTTCTCACCGGCACCCGACCTGCCGAAAATCATCGGCCACACCCAGGCGTTGGGGATGGGTCGCCCCGTGACTTCGTCGCGAACCACGCCGCGCAGCTTGCGCGTCGGTCTGAGTTCGATGGTCAGCGCCTTGGCATCTACGTCCCTGCCCACCGCGAGCATGCCAACGTGGCCGTCGATGCGAGCCAGCAGGATGACCCGGTTCCAATGCCAATCCGCGCCCTCGAACCACTTCACATCCGGCATCTCGAATGCGCCACCGCGCTTGCCCACGGCACCCGCCACGGGTTCGACTGAGCCCCCGCGCAGGTCGTTGTGGTAGAGCGTGATCTGCGGCAGCTCGCGGCCGGCGCCGATGACTTTGCCGGCCAACGTCGTATGGAACGGGGTTTCCTGCTGACCAAGCGCAACGACGGGCAACAGCAGGCCGAACACAAGCACCCGAGTCTCCATCATTGGCCTAGCATAGCGGATCGTCATGCCTACGTAGTGGCAGGTCGGTAGCATGCGATGGAGGCAACCCCATGAACACAACCACGATGTCCGGACTGGTGTGCTTGGCACTGGCGTGCGCGGCTCCCGCACAACAACCAAAACTACGCGTTGGGCATGCGCAGTCGCCAGCGGCTGCCAAAGCCGAGCTTGCGGCCACCATGGCAGCGCTGCACAGCCTCGACGATTGGAACCAGCGCAAGCAGCGACTCCGCAAGGCGATCCTCGCCGGCGCTGGTTTGAGCACTCTGCCCAAACGAACCCCACTGCAACCGGTGTTGACGAACAAGCGCAGCTACGACGGTTACTACGTCGAAAGCGTCGCCTTGCAAAGCGCGCCGGGTTTCTACGTTACTGGCACGCTCTACCGGCCGATCGAGCACGAAGGTTCGCTGGCCGGCATCTTGAGTCCGCACGGCCACAACGGCCGCTTCGCAGCCGGTCGCCAAGCACGCTGTGCGGTGCTCGCGCGGATGGGTGCGGCGGTGCTGTCGTATGACATGGTCGGCTATGGCGACTGGAAGGAAGCGGGGTGGTCGCATCGTGACACGCCGCAGGTGTTGCGCTTGCAGACTTGGAACAGCATACGCGCCCTGGACTTTATCGAATCTCTACCGAACGTTGACCATAAGCGTCTCGGCATGACGGGTTGCTCGGGCGGTGGCACGCAGACGTTCTTGCTGACGGCAATCGACGAACGGGTTGCCGTGTCGGTGCCGGTGTGCCAGATCTCGGCGCACTTCTTTGGCGGCTGCGTTTGCGAAAGCGGCATGCCGATCCACTGGAGCACGAGTCACAAGACCAACAACGCCGAGATCGCCGCACTTGCCGCGCCGCGCCCGCTGCTGATGGTCTCGAACGGCGACGACTGGACGAGCCATACGGAGAAGACCGAGTTTCCGTTCGTCAAGTTCATCTACGAACTGCACGGCGCGGACTCCCTGGTCGCCAACGCGCACTTCGCCAAGGAGAAGCACGACTACGGGATATCGAAGCGGCTGGCGGCGTACCCGTTCCTGGCCAAACATCTGCAACTCGATCTGACGCGCGCGCAGAACGCAGACGGCAAGGTCGACGAATCGTTCTTCACCCCGGAGAGCTACCAGCAGCTACTCGTCTATGGCGCGGACAATCCACGCCCAAAGGACGCCGCCAAGCCCAACACCCCGCTTCCCGAGTAACGCACCCTTCCCCGAAGGTGCTCGAAGCGCGAAGATCCGGACATGATGATTGCGACCCTCGGGCACCTACAGTTCGCAACCGTTGCAGTGCTAGTGATGGGCAGCGTTGCGGCCCTGGCTACTCCTCAGGGCCCCATACCTCAGGGAGCAGAGCCCGACGTCGCACTGCGGCAGCAGTTCGACAAGGATCAAAACGGCAGACTCGATCACAGCGAACGCATCCCCGCCCGCGCCTACATCCAAGCGCACCCCGAGCTGCGGCGGCCCGCACGCAAAGGGCGCGGACCGAAGGTGACCGGATCGCCCGGCCCGCGCGTGACACCTTCGGACGTCAAGACGTGGCCGGCAACGACCGACCTGTTCGCAGCCGACTGCCTGCGCACGATGTTCCTGGAGTTCGAACACGACGATTGGGAAGAGGACCTCGCCGCGTTCTGGCACACCGATGTCCTGGTCGCGGCCACCTTGATGGTCGATGGCAAGACCTACCAAGACGTCGGCGTCAGCTTCCGCGGCAACAATTCGTTCACCGGCGTGCCCGCAGGCCTCAAGCGTTCGCTGTCGCTCAAGCTGAACTTCGTGCACGACCAAGACTTGCTCGGGCACCGTTCCATCAACTTGCTGAACTCGAACGAAGACCCGACCTACCTGCGCACGGTGCTCTACCTCGAAGTTGCGCGCGACTACATCCCAGCCGTGCGCGCCAACTTCATGCGCGTCGTCATCAATGGCGAACTGTGGGGTATCTATATCAACCAGGAGACCTTCAGCCGCGAGTTCGAGAAGCATGGCTTGCAGGGACCCGGCACGCGTTGGAAGTCGCCGAACAACTCGACCGGTGGCGGGTTCGGGTACCTCGGCGAAGACCTCGATCTCTACAAGCGCTGGTATGAGATCAAGGGGCGCGACAACAAGCAGGCATGGAGCGCCCTTCGCGACGCAACCAAGGTGCTATGCAAGACTCCGCTCGAGCAACTTGAGGCGGCACTCGCAGCGCACTGGGAAGTGGATGCCGTGCTGCGCTTCCTCGCCATCGACATGGCGCTGCTCAACTACGACGGCTATTGGCGCGATGGCGCGGACTTCTACGTCTACCGCAATGCCAAGGGCCGCTTCCTCGCGACGCCGCACGATGCCAACGAGGGGTTTCGCGTCCGGCCACGTCGCGACGGCAAGCAACCGGATCCGCTGACCGAACTCGACGACCCCAACAAAGCGTTGCGCCACCGGTTGCTCGCCGTTCCCGAACTGCGCGATCGCTACCTCACCTATGTCGGCGAGATTGCGGAGAAGTGGCTCAATTGGCAACACCTCGGCCCGATCGTCGCCAAGCATCAGGCGCTGATCGCCAAAGACGTCGCCCGCGAAACCCGCAAGCTGGACACGACCGAAGCGTTCGCCGCCGGGATCCATGGTGTGCGCGCCACCGATGACGGCATGGCGCTACCCGCGACGACCATCAAGGGCTTCGCGGCGAAGCGCCGGGCGTTCTTGCTAGAACACCCGGAAGTACAGCGCGCCCGCAAGCAGTAGGCGTGCGAACGCGGCGCTTGCTGCGTAACCTGTCCGCGTGAATATCACTCGATGTGTCGCTGCGGCCTGGCTCACGCTAGCCGGCCTGACTGCTAGCGCCCTTCCGCAACAGCCGACAGGCCCTGACGCAAGGCCAGCCGCAAAGCCGGACGCAGTACTGGTCGAGGCCGTTGCCAAGTGGCTTCGGCAATCGCCAGAACAGCGAGCCAACCGCGTGCCAAACCTCACGGTTCCGAAGGCATCGGTCGCCGCGATCCGCGACGCGGTCTTCGCGACCCTGCAGAAGGAGGCACTCGCAGCCCGCAAGGATGAGTTCGCCCGCAAGCAGGCAACCCAGAAAGGCGACGTGCAACTGCTGACGGTGACCGCTGCCGGCAAACAGATGAAGGTGCTGGAACGCACGTTCGGCAAGGCCCCCAAGGACGGGCACAGCCTGTGGATCTCGATGCACGGCGGCGGCGGCACGACGGCCAAGGCCAACGACGGCCAATGGCGCAACCAGATCCAGCTCTACAAGCCAAAAGAAGGCATCTACGTCGCGCCGCGTGCGCCAACCAACACCTGGAACCTTTGGCACCAGGGCCATATCGATGACCTGTTCGATCACTTGATTGCCAACTACATCATCGAACGCGGCGTCAATCCCGATCGCGTCTACTTGATGGGATACTCAGCTGGTGGCGACGGCGTCTACCAACTCGCGCCACGCATGGCGGATCGCTTCGCCGCGGCATCGATGATGGCCGGCCACCCCAACGGCGTTTCGATGCTCGGCGTCCGCAACCTGCCGTTCATGATTTGGATGGGCGCCAAGGATGGCGCCTACAAGCGCAACAAGATGGCGGCAACGTGGGGCAAGAAGCTCGACGCATTGGCCGCCGAGGACGAAGGCGGCTACGAACACGAAACGCACATCGTCGCCGGCAAGGGTCACTGGATGAACCTGGAAGACGCGGCGGCGGTTCCGTGGATGGCCAGGCACACGCGCGTCGCATGGCCGAAGAAGGTCGTCTGGCACCAGACCGGACGCACGCACGATCGCTTCTATTGGCTGTCTGTGCCGAGCAAGGACGCCAAAAACGGGCAGACGGTCCGCGCGGAAGTTGCAGGCCAGACGATCGCGCTGACGACCGACGTGCAAGACGTGCGCTTGCGCCTCAGCGATGAGCTGCTGGATCTTGATCAGGAGATCACCGTCACGCGCAACGGTCAGCAGGTGTTTCACGGCAAGGTTCCACGCACGGTCACCGCCATCTACAAATCATTGTGCGAACGACTGGACCCGCAAAGCGTCGCATCCGCCCACCTCGATCTCGACGAAGTGAAGTAGGTCACAGGCGTCCTACCGCAGCAATCGAAGCCGCTCCTGGACGACCAGAGTCCTCGCACAAGCTGAATAGCACTGGCCTTCTCCGACAACGGCCCGCACTTTGCTAGCAGTAGTGCGGTGCAGTAACCTCCCGCATCCGGTCCCCCTCCCGTTCGATGTCCACCCAAAGCCGCGCAATGAACGCTCGCCTCCTGGCCCCGCTCGCAATCGTGCTGACGATCGCGATCACCACCCTCAGCTCCTGCCTGCAGACCCGCGCGAACCAATCGCTACCTGGGAGTAACACTCTCTCGGCATCGGGGGTCACCTCCGCAGTCACGACGTTGGGAACCCAGGGTCACTATGACAAGGTGATGTCGAGCGCGTTCTGTGGCACCTGCCACCCGGCGATCTACGCCGAGCACGAACTCAACACCCACGGCCGGGCGTACACCGACCCCGAAGTGCGCATGGCGACCGGTCACTTCATGACCGCCGACTGCATCCGTTGCCACACGCCGCGTCCGATCTTCGAGACCGGCATCGGCAACAACCCGCAGCGTCGTCACTTCGGCCTTGAGGATGGCAACTCGTGCATGACCTGCCACTGGCAACAGAACACCGACTACTCCCAATTCGTCGGCGGCCCCGACTGCACGTCGGCGTTCGACCCGCGCGTTGGCGAAGTCGAGGCATGCGCCGTCTGCCACAAGAACCACGGCACGCCCTACCAATGGGAAGAGTCGCCGAACGGCAAGGCCGCTGGCCGCAAGTGCATCAGCTGCCACATGCCGCGCATCAAGCGCCCGATCGCAGTTGGCGGACGAGTGAAGCGCGTCTACTCGCACCGCTTCCCCGGCGCGCGCGATGAA
>CAXBFC010000088.1:0-21387 GCA_963974725.1 uncultured bacterium | reverse complement strand
ACTGGCTCTCCAGCCACCACCGTGCGCAAAAGTTGCGAAACACTCATCGAATCATCTCCTCGATCGCCATGGACTTCTGTTTCTGTTCGGCCCAGGCCAGAACACCGCGCAACAACTGTTGGCCGTGCGGCGTCAACACCGACTCGGGGTGGAACTGCACGCCCAGTTGCGGCAGTTCGGTGTGTTCGATAGCCATGACCAAATCGCGGCCACGGTGATGGCTGGTGGCCAAGGTGCGCAACGGCGCTTCTCCGTGCGAACGCACGACCAGCAAGCTGTGATAGCGCGCGACCGGCATTCGTTCGGGCAGCGGATCCGCGAACGGTTGCTGGCTCCAATCGATGACGCACGCCTCACCATGAACCGGCTCTTCGGCGCGTTCGATCGTGTCGCCAGCTGCGAGCCCGATGACCTGGTGGCCGAGGCAAACACCAAACACGGGAGTCGTCGGCCGCGTCGCCAACCATGCCCGCGCCAGCGACGCATCGTTCGGATGGCCGGGACCTGGCGACAACACGACCAGCGTCGGCTGCAGGCGCGCGAGACAGCCTTGCCATTCCGTAAGCAACATTCCGGCGCGCACGACATCGACATCGACTCCCAACCGCGCAATCTGATCTGCCAACAGGAAGACGAAACTGTCGCGATGATCGAGCATCAGAACCCGCGGACGGGGCCCATTGCTGGGGGTATCCGTGGCAGAACTCATGCGCGCACCTCGACAACCGGCTGCGCCGCGAACGACGCCATCACTTCGCTCACCGCACGCAACTTGCGCTGCGTCTCCTGCAACTCTCGTTGCGGATCGCTATGCCAGACGATGCCCGCTCCCGCCTGCGCCCGATAGACACCGTCGATCGCTCGTATGCTGCGAATGACGATGCATGAGTCCATCTGCCCATCGGCAAACAGGCACACCACCGCGCCGCCATAGAAGCCGCGGCCAACTGGCTCTAGCTGCCGAATGATCTCGGTCGCGCGCGCTTTCGGGGCGCCACTCAACGTGCCCATATTGGCCGCGGCGCGGTAGGCGTGCAGGGCGTCCAAATCGGGCCGCAAGGTGCCTCGCACCCGGCTGACCAGATGCTGCAGGCGGCTGTATTTTTCGACGGCGAACTGTTGCACCACCTCGGTGGTGCCGGCAACGGCCACCCGGGCAATGTCGTTGCGCGCCAGGTCCAGCAACATCACGTGCTCGGATCGTTCCTTGCGATCGAACAGCAGTGCCAGCGCCAAGCGTTGGTCGGTTTCGTGCTCGGCGCCACGCTGGGTCGTGCCGGCGATCGGTCGAATCTCGACTTGGCCATCGGCAACGCGCACGCACGTTTCGGGAGACGCACCAAACAACGCGCCACGTTCGAGCTCGAGATGGAACGTGTAGGGCGACGGCTCACGGTCGGCGAGCCGCTTGAACACCTCGAGCGAATCGGCGCTGCATTCCCAGGTAACCGCCCGCGACAACACCGCCTGGAACACATCGCCGGCCGCGATGTGTTCTCGCAGCTGCACGACGCCATCGAGGAAGGCCTGATCGGGTTGCTCGGCAACGCAAACACCACAGGTGCCCGAAGCTTCGGCACGGTCATCCGGCTGTTGCAGTGCCAGGAGCGTTGCTGCATGACGGTCTTGCACTGCCGACATGGCTTCCCATGGCAGGCCACGCGTGACCACCTGCACCACGCCGCGATCTTCGTCATACCGAACGACATCAAGGCCGAGAACCAGTTCGATGTCGGCCTCGTCGTTCGGGTCCGGCCGCCTCGGCCCCAGCGGCTCGAAGCGATCCACGAGATCGAAGCCAAGCGCGCCGTAGACACCAACCGCGACCGCCGCAGCCTCGCGATCCCCCACCAGCCCCAGCAGAGCGCGCACTGGATCGAAAACCGACGGCTCGCGCAACACATCGCGATCGCACGCCGTGGCATCCGTCTCTGGCGCGAATAGCGGCACGTGCAGGTCTGGACCACACCAGTTGGCCGTCGGCATGCGTTCCCGCAGAGCACGAAGCAGCGGCGCGACCGAGAGTTCGAGCAACGAGATGCACGCCGTATCGCCACGCACCGTCAGCCGCAGCGGAGCGCGCGTCACGACCACGGATTGCGAAACACCCGAACGGCTGGCAAACAACACGCGACCAGCCTTGCGGGTGCGGCCATGCAACAGCTCCGGAGGCGCGCAATTGGCGATTGGCAGCTCCGCAGCAAGCACCGTGCAGGCGATCGCCGGATCGCCAAAGGCCGGATCGCCAAAGGCCGGATCGCCAAAAGACCGTGGAAGTGGGGCTCCAATGCCGCGATCGACCGATGCGGTTGCCTTGGATTGTTTGCTTGGGTTTGCCATCTTGCTCGTGGCAACCCGCGCGCTCGGCACCCCCTGAAACGACAGAAGGCAGCCTCCCGCGGGGGCCGCCTTCTCGTTTCGTTGGTCAGTGTTGAATGATCTTTGTGGTCTAGATCACTGACGTGGTGGAACGGTCATGGCGGCCCGCGGATGCGTTTGGCCACCACCAGCAATTCGCGAAAACGCAGACGTGCATGTGCTCGCCGTGCGTTCGCGGGTGCTGTTCTTGGATCTCAAGGAGACGTTCCACGACCTCAGAGATACCAGCACTCGCGCGACTGTCAACGGGGTCGTTCAAGTTCTTGCGCTGCTACGGCCGCTCTTTGAGCAGCAGACTCAGAGTCGCGACCTGCAATTCGACCCGTTTGATTTCGCGCCGCAGCATGGCCCGCTCGACGTGGCTCCACAGGATCATCTTCAACGTACCTGCCATCGTCGCCGTAATCGTCAGCGAAACTCCCCATAGCACCCGGTCGTCCACGGACTGCGCACCGAAGAAGTTCACGCCACTCCAAACCGCAACCACCACCAGGGCAAGCTGCACGATACTGCTGACATAGACCCACCACGCATTGCGGCCACGGAATCCAGACAGCGCAGTTTCCAAGATGCCGGGATCGGTATCAAGTCGAGCCAGCAGCTCCGCATCTTCTTCACGCAGCGCGCTGCGCAGTTGCTCATCGAGTTCGTCGGATAATTGCTTCTTGGGTTTCATTTTGATCTCCGTTGCATGGCGCGGCGCAGTCGTTGCCGCGCGTGAAACAGCCGGCTCTTTACCGTGCCGAATGGAATATTGAGTGCCTCGGCGGTCTCGGCAACCGAGAGTTCGTCGAGGTAGAACAGCCGCAGCAGTGCATGGTCCTCACTCGACAACGTGTCGAGCGCGAGCCGCAACGACTCCGCCGCACTCTCTGAGTCGCTCGCCGCGTCCGTCTGGTTCGCGCTTTCCTGACGCAGGCCTTCGGTTGCTCGCTCGGCGCGGCCAAGGGTGCGACGCAAGTCTGCGGCGCGCCGCGTCACGATCGAATAGGCCCAGGCGCGAAAATGACTGGGCTCGCTGAGCGACTCGATCCCGCGTGCGATCGCCAACCAGGCTTCTTGGCAGACGTCCTCCGCACGATCGCGCATCGAACGGCCGAGCAAGTGCCCGGCATGCGCCAGTAGTTTTTTGTGCCAGCGGCGATGCAGCGCCGCAAAGGCCTGCTTGCTGCCGTCGCAACACGACAACACCAGCAATTCATCCAGGGTCTGGTCAGCAGAACGACGCATCAGAATCGCAGGTCAAGTCGCTCGGGCCGAGAGATCGGTTCACGAAACTTGCAGACACCTTTGTTCTGCTCCGAGACTGCGGCCACAGTAGCCTCATGGCCGCCCGAAAATGGATCCTGCTTGCCGGTGCCGCGCTGCTGGCGTTGCTAGCAGCCACATGGTGGGGAAACGCCCCCCGCATCACGAATGAGTTTTCGATCGGCACCCTGAACGAACCCGCCCTGGGGGCGCAGCCGTTGGCCGAGGGCGTCGGCTTCGTCAGCGGCTCCACCATCTCCAACTCGTTCGTCACACACGACACGCGTCAAACGGGCAAGGCAGGCAGGTATTCGTCGGGCGGCAGCCACCTCGATGCCACCGGCGAACACATTCCTTTCTACGCGGAGTTTCGCGAAGGTCCGTGGTCGCAGGTGCAAGCCCAGCTACTGGAACGCAACGTCTTGACCGGCGGCGGCTCCCTGTGGCTCAACTACACGCTGACGCTACGGGGAGCCATCACGCCGGACGGCAGCCAATGGCTGTTCACCCCGAGCCTCACCGGGAAGGGGCCCGGCGGCGAGTTCAGTGTGCACGCCGCGTGCCAGTTCTTCCCCATGTCGCGCGCGTTGACCGTAACGGTGACCGAAAAGCTGGGGCGGGAGACGCCGCGCAGCTACTCGCTGATCGTTGACGTGCTGTTCGATGGCGAACTGCGGATACGCGACGGCTGACGAATCCGGTACTCAGGCAAACCCTGTAACACTCGCTCGCGTCCGTCCGGTGCGTATGCTCTCCGGCCATGCGAATCGGCAAGCTCGTCGTTCTCGCCACCCTGGTAACTTCGGCCATCGCGCAAGGTCGTCCGCACAACGGACCGCGCCCGGTCACTCCAGGTTGGTATGCACTGCAAAACGCACGGGTCATCACGGAGCCCGGCAAAGAACTGCAGCTCGGCACTGTCGTCATGCGCGACGGCCGAATCACCCAGGTTGCCAGCGGCGCCGCAGCCCCCAAGGGTGCAACCGTCATCGACTGCACTGGCCTGACGATCTACCCCGGGATGATCGAGCCGTTCTTTGCTTCCGATGTGCCGGCGCTCGACAAAGACGCGGCGGACCAGCACTGGAACACGATGGTGCAACCGCAGCGCAACGCGCTCGACGGTGGCCTGGTCGGCGAGAAAGAACGCAAGGAACTGCGCGCGCTCGGATTCACCGTGGTCGCCGCCGCGCCATCGGGAGGCATCCTGAAGGGCACGTCTGCGGTGATCCTGCTGGACGAGCCGACCGAAACCGACAACGCCCGCGTGCTACGCAACGAGGCCTACACGGTCGCCAGCCTGCAAACCAATCGCGGTGGCTACCCCGGTAGCGAAATGGGTTCGATCGCACTGCTGCGCCAATCGCTATCTGACGGGCAGTGGTATGGCAGCAGCCTGGCTGCCGCAAGCAACGACACCGCGCTGCAAGCACACGCACCGCAACCATCGCGCGTGCTGGCTGCCGTGTTTGCACAACGTTCGCTGCCGATGTGGTTCGACACGCAGAACGAACTGCAAGCGCTGCGCTGCTTGAAGATCGCCAAGGAATACGCACGCACGCCAGTGATCGTCGGCAGCGGCATGGAGTTCCGACGCTTGCGAGCGCTCGCGGACAGCGGCGCAACGATCGTCGTGCCGCTGCAACTTCCCGACACTCCGGATGTGTCAACGGCCGCAGCCGCGGATCGCGTGTCGCTACGGCAACTGCAAAGCTGGGAGCACGCACCGAGCAACAGTAAGCGCCTGCTCGATGCTGGCGTAACGATCGCGTGGACGACGTCGCGGTTGCGCAAGCGCGAGGACTTCGCTGCGCGGGTTCGCGATGCGAAGGAGCAAGGCGTTAGCGACGTGCAAGCGCTGGCCGCGGTCACCACCGAACCCGCCAAGCTGCTCGGCATCACCGAGCAATGCGGCACGATCACCAAGGGCAAGCTCGCGAATCTTGTCGTCGTCGAAGGCAACTTGTTCGGCAAGGAACGCATCGTGCGCGATGTCTGGGTCGGCGGTCGACGCCACGTCATTGCGGCCAAGAAAGATGCTGGCCTCGATGGCACCTGGTCGATCGCAACCGGATGGCCCGGCGACAGCAGCGCCGGCACGCCGACGCTGACCATCGACGGCAAGAAGGTCACCTGCAAGCTAGGCGACGAAGAGATCAAGGTGCGCAGCGTCAAGCGAGATGCGCATTCGCTAACTTGCCAGCTCAAGGGCAAGGCGACCAAGGACCGCACGTTCTGGTTGCGCCTGCACCTCGACAAGGATGGACTCGCCGGGATCTGCACGCCGTCGGACGGCACGGTTGCCGTGGTCACGGCAACATCTGCCCCCGCCGACGAGGCGGCCAAAGACGCCAGCAAGAAGAAGCCCGAGGCGCCGGTCAAGCTGGCGGCGCTGCCAATGCCGCTCGGCGGCTACGGGATGCTGGAACAGCCCAAACCCAAGGACTACGCGATCCTCGGCGCCACACTGTGGACCGGCGACGGCCGCGGCAAGCTGCTCGACGGCGCCGTGTTCGTGCGCAACGGCAAGATCGTGTATGCCGGCCCCGGCGGCGACGTGCCAGACCTGCCACCCAACACGGTGGTGATCGACGGCAAGGGCAAGCACGTCACCACGGGCATCATCGACTGCCATTCGCACACCGGCATTTCACGCGGTGTCAACGAAGGTGGCCAAGGCGTCACCAGTGAAGTGCGCATTCAGGACGTCATCAATCCCGACGACGTCAACTGGTACCGGCAACTTGCCGGCGGCGTCACCGCCGTCAACCAACTGCATGGCTCGGCGAACGTCATCGGCGGCCAAAGCAACACCGTCAAGATCCGCTGGGGTGCAACCCACCCGGATCAGATGAAGGTCGAGGGCAGCAAGCCCGGCATCAAGTTCGCGCTCGGCGAGAACCCGCGCCGCGTCAACCGACGCAGCTCGGCGAACACGCGCTACCCGAACACGCGCATGGGCGTCGAAGGTGTGCTGCGCGATCGTTTCGCGGCCGCCGAGGCCTACGCGCGCGAGCACAAGGCCTACGAAGAACTGTCCCCGCGCGAACGCGCCAAGCGGATGCCGCCGCGGGTCGACTTCGAACTCGAAGCACTCGCCGAAGTCCTCGCCAGTCGCCGCCTGATCCACTGCCACAGCTACCGCCAGGATGAGATCTTCATGCTGTGCGCGCTGGCCAACGAATACGGCATCAAGATCGGCACGTTCCAGCACGTGCTCGAAGGCTACAAAGTCGCCGACGCGATCAAGCAGTCGGCGATTGGCGCGTCTTCGTTTAGCGACTGGTGGGCCTACAAGTTTGAGGTCTACGACGCGATCCCCGACAACGGCGCCATCCTGCACGAGCAAGGCGTCGTTGTCTCGTTCAACAGCGACAGCAATGAACACGCGCGCCGACTCAACACCGAAGCGGGCAAGGCCGTCAAGTATGGAGGCGTCGCGGAGCACGAGGCGCTGCACTTCGTCACCCGCAACCCGGCGATCCAGCTTGGCATCTTCGACCGCACCGGCTCGCTCACCCCTGGTAAGGATGCCGATATCGCGCTGTGGTCGGCCAACCCGCTCAGCTACGCGGCACGCTGCGAAGCGACGTGGGTCGACGGCCGCATGATGTTCTCCCTCGAACAAGATCGCCGGTTGCGCGAAGGCATCCAAAAGGAGCGCCAACGACTGCTGCAACTTGCAATCGACAAGGGCAGCAAGAAGGGCGACCGCACTGCCAAGGAAGGCGATGCAAAGGATGCCTACTGGGCCGCGGAAGAAACCAACAACGACTACTGCTGCCGCAACGCCCAAGGAGGCCGCTAGTGATATGCTTGACCAACAAGACAGCTACGCTGTTCGCCTGCACACTTTCCTTCTGCATGGTCGCGGTGCCGCTCGCAGCGCAGGACCTGCTACCCAAAGCCGCGCCGCAGAAGGGCCCGGTGGTGTTGACCAACGCGGTCATCCACACAGTTTCGGGTGGCATCGTGCTTGGCGGCACGATTTGGTTCGACAAGGGCAAAATCCAAGCGATCCTACCGGCCGGCCAAAACCCCAAGCTGCCGGCGGAACTCGACGAACCGCTGCGCATCGACCTCAAGGGCAAGCATGTGTTCCCCGGCATGATCTCGGCGCACACGTCGCTCGGACTGATCGAGATCGGGATGGTGCCGCAGTCGGTCGACACCGATGAACTCGGCGAGCAATCCCCGGAAGCATTGGCGCTGACCGCGGTCAACCCGGACTCGACGGCGATTCCGGTCGCGCGCAGCAACGGCGTGCTGGTCGCGAACGTATTCCCGATCGGCGGCATGCTGCCAGGGCGGGCATCGCTGATCCAGCTCGATGGCTGGACCAACGACGACATGGCCGTGCGTCGCAATGCCGGGCCGGTCATCTCTTGGCCATCCTCGGGCAGCGGCAGGTTTCGTCGCCGCGGCCCGACACCTCCCGAAGAGACGGGGCGTGCAGCGCGACAGCAGGCGCAGATCGACGCCGCGTTTGCGGCCGCGCAAGCCTGGCTGGACGCCCGCATCACGGACCCGAGCGTCGCACTCGACATCCGTCATGAAGCACTGGTGCCGGCGTTGCGCGGCGAAGTCCCGGTATTCGTGCTCGCCAACACCGTCGAGCAAATCGAATCCGCTGTGCAATGGGGCATCCAACGCAAGCTGCGCATCATCATCGTCGGGGGCCACGAAGCGCGCGGATGCGCGGCGATGCTGAAACAACACCAGGTCCCGGTCATCATCGATGGCGTGCATCGTTTGCCGCGCCGCGACGACGTCGGCTACGACGAAGCATTCACGTTGCCGCGCGACTTGCAGGCGGCCGGCGTGAAGTTCTGCATCGCAACCGGCAGCGACTACTCGAACGATCGCAACCTGCCGTACCACGCCGCGACCGCCGCGGCCTATGGGCTATCGCAACAAGATGCGTTCGCCGCCATCACCATGCACGCCGCCGAGATCCTCGGTGTCGGCGAGCAACTTGGCTCGCTGCAAAAGGGCATGGACGCGACGCTGTTCGTCGCCACCGGCCACCCGTTCGAACTCACCACGAAGATCGAGATGGCGTTCGTGCAAGGCCGGCAAGTCGACATGCGGACCAAGCAGACCGAACTGGCGAAGAAGTACCGCGAACGCTACCGGCAGCTGCGCGACAAGTAGCGCGGGCTACTCGCTGCGCTGTGGCAACAGCGGCAATAGCGACGCAACTCCGGCCACCATGCGCACGACCCCTGCGGCGCGCAGCCGATCCATGTGGGACTCAGCCCCGATGCCGTGTGGCAACACGGCGAACGGCACGACGCCTGCGCCACGCGCCGCGGCAACATCACTCGGGTTGTCGCCAAGCATCCACGCAGCCTGCTTGCCGAGCTGCTGCAGCGCGACGTTCACTGGATGCGGATCCGGCTTGCATGGCCGTTCCTCGCTGCCGACGACGACGTCGATGAACGGCAAGAACCCGTGCGCTTCCAGCGCGGACTCTGCGAGTCGGCGCGGACACGTCGTGACCACGGCAATCGGAAAGCGCGCGGCGACCGCCTGCACATCTGCGACGCTGGCAATGGCCTTGCGACTGCCGATGTCCGCGAGCACGCCATCGAGATCAAACAGGATCGCCTCGGGAGCAATCGCGGCCAGCACGGCACGCTCCAAGCGCCCAACGTCCGCCTCGGGCACGTGCAACGTCGTGCCCTCAATGTGGGCGCGACAGCCAAACGACACCAAGACGGCGCGCAGCCAATCGCTGCCACCGCCCTGCAGTTCGAAGCCTCCGCCATCGGCTGCCAGCAAGGCAACCCCCAACGCGCGCAAGGAATCCGACACTACTTGGCCTTGTCTCCCAGAGCCTGCCAGATCGCTTCGAACTGCTTGGCGGCATCGCCTGCGAGCACGTCGGTGAACGCGGTCTTGCCGTTGTTGTCGGCATACTTGGGCATGCGAGCATCGGGATCCAAACGAGTCGGGTCCGCCAACCAACGCGTGTAGTATTCGTGCCGCAAGCGCTTGCGGGCCGTCACCAGATTGATGCCTTCGCGCTCGAACACCTGCTCGGCCTTCTTGTTGCCAACCGCGTGGCATTGCACACAGCCGAAGCCGGTGCCTTGCTGCATCAACCGGTCTCCGTGGATCGCCAGACTGGCGCCGCCTGGACGAATCGGTTCGTCCTTGGACAAGTACCCGTGCTCGCGCACCAAGCCGTCGGTCAACGCGGCGCCGTGCTTCTCGAACTTCGGCATGCGCGCCGTCAACCACGGGCGCGGCGACGGCAACTCACCGACGACGAACTTGCGGATCCACGAAGGCTGCAGCTTGGCGCCAACCCAGGTCAACGACGGCAAGCCTTGCGCGACTGGATCTTGCTCCGGCGGCAACGGCTCGTCGATGGACCACTTCTCCGCCAGCCGCGCCCAGGTGGACGCTTGGCCGTCCAGTGCATGACACGCCGTGCAGCGCTCGGCGACGACATGACGCGCACCGAAGTCGAGTGGCGACTTGCGGAACGGCACCTCATTAGCGAACGGCAAGAACGCGCGCAACGCCGCCCGCTCCGGGGCCGTAAAGCCGTGATCCGGCGCATCGCCGCCAGGCTTGTCGGCCAGGCAGCCGCGCTTCGGCTTCAGGTTGCGATAGCGCGGGAACAGGCGATCCACTGGCGGAATGTCTTCTTCGAACGCGTGGCAGAGGAAGCAACCGTGCTTGCGCACCAGTCGCCGCCCCTTCTTCAAGTCGCCCTTCCGCACCGGCAGTGGCGCAGCATCCTTGAGCAAGTAGGCAGCCAGGTTGGCGGCGTCCTCGGCCGACACCTTCAGGTTGGGCATGCGCACGTTGTCGTAATGCGCCGACGGATCTTGCAGGTAGGAGACCAGGCTACTGGCGTGCCACTTCTGCTTGACGAAGGCCAGGTGGATGCGATCCCCGAGCATCGCGTCCTGCCGGGACTCGTCGGTGCGCGTATGGCACGCAACACAACCAAGTTCCCGAAAGCGCTCGCCGCCGGCCGCCGCTTGCTTCTTGGTGAAGCCAGCATGCGGTTGCGGTTGTCCCAGCGTCGCCAGGTAGCTCGCGATATCGACGGCATCCGAGCCACCGAGTGCGAACTTCGGCATCGTCGCCTCGGGACGAACCTCGTGCGGATCCTTCATCCACTTCGCCATCCAGCCTTGCCGGACACGGGTGCCAACCAAACGAAGATCTGGACCGGAGCGATCCAACTCGAGGTACGCGGAGTCCGCCAAACGGAGCTCGTCGTAGTCGTGACAACGGGCGCAGCGGCGCTCGACGAACAGGCGATGACCGCGGCGCAGTTGCTCGCCAGCAACCACAGCCTGGTCGGCCGCCGGATACGACATCAGTTCCGGCTTGATTGGCTCGAAGCCAAAGTCGTAGCCCGACCAGAACACGCGCAACTCGCCATCCCCGCGGGCGGCACTTTCAAACTCGATCTTGATATCGTTGCCGCCCTTCTTCAGTCGCACGGCCTTTTCGTTCTCAAGTGAGTTCCGTGAGTTGAGTGAGCCTTCGAGCGCGACCTTGCCATTGACGGACAGCTTGACCTTGCCGCGTCCATCGAGTTGGAACTTGATGCGATCGCGCGCTGGCAGGGTTACCACGACTTCGTAAGTCGCACGAAACGCACCGACCGGCAAGAATGGCGTCGGCGTTTCGCCGCGGTCAACGGCCAGCGACAACAGGCGCGCACGCTGGCTGTGACGCACCTTGTCGCCACGGACACTCTCAAAGGTCACCTTCGCGCCGCGGGCCATGGGGCCCTGAATCGCAGGGTTGTGAATCGCAGGGCTGTGCGGCGCAGGACTGTGTGGCGTAGGACTGTGTGGCGTAGGGGTAACCGCAGCTGCCGCCGGCGCACCGGCGCGAAACCCAGCCGCAGTCAACAGCGTGACCGCAGCAATCCAGGCAATCGCCATCGTGGAACGTACTCGCATCCTAGCGCGCCTTCGGGAAACCCGGATCCTTCTGCAGGTTGTGGATGGTGTTGTGCAGTTCGCCACGCAACGCACGACCTTGCTTCGAGTCGAGGTCCCACGTGATCTTCATCTGGTGCACCGGGCGCATGCCCTCGATCGCCAGGAAGACCGTGCGACCGTCGCTCGACAACGTGCTCGACGTGACCTTCAGCGGATCGCGGTTGGGCTTGCCTTGGGCGATCTTGCGCTCGGGGTGCAGCAGCGAGATCTCGGGCGAGCCGTAGTTTTGCGAGTAACGGTAGTTCCAAATCTCGACGCCGAAGCTCTCGGCATCCGCGGCGATCTCCGCATCGAGTTCGTCGGAGAACGTCAAGTAGACGCCCTTGTCGCAGGTGCTCAGAGCGATGGGCAAGTCGAGCGGGCGACCGGTGCGGCGCACGCGATGGAAGCCGCCTTCGCGCGCAGCACTGGTCTGCCAACCCTTCAAGCCAATGACATACAGCTCGCCATCGATCGGCGAGAAACGACCGCGCATGCAGCTCGACGAGTAGTTGGCAGGCAGACGCACGACACCGCCTTGCATCTGGCCATTGACGCGCTCGGGCAACACCAGATAGGTCGAGCAGGTGCCGTAAGAGTTGTGCAGCAAGCGGCCTTGCAGATCCTTCCAAGCGCCACCCGTCACCCAAACCTGGCCACCGCTTGAGTTGTCGACTTCCATCGGCATCCAGCACAGCGGCAGATCAGGCTGGTCCGGAACCGGCGTGCGATGCGCGGTGTCCTTGACGCCAGCGTAGAAACCCGGCTTCTCGATCCAATTGAGGCGACAACGCGGCATGTAGGTGCCTTCGTTGTCGCCGCTGGTGATGATGCCGTCGGGCGACACGCCCATGCCGTTCGGCGCGCGCATGCCGGTCGCAACCGTTTCGATCGTCGAACCGTCGGCGCTGACCTTAAGGATCGCACCGTGGTGCGGCACGATCTTCATGAAGCCACGGCCACCCGGATTCACCGGCGCGCCCTTGGTGAAGTAGAAGTTGCCTTGCTTGTCGGTCTGCAGGTCGAACGCGAACTCGTGGAACGCGGCCGTGATGTAGATCTGGTTGTTGAAGCACTCGTAACGGTCGGCTTCGCCATCGTCATTGATGTCGATCAAGCGCGTCAGGCCGTCGCGACCGTGCACGAAGACGACATCGTTGACGATGCGCAAGCCAAGCGGATCAAACAGGCCAGTCGCGAAGCGCTGCCATTCGAGGTTGTCGAGGTTGTCGTCGATGCCCGAGACAATCCAGACATCGCCATTCCATGTCGACACCGCGGCGCGGCCATCGCTGAAGAAGTCGAATGCACCGGTGCGCATGCGCGAACCCCACGGGTTCTCGAACGGGATCGTGATCGTGTCGACGGCGAACGGGCCATCGTCGGCTCCGCGCACACCCTTGGTAACGACCTTGCCGCCCCAGCGCTTCTTGCCAGCGCCAAGCGGGATGCCGTTGACGGTGCGCTTCTTGGCCAGCATCTCGCTACCTAGCTTCATGGCAGCGTCACCAAACGACGCGATCGCGAGCTGCACGCGCAGCGTCTTGTCGTGCGGCGGCACGTTCATCAGGATGCGGCCACCGCTGGCTTCGATCGTTGGGCCGGCACTGCCGTGCAACGATGCGGCCAAGAATTGGTTGTCGCCGCGACCTTCAAACTTAGCGCGAACATCACCGGCGTAGACATCGATCTCCGAGAAGAACGTCGTACCGCGCTTCACGTCAAACAGCAGGTGCGTGAACGTTCCGAGGCCGTCCTTCGTGGCGATGCTCGCGGCGTGCTTGTCGCCGTAGCCGAGCGAGTTGGTATCAACGTTGGCGATGAGTTGCCAGCCAGCCTCAGCCAGGTTCTTCGCGGCTGCGTCGCCGGCTCCATTGCGGCCGTAGAGCACGTATTGCTGGCGCGCCCGGTTGCCTCGATGCCACGAGTAGGTGTTGACGCGCGACACGTCGACCGACTTTTTGAGATCGACGACAAGTCGGCCGTGATCGGTGTTCTTGCCGTCGACTTTGTGCTTGTCGAACCAGACACTGCTGCCGGAGTCATCGTGGTTCTGGGCCGCGAGGCCATCGACCAACTTGGCAACCGATTGGTCCTCGGCGCCGTGCACGGGCGCGTAGCCAGCGACCGCAGCGATCGTCGCGCCAGAGCCGCTCTTGCCATCGAGGTAGTCGGCGTTGGATGGCGCGCCAAACACCAGTTTGTCCCAAGCAACTGCCGACGAATCCATTTCGACTAGAGACGTCGAGTCGCGCCGAACCACCAGCAGAGCGGCTCGGCCATTGTCACCGTGCTTTGTCGGGCCGCTGCCCGCGCCCGCGGGACCTTCTAGCACGATCATCTGCTGCGGCACCTTCGACGGACCGAGCTCGAGCGTGCGCAGCAACACGGGCTGCGCGTCGCCTTCGAGGCCATACATCTCGCGCACATTCATGTCGCCGAGTCGGTAGTCGATGACGACTTCCTCCCCGACGCGACTGTGGCCGCCATACTTGCCCCACGCCGTCGGCAACGGACCGTGCGGGATCGGGCGCGGGTCGGCGAAGCTACCGTCGCGTGCCCAACCGGGACCCGGCGCGGTTTCGGCCAGCGCGCGACCGCGGCGACCGGGGAACGGACCGTGGGAACCGTCATAGGCGGTGCCACGCAAGCGCAGCCAGCCATCCGTCCACGCGACCGACATGCGCAGCAGCTCGGTATCAAACGACACCGCACCGCGGTCGCCGAGTCGGATGACCAGGCCCTTCTCGGTGGTGCCGCACAGGCCACCACCGTCGAAGGTCGTCATCAGACATGGACCGAAGTCCATCGACTCAGGGAAGCTTACCTTTTGGGCGACGAGCGCCGAGGCCAACAGAACAGGAACGACAGTTGCGTGAGGGATCCGCATGATGGGCTGCGGATCTTACGGACTCAGGCCGGTTTGCGCCTACAGATCACTACTCATGGCCGAACTCTCCGCGCAATAACTCTGTGACTCACTTCTCCTCGGCCTTGGAAACGCCAGCTGTAACGCAGAACCGCAGAGCCTCCTCGACTGACATCTTGAGTTCCTTGGCATTGGCTTTGGGCACGATGATGGTGAAACCTCCGAGCTGGTAGCTCATCGGGAAGTAGACCGCCAGCTTGTCTTCGCCGATGTCCGGATGGTCGTCAAACGCCTCTCGCGTGACGAAGCCGATCTGCTCGAGCCCCTCAGGCAAGCGCACTAGCACGACCCGGCGAAACGGCTTCTCCTCGGCACTGGAGACCAGACGCGCGACATCGACGAACATGCCGTAGACGAACTTGACGATCGGAATGTGCTCGAGCAGGTTCGTCAGGCGCCGGTAGACCTGCCGCACGATGAACGAGTACATCAGCAGGCCGATCACGAACACCAGCGCGATCGACAGCACGAAGCCCATGCCCGGCCAATACTGGGTTTCGGGCAGACCGAACCAGTCGATGATGACCGTGCGCAGCAGGGTCTCGCCACTGACGACCGCCCAGGAAATCAGCGCGCCTGTGGCTGCCAGAGGCAGAACTGCGGCCAACCCACGAAAGAACGTGCGCAGCGGCGGTCCGAGCAGGCTGAAGCGAGCGACGGGAGGCGGGTTGGGTTCCATCATGACTTTGGAATCATCCAGTCTGGCCCGGCGCTGGTGCCCCGCGCAAGGGAATGCCGTGTAGTGGCCGCGAGACAACCCGTGGCCAGCATCCTGTTTTTATTACGCCCCAGCGAACACAGGCCGCGTAAACCTAGCAGCAGACGCTTCTGAGCCGGGCCCAAGTATCCGGTATCCTTATTGCTGTGTGGACTACCCTCACCTCGACGCGAGGAACCATGACGACGCAACGAACCATCATTACCGCTCTTCTTGGCCTGCTGATCGCCCTGCCGCTGTCCGCGCAACGACGCAGCTCGACAAGCCGGCCAAGCTCCCGCCCGACGGCCCGGGCGCCAGCTCGTCAGGCTCCCTCCCGCCCGGCCCCGCGTGCTCGCCCGGCTCCGTCGCGACCCGCTCCTCGCTCGCGCCCAGCACCAACACGCCAGGCCCCCACACGCCAAGCCCCTCGATCACGCCCCACGCCGACACGCCAGGCACCGCGATCGCGCCCCACGCCGACACGCCAGGCACCGCGATCGCGTCCGACACCGACAAGATCGACGCCGCGCTCGACACCGCGATCGACGCCGACCCCAACCCGCTCCACGCCAACGGCGCGCGACAACGCCTACCGGCCGACAACACGTTCGACTGCAGGCCGTTCACGAACTCCTTCGTCGTCACGCAGCACGCCGCGTAGCGCGCCAAGCAGCACGCGATCGACGCCGAGCTACACGCCGCGCACTAGAAGCAGCACGGGCAGCTACCGGCCCCCGGCAAGCTCCAGTCGCAACCCCGGCGGCAGCAACTCGAACAGCCGCTACACACCACGCCCGAGCAGTGATGCCCGTGGCAGCAACACGATTACGCGCCGAGTCGGTACACCATCGACCACATCGCGCACGCCAAACAACAGCAACACAAACCGCACGACGACTTCGCGCACGCCGCGCACTTCGACGGGCCGTTCGACCAACCGCTACCAATCGACGCGCAAGCTGACGCCGTCGGACGTGGCCAATGCACGCAGAGTGCGCGACTTGACCACGCGCCGCGATGCACCGCGCTCGACGCGCTCGACACCAAGCTCGACGCCGCGCTCAGCACCACGCTCCGGGCGACCAAATGCGCCGCGTTCGACGCCGCTATCCAACCGCTACCAACCGCGCAATCGAATCGCGACACCGCGCAAGTCGCCGCGCAGCAGCGATGCACGCAAGGCCACGCCAGGTGTCCGCACGACCCGCAACACGCCGCGCGCAACTCCGCGCACGACCCCGCGCACAACGGTCAACGCCGTATCCCGCGTCAACGCGCCAGCCGTCGTTGGCGTCACCCCCAACCTCGTGCCACGGCTCGCATCGCCGCGCCTCGGCGCTGCACGTTCGGGTATCCGGATCGGCCGCATGCCCTACGCAGAAGCCAGTTACCGCTGGGGCGTCGGCTACCGCAGCAGCTCGCTTTGGTGTGGCTACTGGGGCTATGGCTACAGCCCATACCGCAACAACTACGGTTACGGATACGGCAGCTGGGGCTTCAACAACTGCGGCTTCGGCAACTGGGGCTTCAATAATTGGGGTTTCAACAACTGGGGCTTCGACCCGTTCTGCTGGAACGTCGGCGTGCTATCGCCCTACAACGCGTTCCGCGGTAACTACTGGAATAGCTGCTACCGCAACACCTACTGGAGCACGTTCTCGATCCCGAACGCACTGCCGTCGAGCTACTGGTGGTACCCGACTACCAGCTATTGCCCGACCTACCTGTCGGTGCCGAGCAGTGTCGTCGTCGAAGAAGAGCTCGAGCCATACGATGACGGCTACACAAGCGTCGTCGATACCGCTCGCAGCGCCGGCGGATCGGCAGGCGGCGCTGGCGCCCGCGCACCGGCGCCGGCCAGCACGCCCGAAGCACTCGCGACGCAATACATCGAACTCGGTGACTTCTACTTCAAGAACGATCGCTTTGATGCCGCCGCGGAAGCCTACGCCAAGGCCCGCAACCACGCCCCGAATGACGCATCGGTGCACTTCGTGCTCGCCGATGCGGTGTTCGCAAACGGTGACTACCACTACGCGGCATTCTTGATCGCCGAGGCCGTTCGCCTCGACCCTGCGATCGTGACCGCCGAAGTCGACAAGCGCACCTTCTACAGCGACAAGAAGCTGTTTGAGACTCAGGTCGAAGCGCTGCAGACCTACTGCACCAGCAAGCCGTATGACGCTTGGGCGCAGCTGGTCCTGGGCTACAACTTGCGCTTTTCCGATCGCCCGACCCGCTCGGTCGCCGCCTTCCGCCGCGTGCTAGAACTCGACGCCGGCAACCCAACCGCCCGGACCTTCCTGGCCGACCTGGTGCCTGCTCTGAAGACCGACCCGACTCCTGAGAAGGAAGGCGAGGCCTCAGAGAAAGAAGACAAGGCCACCGAAGAGCCCGATAAGAAGGCCAAGTAATGAAGAGCGACCGCTAAGCGCGTCGCTCAGTGTCGATCGCGGGCGTCTCCCGCGCTACGCTGCCTTGCAATATGGCACGCAGAATTGACACGTACCTCGAGAGCCTGATCGGCGAGGACAAGTTTGCATTTTATGAAGCGGTCCGCGACTTCGGTGACGCGGAGATCGCCCCCCACCTGCTGAACTGGGAACGGGAGCACCAATTGGTGCCCGACGCCACCATCCGCGCGATGGGCGACCTCGGCTTGTTTGGTCTCCCGATCGCCGAAGAATACGGCGGCCAAGGTGGTGACCACACCGACCTGTGTTTGATGGGGCTGGCACTCGGCTACCACAGCCAGTCGGTCGCGATCACCCCCGGTGCCGCCATCTCGCTCGGCGCCAAGCCGGTGCAACTCTGCGGCACCGATGCCCAGAAGAAGGCACACCTGCCCGCGCTCGCCAACGGCGACCGCATGTTTGTCTTCGGACTCTCGGAACCTGGCCGTGGCAGTGACGCCGCCAACCCGCAAGTCACCGCCGTCAAGAAGGGCGACAAGTGGGTCATCAACGGGGAGAAGTGCTGGTCGACCAACGCGCGCTGGGCAAGCCACGTCATCGTGCACGCGCTGACCGCGCCCGACGCCCCCAACGGCAAACGCTCGACCTGCTTCATCGTGCCGATGGACGCCAAGGGTGTCTTCTACCAGGAGATGCAGGGCAAGAAGGTGTGGGAGCAATCCTCCACCGGCTCGATCATGTTCGAGAACGTCGAGGTGCCACACGAGGAAATCCTTGGCGCCGAGAACGACGGCTTCAAGGTGATGGTCACGACGCTCAATGGCGGCCGCTTGTTCATCGCGGCACTAGCGCTGAGTTCGCTCGCGTTCGCGCTCGACAAGTGCCGCGTCTACGCGGAAGAACGAATCCAATTCGACGAGAAGCCGATCGGTCGCTTCCAACGGGTGCAGGACGTCATCGTCGACATGGACATCGCACTCGAGCGCGGCCTGACCTGGCTGACGCACTGCTGCAAGCTGTTCGAAGCCGGCAAACTGTCGCGCGAATCAGCCGCCAAGCTCAAGGTCGACTGCAGCCGTTCAGCGAGTGACCTGGTCAGCCTCGGCATGGAGATCTGCGGTGGTGTCTCATGCTTCGACGAGTTCGGTCTGATCCGCCACCACAACGACCTGTTCGTGACGCGCGTTGGCGAAGGTAGCAATTTCGCGCTGAAGGACCTGATCGTACGCCCGCTGCGCAAATAGCGCCGACCGGCACTACGCCGAGCAAAGCTCGGCGAGCCTATCCAGCCCCAGCGTGATCTCGGCCATCGACGGTCCGAAGCTGAGACGCGTGTAGTTGCGCATTCGCGACGGCAAGTGGCTGCGGCGCTGCCCCGGGTTCACATCGAAGAAGTGGCCCGGCACGGTGATCACTTTCTTCTCGAGGCACGCGTGGAAGAACGCGTCGCCATCGCGCAGTTCTGGTCGCAGGTTCTGCAACGACGGGAAGCAGTAGAAGCCACCGAGCGGATCGCTATCGAGGATGAAGCCCATTTCGCGCAGCCGGCGCACCATCAGGTCGCGTTTCTGCACGAACTCGCGTTGGATCGAGCGCGCTTCGGCAACCGCGTGGTCCAACGACACCAACGGCACCGCCGCTTGCTGCACTGGGTGCGGCGCACCGCCGTCCAAGAACGAACCGGCCGACGCAATCGCCTCGATGACCGACGACGGTCCCAAGGTCCACGACACGCGAAGACCGGGGTAGCGCCAATTCTTGGTCAAGCCATCGACCACCAACACCGGATCCGTGTTGACGTCTTCGACAAACCGGGCCGCGCTGTTGGCGTCCCCTTCCTGCCAGTTCGGCTCATAGATGTAGTGCGAATAGAACTCGTCGAAGATCATCGGGCAGCTCAGTTCGCGCGAGGCCTCAAGCCACCGCGACAACGCCGTGCCCGTCACCACATCGCCGGTCGGATTGCACGGGTTCGACAACAGCAACGCTCCCAGTCCGCGGCCTACGATCTCCTTACGCAACTCCTCGGGCGACGGCAGACGGCGCTTCTTGGCCAGGATAGGAATCGGCAGGAAGCCGCGAAACTGCTCGAGCAGCTCTTCGTACGCCGTGTAGTCCGGCAGGAAGTGACCGAGGTGGACCCGATCAAGTGCGGCCGCGATGCGGGTCAGGCCGGTGCGACCACCAGCCGAGATCGCAACGTTCTCGGGGCCATACTGCGACGCCTTGCCCTTGCGGAAACGTTCGTTGTATAGGCGAGCGACCGCTTCCCGCAGGTCCGGCAAGCCGGGCACCGGCGCATACTCACTCGACTCGACAGCGACCCTAATCGACGTCAGCCGCTCTGGCGACCCGGGCAACACCCCCGTTTCCGGCGCGCCCTGACCCAAGTTGACCCAATCCGGATCGCCTGCGCGATGGCCAGCAGCAGCGGCGGCGTCCATCACGTAGATCACGCCGGTTCGAGGCACGGGCGCGAACCCGCGTGGCATCTTGGCTGTCGGCTTGCTCATGAGCGGGCAACGTCGCGCATCGGGCCGCAGCGTTCCAGCATCAGAACGCTACTTGCCGGATTTGGCGCCGTGACGCCGAAGGATCGCAGCTGCCTTTGGACGATTCGTCTTGATGACCGCTATGTCGACTTCCACGTCGATCAGGCCCGCCAAGAACTTGATGGCGGCTTCGATCTCATCCGTCCACTCACCAGCCGCGGCATCGAGCGGCGTATCCCCGCTATCGTTCTTCGCGTTGAGTTCGGCTCCGGCAGCGACCAGTAGTTCCACGATCTCCACGTGCCCAAAGAACGCGGCGCCGTGCAGCGGTGTACTCAGATCGTCGCTCTTGGAGCTCACTTCGGCACCCTTCTGCAACAGGAACTTGACCATGCCTGCTTGGCCCGCCACCGCCGCCAGAGCCAACAGCGAGGCACCGTCGTCCTCGGACCTTATGTTGACGGACTCGCCACGGCGCAGATGCCGCTGCAGGCTCTCGATGTCGCCATCGCGCGCCGCTCCCCAGATCGTGTCGCCCCAACCACCCGCCGGAATGACGAACGGCTTACGCGGTTTTCTATCCCACAGCGGCATGCCATCCGCGATTTCCGCAAGCACCACGTCACGACGGCCTGCGACGAAGTCGCGCAGATCATCCAACCGATCCGTCATGCGTCGCTGCGTGCGCCCGAGATGCGGATCCAGCAAATCTTCGAGCTGATCGCACGCGGCGAGCAGTGCCTTCTCATTCCAGTGATCCTGCAACAGGCTCAGCATCTGCTGCTTGTAGCGCTCGCGCCCGGTTTGCGTCTGGTAGAGGCGATACGACAATTGCGCGCCGGTCTTGACCGACATCGGCGCGCCTTTGACGCGGCCCTCCATGCCGAACTCGACGAACGATGCGTCCGCGCCCCACGGTATGAAGTAGAAGCGATGGTTCTCGGGATGCAGGTAGACGAAGAAGTTGTTCTGGCCACCGGTGTAGCCATCCCAGGTTCCGAGCAGTCCTTCGAGCGCCCAGAACTTGTAGAACGCGTCGAGGTCGACCAGCTTGGCAAGCTCTCTGTGCAAGTCCGCGTCGTCGCACTCTGCCAGCACCTCGATCAGTTGTTCGATGCGCTCCCGCCCACGTTGCGCATCGCCGACCTTTGGCTCGAACGCGTTGGCCCAACCCTTCTGGAAGTCGACGACCGTACCTTCGAAGAGCACTCCCTTCGAAGAACCGAACCCGCGCTCCAACAGCGGCTCGCGAACGGCTTCGACATGC
>CAXBFC010000087.1:0-21503 GCA_963974725.1 uncultured bacterium | reverse complement strand
ATTTCGTCGGCCTGCAAGAGGTCGACTTGCGCGCAAAACGCAGCGGCAAGAAGAACCAGGCGAACGAGTTGGCGACGATGCTCGACATGCATCCTGGCTTCGGGTCGTTCATGGATTTCCAAGGCGGCCGCTACGGCATGGCGGTGCTGTCGCGCTACCCGATCGTGCACGTCGAAAGCCTGCGCCTCCCCGACGGCAACGAACCGCGCATTGCCCTGATCGCCGAAACGCGACTGCCGACCGGCGACACCGTGCTGCTCGTCAACGTGCACTTTGATTGGGTTGGCGATGATGGCTATCGCTTTGCGCAGGCGAGCAAACTGGCTGCGCATCTCAAGGCCCAGGCAAAACCGTTCCTCTTGCTTGGCGACTTCAACGATGGTCCGGAGTCGCGAACCCTGGCCCTGTTTGACGAGGTTGCCCATCGCACGCAGAAGCCCAAAGGCGACCGCTTGACGTTCTCGTCGACGAAGCCAGTGAAGGAGATCGACTTCATCTTCTGCGCGCCGCGCGACGCCTGGCAGGTCGGTCGCGTCGAAGTCATCACCGAGCCGATGGCCTCTGACCACCGCCCCGTCGTCGCCGAACTGACGCTCCGGGCGCGCTGAGTCACGGGGCAGCGGACAAAATCACCGGCAAGAGTAGGGAAGATCCGCGCCCGGAGCTTCGTCGCACGACTTGGCAATCCCCCCGATTGCTTACGTCGCGCCTCCTCCCCCATATCCGGTTGACGCCACCGGTCTGTACTTCATCCGTGCCAAGCTCCAAACTCGTAGCCGTTCTCCTCCTTCTTGGTGTCGCCACCGGCGCGGCGTTCTGGTGGAACAGCCAGAGCACAACCACACCAGTGGTCACGCGTTCCGACCCGGGAAAAACGGATAACCTCGCAGGGCCCAAGACGACGACCGAGTCCGCCGAGACGATTCCCGAAGGCGAAGACACCGTCATCCGCGACGTCACGCCGATCGATCGGGCCCGCACGGATCTGCCGCAAGGCATCAAGGGAGTTGTGCTGCTGCCCGATGGCACGCCTGCCGTCGGCATTGCCGTCACGCTGCTGCCCAACCTGAGATCCGACCCGCTCAAGGCCTACTTGATGACCAAGAGTGGCCAGGTCGTGCAGCCACTTGCGACGGCGACAACGCACAGCGACGGCTCGTTTGCACTGGGCATCCAAACGCCCAACAAGTCGGTCGATCTGCGCGTCAACAGCGTCGACTACCCTGAGCTTTCGCGGGCGCCAATCGATGTTGGAATCGACGAGTGGCACGACGTCGGCGACCTGCAGTTCGAGCAAGGACTGGTCGTGCAGGGGCGCGTGATCGATGCAGCAACCAATGCTGTGGTCAACGACGCCACCATCTACCTCGAACCCAACCAGAACCTGCTTGCCGCCCCCGGACGCCATCGCGGCACCTCGATGGACGTGGCTGCAGATGGTTCGTTCCGGTTCTTCAACGCCCCAAAGAGCGGCCTGATCGACCTGACGGTAGAGGCCAACGGCTACGCGCCGCACCGACTCACCCGGCAGCAACTAAATGCAACCGCCGCCAATGACTTCACCATCAAGCTCGAGATCGGCCATGCATTGACCGGCGTCGTCGTCGACCAACAAGGCAACGCGATTCCACGCGCAGAAGTCATCGCCCAGGCGTTGAGTGCCAAGACCCCACAGAAGGAAACGGTCTACAGCGATGGCGATGGCCGATTCGAGTTCACGGCACTGGCCGCCGGCCCCTACCGACTCGACACGACGGCGCACAACCACGCCGCCACAACCACCCCGATCGCCCTGACCGACGAAGACATCAAGGTGGTGATGATCAAGCGCAACGCGGTCAAACTACGCGTGCTCGCGCGTGACGGACGCGACGTCAAGGCCTACCGACTGAGCTTGAAGCGCACGTTCGAAAACGGCATTGGCAACGTCTTTGGCTACCGCGACCGCAACATCACGCCGCGCGACTACCGAGGCAAGTGGGCGATCATCGAGAACGTTCCCTACGGCCAATTCTGTTTCCAACTCACAGACCAACATCACGCAAAGACTCTGTCGCCGACGTTTGAGGTAACCATCGGTGACGACGACATCGAAGTTGTCGCGACCCTGACGACCGGAGCCGAGATCACCGGCACGGTAATCGACGGCAAAGGCAACCCGGTTGCCGGCGCTATCGTGTCAACCCATCGAGACGGCATGGACGGTTTCGGCGCCAGCATCTTTGGCCAGTTCGGTGCCATGATTCCCGAAAAGCATCAGACCCGCGACACCAAGACCGACCAGCAAGGTCGATTCCGTTTGCGGGCGCTGTCGTTCGCCGACTACATGATCACCGCGACGCACTCCGACTTCTGCAAGGCGAGCGTCAAGAAGCTCAAGCTCACGACGGAAGGTCAAATCGTCGACGCGGGCGTGCTGCAAATGCAGCGCGGTGCGCTCTTGACCGGCATCACGACGGAATCGGGACGGCCAGCCGGCCAAGTCGACGTCAAGGTCTCGACTCCGCCCGAAGTGATTCAGGAAGCCAGCAAGAACAACACACCAATCGACTACTTCAACGCCCAAGCACGCAGCGACAACAGCGGCTCATATCGCTTCCTGCACCGCCTGCCACCGGGTCGCTACTGGATCACCGCATCTCGGGTCGACAACAACAACCCGTTCACACCGCTCTTCCAAACCAAGCAGACCGGCCGCGAACTGATCATTCAGCCGGGGCAAGAACAAGCCGAAGTTCCGTTCGACTTGCCCAAGATGGGCAACTAGCGCTCACCGGCTTCGCCATGACCTGGTGAGCGAGGCGGCAGTCAACCTGCGCCACAACATCGACGCCACGCCCCTCCGCCAATCCGCGGAACAAGTCGATTGTAAACTGCGAGGCGCGATTGCTCGCGCCGCAACCATTGGCCAACTCGGGCGAACAATTGCCAATCCCCGAGCAATCGCGCCCCCGGTTGCGCATCATCAATATGCGCCGAAGCCCAGAGAACGCGGGCGCTCGCGCGCCGCCTAGTCAATCATTGCCCGCCCATGGCTGCTCGCAGATACGGTACGATCGTTCGCCACTTGCGCGAAGACCCAGATACATCTCGCGAATTGTGCGAGAAGCTGCCCGACGAATCCCTGATCGAGCTGGGCGCCGCGATTCGGGACGAGATGATGCGCCGCGCACGCGAAGTCGGTGACCCGACCGCCGTGATCGAGGCAGCATTCGACAAGGGCTTTGCGCGCGACGGACTCGGCGTGCTGCCGTGGGTTGCCTCGCCGTATTTGATTTGCCCAGGCGGGCTCATTGGCAAGAACCGTGGCAATCACAAGTGCCAGTTCGTTTCCGTCGATGACGTCTGGGTCTGGGAGAGTGGCGACATGATCGACGAAGTGAAGCGCTCGCTGCCGGGCAGTGACGAGGGGTTTCGCGCGATTGCCTTGCTGCCGATCGTCGAAGGCATGGAACTGGACGTCGTGCGCGCCCGCATGCGGCAAGGCCAACACAACGTCGAACGCGTCACCAGCCTGCGTGTCCGCAAGGGCCGCCTGATTGAGGTAGAACGCCGTGACGTCTCAGCTCGCGGCGCCCGCTAGAATGCCGACACACCTTGCCGCTATGAACCGGACCACCAAACCACTCTCCCTCTGCCTCTGCCTCTGCCTTGCTGCTTTGACGTTCGCAAGCTGCAGTCAGGTTCGACACCAATCGATGAGCTTCGGCGCCATCGATTTGGCCCACCTGCAAGAGCCCGATCGCAACGAACAAGAGAGCACAACGACCTGGCAGAACGGAGCAGGCCGCAACTACGGGGACACGCGGGCGCGACTGCAGCTGATTCGCGAAGACCTCGAGTTCGAAGACTTCGATATCGACTTCGATGATAACAGCGACGGGCGACTCAGGGACTTCGAACGGGACCGCACCGGCTTCCGCGCGGAGTTTGGCCGCGGCGCCAACGGCGGCTTCTTCCAGGTGTTCAGCGAGAAAGTGAACGCACCCTCACTGTTGGTCGAAGAGTTCACCAGCTACGGCATCGGTGGCGGAGTCATTGGCACCCCAATCGTTGGCCACACCGAAAACGTGGAGTTCCTGGTGCCGTTCAAGTTTGAAGCCAACGTATCGGTCGGATCCGAAAACGTCGGCGCGTTCGATCAGGATCTCTGGTACGCCGAGAGCAGCTTCGAACTCGGCTTCGGTGCGCGCTGGCTTGGGCTGCAATCATCGACTGGCGTCATGGTCAACAGCATCGCTGGCCTGTTCGACTCGGACTTCCCCAGCACCCCGGCACTCGGTGGCGGCGCCGAGATCAGCGGCACCAACTTCGGCGCCTTCTTCGAAGTGCTCTACAAGCACCCGAACGTGCCGTTGATGGCGCGCGCCCGGGCGATCGCCGGCGACATCCAAGGCGTGATGTTTTCGTTTGGCTTCGCGTTCTAGCGCGGCCTCACTTGCCAGCAGATCACTTGCCGGGGGCTTTCTTACCCGGGGCTTGCTTGCCTGTGGCTTGCTTGCCTGGGCCCTGCTGGTCGCGCGCTGCCACCAAGTAGTGCGCGTATAGCGTCCAACCGCGCACGCACGACGCACGGGCCGCATCGCTTGCTTCGTTGTAGATGAAGCCGAAGCTTTCGCCCGTGTTCTGGTTGAGGATCGCCGCGATCGCATCCACCGCCAACTTCGGGCTGTGGTGGCGAGCTGCTTCGAAGCGATCCTTTGCCCTGTTCTGCAACGTGATGCTGGCTTCCGGCAACGCGCGCCGACTATCCATCGCCGCAATGATTTCGACAGTGGCTGCGGCGCCCATCTCTTCGAGTCCATCGAACGCCTCGAGCTGCATATCCTTGCCACCCGTCATGCGCTTGACCCAGCGCATCGCTTGCTTCTGCAGCTTGCGATCCTGGCGCAACGGCTTGCTCAATAACTCCCGGTGCAACATCTCGCGCTGACGAACGCGAACGATCGCCTTTCGCGTCGGCTCGAGGGTCGAGTGGGCCTTATTATTGCTTGCCAGGTAGTTGCCGCCGTCACCCATCATCAAGAACACGATGCGATCCTTACCTTCCCAGGAAGCAACATCCTCGCTCGATGTTTCCCAAGCCTTGTTGGCGACACCCTTCTGACGCGCAAACACCTTCTGGCGCACAAACACGCGAAAGCTCGCGTTCGGCTGCACCGGGCCGAAGATGGTTTCGCGAACAGCCACTCGCACCTGCACATAGCCGGTCTTCGCAACCGCTGCCTCGAACGACTTCGAGTCCACGTGCAGGACGCCCCGCACGATCGCGGTCGAACGAACGTGTGTGCGCGCCGCTTCATTCCACTGCAGCAGGTCCGCACGGACCTTTGCGTCCAGCGGCCCAGCGTCCAGCGGGCCAGCGTCCAGAGGCCCAGCGTCTGGCCTAATAGCCGGCTTCTTCGGCGCCTGGCCAACCACAGCCGGAGCCATGACGAGCAAGGCGCAAAGTAGCGCGCGAAGAGGAAGCGTCTTCAACAGCATGTCCGTTCACCAGCAAAGCGCGGGCCACGCAGCGCGGGCCACCCAGCATGGGCCAACCGCAGCGAATCAGCCGCGCCGGCCTTGCACCTTAGAGTTGCCAGCCCTTGCGGTAAACACGGTGCACGAGCGCCGTCGCGAGGTAGTTGTCGAACTCCATGCTGTCAGAGTCCCAGTGCAACTTTTGACCAGGGAAGTGACCGGCGACGGTTCCCAGCAGCACGGCCTCAGTCAGCGGGCACGCATACGAGAACGGCGTCGACGTCTTGCCTTCGCCGCGACAGGCATCGGTCCATTCGTTGCGGTGCTCCTTGCTCGGCAACGTCGTGACATCGACATCCATCTTCTGCCCATTGGAGTAGAAGCGCGGCGCCGCCCAGTGCGGAATCACCATCACACCCTTCTCGCCAACCAGGAACGAACCTGCCCCTGGCAGCTTCTCGCCGGCGGGCAACTGCGCCTTCTCGACGGCCTTCTTGCCGCCACCATCCGTCCAACGGAACTTGATCGTCTCCGCCGTCTGGTCGGTGCCGGGGAACTCGTACAGAAAGTCGCCATCGGGCGCGAACATCTCGCGGAAGTGAGCCGGGCCATTGGAGACGACGCTCTTGGGTGCACCAATGCCCAGCGCGGCGAACACCGGGTCGAAGATGTGGCAACCCATGTCGCCGAGCGTGCCGCTACCGAAGTCGAGCCAACGACGCCACTGCGCCGGGTGGTATTGCCCCTTCACATACGGACGGTCCTTGGCAACGCCGAGCCACAGATCCCAGTCGACGTGCGCGGGCACCTCATCGACCTTGTCGGGACGCCCAGCAGCACTGCCGCCCCATGATTTGCCAACCCACAAGTGGGCTTCGTGCACCTTGCCGATGACACCACTGCGCAGCGTCGCCACCGCGGTGCGGTAGGCACTGTGGCTGTGGATCTGGGTACCCATCTGGGTCACGACGCCGGACTTCGCCGCCAACGCCGCCATCTCGCGGCACTCATACAGGTTGTGCGCAATCGGCTTCTGGCAGTAGACGTGCTTGCCGAGGCTCATCGCGGCGAGCGCGATCGAACCGTGCATGTGGTCGGGCGTCGCCACGACCACGGCGTCGATGTCTTTACCCATCGCGTCGAACATCTTGCGGTAGTCGGCGAAGGTCTTGGCGCCCCCGTGCTGCTTGGCCGCGTTGCCGAGACTGTTCGCATCGATATCGCAAAGCGCGACGATGCGAACGTTCTTGCCGCTGGCCGTCGCGCTGAGATCGCTATTGCCCATGCCACCAACGCCGACGCAGGCGACGTTCAACGTCTCCATCGGACTGAGGCTGGTGGTGCGCGGGCCAAGCATTGGCGCCGCGGCGGCGGCTACGCCAGTTGCTTGGATGAAGTGGCGACGCGTGATTCTGTTGGTGGTTGGCACAGGGAGCTCGATTCGTCCGGAGTCGTAGACAAAGATGGGAGTTCGGCACCATATCGAGCCAGCCGACGCAGCGGGACTCGAAACAACTGATCACACAACCATGACAGACTGCGCCCGCACCGCGGCCTCGACGTCGCTGGCAACTTGCTTCCAGCCCTCGCGATCATCCGTTGCACCGGCAAAGCTCAGCGGTTGACCGATGCGCACCGAAACGCGGCGCGGTCGCGGCCAACGCCCCTGCCGGGGCCAGGCTTCGAAGGCACCGTCCAGGTGACAAGGCACGACCGGAATGTCAGTCGCGGCCACCAACATGCCTAGGCCGGGCTTGAAGCGCTGCATCTCGCCGGTGGCGCTACGCGTTCCCTCGGGAAACAAGATGAAGCCACATGCATCTTCTGTCAGCCGCACGCGCAAGTCCGCCAATGCGTGGCGGCCCATGCTGCGCCGCTGCATCGGCAGCGCGTTGAGCAAGAACGCCGACAACATCGCGCGAGGCGGACTCTCGAAGAACACATCGCCGGCGGCAATCGGATACAGCGAACGCCGGGTGCGCCACGGTACCAGGGACGCTAGCACCAACGCGTCAAGGTGACTCGTATGGTTGGCCACCAACACGAACGGCGTCGCCGTCGGCAAGTGTTCGCGACCGGACACCTGCAGCCGATGCCAACAGCGCAGGTAGCTGTGCACCCACCACGACCACGCGCGCTGCCCCATGCCTTCCAGCATGCCGGGCTCGCGCCGCGTGCTCGCCAACCGTTCTTTCAGTGACAAGCCGTGGTCGCGGGCCGGGCGCAGATTCCAGCGATCCACTGCTAGCCTCCCGAGAAGATGCGCTGCGGTTCGTACAAACCGATGCCGCGCAGGTAGCCGATGTAGTGGAAGGCCGCCGGGGCGACGAGCAACAGGCTGTCGAAGCGATCGAGCAAACCGCCATGGCCGGGGATGGTCGCCGCGAAGTCCTTGATGCCGAGGTCGCGCTTGATCGACGACAGCATCAAGTCGCCGAGTTGGCCGCCGATGCTGATGATCACGCCCAGCGTCACCAAGTGGTTGGTTTGATTGACGACCGTGCCGGCGAACACGAGCGGGCCGCACAGCAATACCAGTCCCATCGACAAGATCATGGCGCCGATCGCACCTGCCCAGGTCTTGTTGGGACTGGTGTTCGGCAGCAGCTTGCGGCGGCCAAACAAGCGGCCCGACACATAGGCGAACACGTCGTTCAGTTCGACCGCAACCAACAACAGCAGCACCATCGGTCGGTAGTCGACGTCATTGGCGAAATAGGCGAGGTGGCCAAAGCACGCGCCGAAGAACACCAACGAAAAGATGCCGAGGGCCGTTCGCTGGATGTATCCGGTGGGTTGATCCGCGATGACGGCAAAGCCGGCGATCAGCACGACCCCGAGTGGGATCAACGCCGTGAACAATCCGTACCAGTGGTCGAAGGTCGCAAAGGTCATGGCCAGCATGCAAAGCACGACCAGGCCACTGACGAGCCGTTCGCGAAACAGCCCGGTCGCCCGCGAAAACTCGCGGAAGCACAGCAGGCTCAACAGCGCCACTGCCCCCATCGTGCATGCAGCACCGAGCAATACGGGGCCGACCATCAGCGGTGCGAGCACACACCACGACAACACGCGCTTCTTGAGTTCGTGGTAGGTCGAATCGCTCAGCTTGTCAGTGAATCGCAGCGCCAGCACGATCACGATCGCCAGCAACAGCACCGAGAGAATGCCGCCGGACAGCCAAATCGTCGCCGGATGATCAAAGGCGCGTTGCCAGCCAAACAAGCGCTGCCGCACGGCTTCATCCATGGCTCGTTCCATGCAGATGGCCGGCAATCCGGCGCAAGCGTCGCCAACTCGTCACCACACAACCAATGGCGACGACGGCCAACACGATGGCGGGCAATTGCCAACCGTTGATCGACGGCGCGAAGTCCGTTGGCGCGCACGCCACGTAGACCGCCGCGATGGTAACCAAGAACATGCGCACCGGCTTCGCCATCGGACCGCAGAAGTCGTTGCCCGTGCCAGCGGCCTTGCCCATCGCACGAATGTAGGCAGTGAACACCGCCAGCAGCGCCGCACCGAATCCCAACCACGGTTCGCCACCGAGCGCGTAACCAAAACCGATCAAGGTCGCGGCGTCCGAAACGCGGTCGGGCACCTCGTTGTAGAGTTCGCCGACTGGCGACGCGCGGCCCGAGCCGATTGCGACCATGCCGTCGAACAGATTGCACAAGAGGCGCACCTGCACGCAAATGGCACCGAGCCCAAACAGCAGTCGCGCATACGACGGCCACCACGAAGTTGCGGCGAAGGCAGCGCCTGCGAGCACGCCAGCGATCATGCCGATCACCGAGATCGCATTGGGCGACATGCGCTTGGCGATCAACCACGTGGCGATGCGTTGGGCGAACGCAGCATCGCGCGTCGCGATCGGGCGGCGGTCGGCTTCTAGATTGCTCGGCCCCCGATCTCCAGAAGCAGAGCCTCCAGATGCAGGGCCTCCAGAAGCAGGATCACCAGACCCCAGGTCTCCAGAACCCAGATCCTCTGGTTCCCGATCTTCTAGATGTTGGGATCGATGGGCCGACACGTGTGGGGTTGCCCGCGCGATCTCGCGCGAGCCATAGGCCAAGCCTACTTGAGTTCGCCGCAGTCGGCGATGACGACGTCGGCCGACGTCGAGCCCGAGCTCGAGCCAACCCCTTCCATCTCTTCGAGCACGTCCATGCCTTCGACGACCTTGCCAAACACGACGTGCTTGCCGTCGAGCCACGACGTCACAACCGTCGTGATGAAGAACTGCGAGCCGTTGGTGTTGGGGCCAGCATTGGCCATCGACAGCAACCCCGGCTCGGTGTGCAGGCGTTCGAAGTTCTCGTCCTTGAACTTGTTGCCGTAGATCGACTCACCGCCGGTGCCGTTGCCGCGCGTGAAGTCACCGCCCTGGCACATGAACTGCTTGATGATGCGGTGGAAGCCGGAACCCTTGTAGTGCAACGGCTTGCCTTCCTTGCCCATGCCCTTCTCACCGGTGCACAAGGCCCGGAAGTTCTCGGCCGTCTCGGGCACGATATCGGCAAACAGTTCAAAGACGAGGCGGCCGGCAGCCTTGTCGCCGATGGTGATATCAAAGTAGACGCGTGGGTTCATATCCGGCCTTGTTACCCCTTCGAACCGCCCAGACCAACGACTACTGCCCGCAACCGCTTGGAGTCCGGGGCCGCGACGCTATGCTGCTCGCTCGAAATCCCCCAGGAAACCGGCCGACCGGCCAACCCAAGATAAGATCCATGACTCGCGCATCCGCCCGCCACATCCTCGTTGACTCCGAAGAGAAGTGCCAGCAACTCAAGACTGAGATCGCCGGTGGCGCCAGCTTCGAAGAGCTCGCCAAGCAACACTCGTCCTGCCCGTCCGGCCAACAAGGCGGCGCCCTCGGCGAGTTCGGCCCCGGCCAGATGGTCAAGGAATTCGACACCGTCGTCTTTAACGAAGCGGTCGGCGAAGTGCACGGCCCGGTGAAGACGCAGTTCGGCTACCACCTGCTCGAAGTCACCGCCCGCTCGTAATCGAGCTCGCTCAACAGAACGAGAGGCAACTGGCACTACTTGCCGTTGCCTTTCTTGTTGTTCTTGTTGCGACGCTTCGCGCTGCCCCACTTCGCCACGACCATCGCGTCATCGAAGTCCGCGAGAGCCTGATCCAGCGCGGCAACAACTTCGGCACCCGCATCTTCAAGCGGTTGGGATTCGCCGATGTCTTTGCTCAAGTCGAAGACCTCGCGCGCCGAACCTCCGGGCAAGTCCGCGATGTGTAGCTTGTGCTGCCCAATGCGGATCGCGCGCTGGTTGCCTTGTCGCCAATACAGCGGTCGCGCTTCGAGTTTGCGGACCGCGCCCGTAAGTCGCGGCACCAGGTTGACACCATCGAGTTGCCACTCGGGAGCTACTTGGCCACCAGCGATCGCCGCGAACGTCGGCAAGAAGTCGAGCGAGATCACCGGGTCCTCGATCTTCGATCCCGGTTGGATCTTGCCCGGCCACCGCATGCACATCGGCACCCGGATGCCACCTTCAAACAGCGTGCCCTTGCGACCGCGCAGCTTGCCGTTGTTAGCGCCGGTCAACGTCTGGCCACCGTTGTCATTGGTGAACACGACCAGCGTGTTGTCCGCCAAGCCCGCAGCTTCGAGAGCTTGCAGCACCTTGCCAACGTTGTCGTCCAACGCCTTGACCAACCCCGCGTACTTACGCCGCTTGACCGGCCTGATGTGCGCGAGCTTCGCGAGATCCTCCTCCTTGGCCTGCAACGGACCGTGCGGCGCAGTGAACGACAAGAACAGGAAGAACGGCTGGTCCTTGTTGTCGTGGATGAAGCGCACGCCCGCATCGCCGAGGCGATCGGTGGTGTAGCCACCTTCTTCCGTCGCGACGCCGTTCTCCTGAATCACGCGATGTTTGGTGGTCCGCTTCATCGGATAGTACGAACGCGAACCCTGCAAACACCCGTAGAACCAATCGAAGCCGCGCTTGTTCGGGTGGTACTCAGCGGGATACCCGAGGTGCCACTTGCCAACCAAGCTCGTGGTGTAACCGAGCGGCTGCAGACGCTTGGGCAGGAAGGTCTCGGACAACGGCAAACCACCGTCCATGTAACCCGGCGGAATGTTGAACTCGTGGCCGAAGCGCGTCTGGTAGCGGCCCGTCATCATGCCGGCGCGCGACGGCGAACAGACACAGCCAGACATGTATGCGTTCGTCATCGTGACGCCAGCAGTGGCAATCGAATCGATGTGCGGCGTCAATTTGGCCATGTCCTCAGCACAGTCCTGCTGGAACCCGAAATCGGCGTAACCCGCGTCGTCGGCGTACAGCAGCACGATATTGGGCGGCCGCTTCTGGACCGCAGCCTGTGCAAATACCTGCGCAGAGCCTGCCAAGGCAACCGAGAGCAGCACCAGAAGAGTTCGCAATCCGAGCATGGACAAGATTGTCGCATCGATGTGCCACGCAGCAACGAAGCACGTGCTGTTGTTTCGTGAGCGTTACGGCCTGTGCCCCGGCCGCCCCAGCAGCCGGTGCCCGGCATGGCCTCGAATTGGCCGAGGCACGGCGATTGCAAAACGCCGCGCTCGAGGTCCCATGAACAACCGCTTGCACCCACGAGCACTGCTGTGCTCTCTCCTTACGCTGGCGCCGTTAGCGGCCCAGGAAACAGATCCTGCCGAAGTGCTGCGCGCCAACACGCTCGAGCACTACGAACGGGTCGAAAGCGAACTGAGGCAAGCCAAGGCACCGCTCAGCGCGGCAACGTTGGCCCGGCGCGAGCAGGTCCTCGACTACTTGCACGAATACCGAACCAAGGCCGTGTTCGGCGTCAACGCACAGTTCCCAGGCTGGCGCATGCCACACTTCGTCGATGCCTCCGGCAGGCGTTGCGCGGTCGCATACTTGCTCGATCACACCGGCCACGGCCACTTGACCGACCGAGTCGCGAAGCATGCAAACCATGCCTGGGTCGCAGACCTGGCAGCAGATGCCGAACTACAAAACTGGCTGACGACCTATGGCCTGACCCTCGCAGAAGCCGCACGCATCCAAGGGCCCGGCGGATGGGGCGGTTCGAGAGCGCGCTTCCGCGACGAAACACCCCCAGAGCCACCACCACCGCCACCAGTATACGACGGCCCCGCGGACCGCAGTCGTCCGGCCCCAACCGCCACCTCGCCACGCCCAGCCAGAACACGCCCCGCCGTCGGCGCGACGACCAGGCGAACTCCGGTGAGAACGTCCACCGCACCGCGCGGCATTGCAACCGTCACCCTGCAAGCGGACGCGTGGATGCCGTGGTTCGATCTGCAATCGTCGCGCTGGTTCGGCCCGCGTGACCTTCCGGTCTCGACCGTCACCACAACCGCAGCGCCGAGCAACATCGACCTGATTCGCAAACGCGCGATCGCACGCTGCCGCGAAGCCGCCAAGGATTCGAACGCAACGGTTCGCGCCGCGGCAGCGCAGACCCTCGGACGCCTGGGAGTCGCCGGTGAAGATGCTCGCACGCTACTCAAGGATGCGGCCTACGCGGTTCGCCTCAAGGCCATGGTCGGGCTCGCGCAAGGCGGCACGGCTCGCTCGATTCATCCGTTGCTCAGTCTCGCCACGACCGAGAACCAACTGCAACCGATGGCGATGGCGGCGATGGGCGCCAGTGGTCGCCGCGACGCTTCGGTAGAGCGCGCCGTCACTCGCGTGCTCAAGAACGCCACCAGCCCCGTCATTCTCGCCGGCGCCGCAGCCCACGAGCGCCTGATCAATGGCGACACCAAACCAGCGACGATGGATCTCGCCCGCAACGGCGACACCACCACCGTGCGCAGTCTCGCGTCGACGGCCCTCGGCAACAACGCCGATGCCGCCACCATCGCCGCGTTGACGACCGCGCTCTCCAGCCCGGGCCTGCCCGCCCGCCGCGCCGCAGCCGCCGCACTGGGTCGTTCGCGCGACGCATTGGCGTTGCCGTCGCTGCTCAGCGCCTTCGAGTATGAGTCGGACCTCGGCACGCGCATGCAACTGCTGCTGGCCATCGGCGAGCACGGTGGCGCCGCTGCCAAGCCGTTCTTGCTGACGCAAATGCGCAAGGGCAAGAAGCCACTTCGCGCCTGGGCCGCCGCAGCGCTCGGCATCTGGGGCCGCGGCGCGTTCGACGCCAAGCTCTCCGAACGGGTTCGCGAAGCCCGACGCCACGAACACAACCACGATGCCCTCGGCCTGTGGTCGATCGCGCTCGGCCTGCTGCAGGACGCGCAGAGCAAGGACCTGCTGATCGAGCAGTATGAGACATCCAAGAGCTCGGTCATCCGTGGCGCCGCAATCTATGGCCTCGGCCTGATGCGTGACCCGACCGTGCTGCCAGAGATCGAGAGGGCCTTGGCCGACGACTCGTGCCCATTCGTGCGCGGCGCGGCGACCACGGTGTTGGCAGCGAACTTTGGCACGGTGGCAACTCCGATCCTCGCCAAGTGCGCCGAGCGCGATCACGACCAAACGGTGCGGCGAGCTGCGACGTTTGCACTCGGCGGCACCGGCGACATGAACGCGGCGACCGCGCTGTTCGCGCTTGCGGACAAGGGCACGCCGGTGGTTCGCGCCGGTGCGATCACCGCCCTCGGCCGCTTGCTCGCCAAGCAACGGTCGCGCAACTTCGCCAAGCTCGGCTGGGGTTCGCTGCCGGCAGACCTGCCGGCGACGTTCACCTACCTCGCCGAACTCGACCGCTAGAGGCGTGGCCCATTGGCGCGGCGGGCCAGGTGGGATTCCCCGCCGCCATTCCTGCCGCCATTCTCGCCGTCATTCCCGTCGCCACTCTGGCGCCATTTCGAAGCGGCGGGTGGCTCGGTTGGCTACGATCGCGGCGCATGTTCCTCATCGCCGCCGTAGCTCTCGCCAACCTGACGCCGACGCCACAGGGCCCCGCGCGCTTTCCCGCCGTTCCCGAACAGGATGCGCGGCACTACGAGATCCACCTCAACATCGATCTCGCGCAGCAGCAATTGACTGGGCACGTCGACTACACGTTCACGGCCGTCGAAGAGCTGACATCGATCCGCCTCGACGCCCAGCATTCGAAGGATTGGCAGGTCACGTTTCGCGATCCACAAAACGATGCCGAGCTCAACAGCACGTGGGGCGAATCCCACGTCATCGTGACGCTACCCAAGCCCGCGCCCAAAGGCAGCGACGTACACTTCTCGGCGACGTTGCGCGGCAAACCCGTCGATGGCTTCTACTTCAAGAAGAACCGCTACGGCGACTTGATGGCGTTCACCGATCACTACTCGATCCGCGCCCGCGGTTGGCTGCCGTGCGAAGACCACCCCGGCGATCGCGCCAAGTTCACGCTGCGTATGACCTACCCAGACGGCAATGCAGCGGTCGCGTTCGGCATGCCTGTGAACGGCCAGCCAGACCAAGTCGCAGAGAACGGCCTGCACACGCTCGTGCTGACCGGAGCCGAGGAGATCCCGCCCTACATGTTTGCGTTGGTCGTCGGACCGCTAGCGCGCGTCGCCGAACCGGGCAGCCCACTGCTCGCCGATCACCTCGTCTACAAACAAGACGCCGCCAAGGCGAAGGCCGAACTCGTCCACCACGCCGCGTGGATCCAGTCGATGGAGCACGCGTTCGGCGCGTATCCTTATGGCAAGTACATGACGGTGCAGTGCCCGACGCGCTGGGGCGGATTCGAAGCGCCAGGCAATGTGCAACTGGCCGAAGGTCTGTTCGACGTGCCGAAGCGCGGCCAAGGCACGCTCGCGCACGAACTCGTGCACATGTGGTTTGGCGATGCCGTCGGCTACTCCGAATGGCGCGAGGTCTGGCTCAGCGAAGGTTTCGCTAGCTACTTCGGTCCGTGGCTGCACGCGCAAACTGGCGGCCCAGAGCTTGCAGCAAGCCTGCAGAGCCTGCGTGCTCGCTGGCGCAAGAGCTTCGAAGGCCGCACCAAGTCAATCCGCGACGACCGGTTCCCACATCCCGACCAAGCACTCAACTCCAACACCTATCCAAAGGGTGCGTGGGTGCTGCACATGCTGCGCGGCGAAGTTGGCGACCAAGCGTTCTTCCATGCCCTCAAGACCTACGTCGAGCAGTGCCGCGGTCGCTCGGTGATTACCGAGGACTTCGTGCGCATCATCGAGCGCGAAACCAAGACCGAACTGAGCTGGTTCTTCTCCCAGTGGCTCGACGGCATCGGCTGTCCCGAGCTCAAGGTCGCGGCGAACGATGGCAAGATCACTATCGAGCAAGTGCAGAAGGGCGCGCCCTACAAGTTTTGGCTGCGACTCAGCTGGAAGGACGCCGCCGGCAAACCGGTGCAAGCACGCGTGCGGGTCGACGCCGCGAGCACCCACGTTGCATTCGAAGGCGCGTGCCACGATCTGCAAATCGACCCGGACACCGAGCTGCTGTTCCGCGTCGCCAAGTAGCAAACAGCGCATTCGTCGCTGCGCCGAGAGGGCTAGCATGAGCGCGTGCGCAACCTGACGGAGTTTCGTGCCGTGCTGAAGCGGCGAGTCGAGGACCGAGCCCTCCGCAAAACCGCTTCGCGCTTTGGCGTCGCGCTGTTCGACTCGATCCACTACGCCAATGCGGCACACTGGGACGCCGTCGTGCCGGACACGCGCCTGTTCTTGACGCGCCGCTACCTCGCGGCACTCGAGGCCAGCAACCCGACCGACATCACGTTCCGCTACGCGATGCTGTTTGACGGCCAACGCCCGGTGGCCGTCATCAGTGCGCAGTTACTGGAAATGAGCGGCGCATCGGTCGGAAGCCGGGTTGCATCCGAAGACCAGAAGTCACCGATCGGCGCCCTCGTCGACAAGGTCCGCGGCGCCGCCCGCAATGCAGCGGATACGATCGAAACGCGCGTACTGCTGTGCGGCAATTCGTGGGTCACCGGCGAGCACGGCTTCGCTTGCGTCGCCGATGTCGACCAAACCGAGATCTTCCACGGCCTTGCCGAAGCGCTCTATCGCATGCGACGCGCGGACAAACTCGATGGCCAGGTTGCAGCACTTCTGATCAAGGACTTCCCGGTCGAGGTCGACGAAGCTCACGACTCGGACGAACTCGAACGCTTCGGCTACAAGCGGTTCTCCGTAGACCCGCAGATGGTCGTGCCGCTGCGCGACTGGAAGTCGTTCGACGACTACCTGGCGGCAATGACTGGCAAGTATCGACGCCGCGTCAAGAGTGCGCGCAAGAAGGGCTCCGCGCTACAACGTGCCGAACTCGATGCTACCGGCGTCGCCGCAGCGACCGACTGGATGCACGACATGCTCGACGCAGTCGCCAACAAAGCGACACTGCGACTGACCACCCATCCGCGCGAATACTTCACCGCATTGAAGAACGGGCTCGGCGACGCGTTCCGTGTGTTCACGTATTCGATCGGCGAGCAAATCGTCGGCTTCCGCACAACGATCTACAATCACGACAGCATCGAAGGCCACTACCTCGGCATCGACTACGAGCACAATACGAAGCACGCGATCTACCAGAACATCCTCTACGACTACATCGAGGATGGGCTCGCAGCCGGCGCCAAGAATATCTGGCTCGGACGCACGGCACTTGAGATCAAGAGCTCGATCGGCGCCGAACCGCGCCCGATGCGCTGCTTCATTCGCCACCGCAATCCGGTCGGCAATCGCGCCGTGAAGCCGTTGTTCCGATTCGTCAAGCCGACGACGTGGACGCCGCGCAATCCGTTCGATGCTTCGTAGGCAACGACACCCAGACACACCAAGGCGGTCGTATTCGGGTATCGTCGCCACCATGCGCCTGATGATAACCGTCCTCCTGCTTGCGTCACTGCTACCCGCCCAGCAGGTGGGCCGGGGCGAGTTCGATCAAGACCAGTGGAATCGTGCAGTCGGCCTTGGCGGCCAAGAAGCCATGTTCTCCTTGCGCCGGTCGAACCGCGAGAGCACTCCGTGCGAACTCGCGGCAATCAAGGCAGGGCTGCGGTGGCTCCAGCAGCAGCAGCGAAAGGACGGCTCGTGGCCATGCGAACACAACATGGATGCGCGCGTCGCGATGACGAGTTTGTGTGCTCTAGCCATGCTCGGTGACGGCAATACGATGCGCGTCGGTCCCCACAGGGAATCGCTCAAGAAGGCTGTCGGGTGGCTGAGAGTGCGACAAAAGAAGAACGGTGCGTTTGCAAGCGCGACCGGGCCACACCTGCTCGCGACCTTGGCGATGACGGAGTCCCTGCACCTCTCCGACTACAAGTTGCTGAAGAAGTCGGCGGCCGAAGGGGTCGCCCACGCAGCGACGCTGCGCAGCACAGATGGCGGCTGGCGAGCAACGCCGAATCGCGACACTAGCGCTCCTTCCCTGACACTTTGGGGCACCACCCTGCTTGCCACGGCAGCGGCGGCGGACCTGATCCCGAAAGACAACGCGTGCGAAGGAGTGCTCGACTGGCTTCGCAGCACGCAAGCCACACTCGCGCCTGAGAGCGGCATCCTCGGCAAGGAGGTGCCGATGGTCCGTCAGGCTGAGTTGGCCCACGACCAGGCGGCCGCGAACGCATTCACCCTGTGCTGGCTTGCGATCGACAACCGTGACCCAGCAGTGCGAGCCGCCATGCAGGCCGATGCCGACGCCATGCGCAACAATGCGTTGACGCGGGCGCGCTCGCATTCACGTATCTGGGAACAGAACCCCAAGCACCGGCTGAGCATCAACGAGTGGTTCTGCAGCGCCCACGCATTGGCACAAGCTGGCGACCAGAAGTCCGTCGCGGCGATCTGCAAGTCCCTCGCCAAGGCGCAGGTCGCCGACGGCGAAGACCGTGGCTCGTGGGCGCCGATCGGGGTGTGGGGCGATGGCGGCGGCAGAGTCTGGACCACGGCAATGGCCGTGCTGACCCTGGAAGCCCCGTTCCGCTACGCCAAGATCACCGGCCGCTAATCGCACTGTCCGAATCGTCAATGCCAACGAGAACCGCTCGGGGTGAACCGACGGCGCTTGCGAGCGTTACCGTTGCCACCATGCGTCTGGCAATGCTGACCGCCCTGTTCCTTGTCCCCTCGATGGTTGCCGCGCAAGACGCGTTCGGCGGCGGCTGGGACCCACGCCTTCGCCTGGGCGGCGGGGGCCCCGCCAAGTACAAGGCCCGCGCATCAGGCGGTGGCAACACCGCATGTGAACGCACCGCGATCACCGCCGGACTCAAGTGGCTGGAGAAGCACCAGCAGCCGGACGGGCGCTGGCTCTGCGAACACTCCCACGACACCACGGTCGCAGTCACCAGCTTGGGTGTGCTGGCAATGACTGGCAATGGCAGCACCCTGCGCGCCGGGCCGTGGAAGCCTGCCATCACGAAGGCCGTCGTCTGGCTCAGGGAGAATCAAAAGGCCAGTGGCGCCTTCGCCGACGCATCCGGCCCTCACTTGCTGGCCGCCCTCGCGATTACCGAGTGCTACCTGTTGTCCGACTACAAGTTGCTCAAGAAGAACTCAGTCTTGGCAATCAACTACGCGAACTTGCTGCGCGCTGACGATGGCGGCTGGCGCGCATCCATAGAGGACCAGCAGAGCGATCCCGCGCTAACGCTTTGGGGCACGACGCTGCTCGTTACTGCCTGCGACGTGGAACTCGCCGATAAGGACAACCTGTGCGACGGAGTCTTCGACTGGCTCCGAAGCCACCAAGCCAACCTCACCCCGAACAGCGGCATTCTCGGAGTGGCAGCTCCAGTTAATCGGCAATCGGAGCTGGTCTACGACCAAGCGGCGGCCAACGCGTTCACCCTGTGCTGGCTCTCGCTAAGCGATGAGAACCCGACGACGGCTGCAGCCATGCAGATCACAGCCGCTGCCATCCGCAAGGACGCCCTGATCCGCGCCCGAGCCCTGCCCCGGACTTGGGTGAACAACCCGCGACTCAAACTGAGCATCAACGAGTGGTTCTGCAGCGCCCACGCGTTGGCCCAAGCTGGCGACCAGAAGTCCGTCGCTGCAATCTGCAAGTCCCTCGCCAAGGCGCAGGTCGCCGATGGCGAAGACCGAGGCTCATGGGCGCCGATCGGGGTGTGGGGTGAAGCCGGCGGGCGAGCATGGACCACTGCAATGGCCGTGCTGACCCTTGAAGCTCCCTACCGCTACGCCAAGATCACCGGCATGTAGTCGCTCCCCATGCCGGGACCCGCGGCAACGACCGCGGAACCATGAAGCGTGGAAGCATGAAGCGTGCCGGCCAAAATCAGGACTTGAGCAAACGGCTGCTCGCCGACCCGACCGCAGTGTCGTGGTTGCAAGAACACATCGGCGGCCAACCGACCGATGTCGAGCACGTGCAATCACTGTGGAGTGGCTATGGCGAGATCGTGCGCGTGCACCTTACGAATGCCAACGTGCCGAGCGTCATCGTCAAGTGGGTCGAACCGCCACACGACAGGAGTCACCCCCGCGGCTGGACCGGCCGCGCCTCGCACGAACGCAAGCTGCGCTCGTATCGCGTCGAACAGTGCTTCTACACCGACTGGATCCCAGACTTCACGCCATCGCACCGCACTGCCAAGTGCTATCAGGCCGAAGCAACGCAACACGGCTGGCGGTTCTTGCTCGAGGATCTCGACGGCTCCGGCTTCGCGCGGCGCTGCATGAGTCTCGACCACTCACAGATCGACAACTGCTTGCGTTGGCTAGCATCGTTCCACGCACACTTCCTCGGCAAGAAGCCAACCGGGTTGTGGCAGACCGGCACCTATTGGCACCTCGCCACGCGCAAGGACGAACTCAAGGCACTGAAGGATCCGCAACTACGCGACGCCGCGCCAAAGCTCGACGCCGTGCTCAACAACTGCCGCTACCGCACCCTCATACACGGCGACGCCAAGGTCGCCAACTTCTGCTTCGGCAAGAACGACGTCGCCGCCGTCGACTTCCAATACGTCGGTGGCGGCTGCGGCATCAAGGACGTCGCCTACTTCCTCAGCAGCTGCCTGACCGATGGCGAATGCGAAGCCCAAGCACAGCAGCATCTCGACACCTACTTCGCGTTCCTGCGAAGCCACCTCAAGGACGACCTCGACAAGGACGCCGTCGTCAACGAATGGCGCAGCCTGTATCCAGCTGCGTGGGCAGACTTCCATCGCTTCCTGGCTGGCTGGGCGCCGGATCACTGGAAGATCCATCGCTACACCCGGAAGATGAGCGAGCAGGCGATTGCCGGACTGTAGTTGCACGGACCAATGCCCTCGTCACGCCGCACAAGGCAGGTCGCCAAGCGGATGCTCTTGGCATTGTTAGCAACGTGAGCATGCCTCTCTGGCTTGTGATGGGGACTGTTCCAGGTCACCACTCCACGGCGATGTTGCCTTGCGGTTCGGTCTATTCGCGGAGGTTCGTTGCCTACCTAGCGCGCACGTCGACGGCTACGGTCTGCATGGTGTGCGCAGTCCGATCGATGACCTCGGTGAGCCTTGAGCGGTATATCCAACTTGCAGATTCCCGGATGCTGATTGGTGCAGGTAGGTGGCGGTGGCGCGGGGACTTGTGTCGGCGGGTGGCGCGGATAGCCTGCAAGGCGGGCGGCGGGAATGTGCCCGCTGCCCACTACTAGTTAGGCAGTCCGATTATCATGGAGCTATTCCAGCATGAGCAACTGTGGGTTGGACTCTTGCCAAGTCCCTTTGGCGTGCTCGAGGTTCTGTGTGGCGAGGGAGCGGAGCCAGATCAAGGCCAACTACTGTTCATAGAGCGGTTGTGTCGCGAAGCGCCCGATGCATTGGGGCAAGTTCGCCGCTCAGGGTTCCGGCTACCATTCCTATGGAGACCCATTCGACTTGCCTTCAACGACGAGGGGAGGTTGTTGGTGCAGTTCCAGCGCCGCTTCCTGGGGAAACGGGTTGGGCTATTCCTCGATGAGCATTGCGCATTCAGCCTGCGCCTAGCTGACATTCGCGAGGAGAGTGCATGACGTTCGCTTCACTGTAGGATGGCAGCCTAACTAGATGATGCAGCTGACGATGCTTCGCATCGCAGCTGATCATCCAAAGACGTTAGACGCTTGACCAACGCC
>CAXBFC010000086.1:0-21876 GCA_963974725.1 uncultured bacterium | reverse complement strand
CCCCAATCGGCAAGTTTCTTGGTTCTCTGTCACCCATGTCAGCGGTCGATCTCGGCGTTGCGGCAGTCACCGCGGCCCTTGCGAGCGCGGGCGTCGATGGCTCGGATGTGGACGAAGTGTACATGGGCCAAGCCCGCCAGCTCGGATCGGGACCGAATCCGGCGCGCCAAGTGGCCATCAAATCTGGCTGTGGCGAGCGCTCGGTCGCGACCACGATCAACAAGGCATGCGGCAGCAGCCTCAAGGCGATCGACTTGGCGCGGGCCGCGATCCTGCTCGATGGCCAGAAGGTCGTCGTTGCTGGCGGCATGGAAAGCATGACGAATATTCCGTTCTTGCTGCCTGATTTTCGCCAGGGCTATCGCCTGGGGCATCGCGAAGTGCAGGACGGCAACTACCGGGATGGCTTCACCTGCGGCATCTTGAATGAGCCGATGGGCATGACGGCCGAATACCTCGTCGATGACTACAAATTGACCCGCGAAGCCCAGGACGAATACGCGCTCGAGTCGCACCGACGTGGCGAAGCGGCGCAGAAAGAAGGGCGGTTCGCGGATGAGATCACGACGTTGACGGTCAAGCAACGCAAGCAGGAGACGGTTGTCGACACCGACGAGCACGTGCGACCAGGCGTCACGCTGGCCGACCTGCAGAAGCTGCGTCCGGTGTTCCGCACCGAGAACGGCACGGTGCACGCCGGCAACAGCTCCGGGATCACCGATGGTGGCGCCGCCCTGGTGTTGATGCCCGAGAGCGAAGTGACCCGTCGCGGCCTGTCGCCGTTGGCGTGGCTCGGTGCCTCGGCAACGGCCGGCGTCTCGCCACGTATCATGGGCATCGGTCCGGTGCCGGCGATCAAGAAGCTGTGCGAACGCTCCGGCCGCAAGCTCGACGACTTCGACTTGTTCGAACTCAACGAAGCATTCGCCGCGCAGATGCTCGCGTGCCTGCACGACCTGCCGATCGGCCGCAACAAGCTCAATGTCAACGGCGGCGCGATTGCCTTGGGTCACCCCATTGGCGCGACCGGTGCTCGAATTGTCGTGACGCTGCTGCACGAACTTCGGCGCCGTGACCAGAAGCGTGGCTTGGCATCGCTCTGCATGAGTGGGGGCATGGGCATGGCGATGGAGTTTGAGCGCTAGCGTTCGAGTCTCCTCGCGGTCACGAACTTTGCCTCCCTTGGCTGATCTTGCTCTTGCTCGGCTACTGTTCGCCAACTGATATGAGAGCTATTCACTCGCTGTTGCTCGTTGCCCTTCTTCCAATCGCTGGTTGTGCTTTGGCGCGACAAGACCTCAACGATCCCTTGGATGCGACGGTGATCAAGCAGCTGGTCCCTGGTCAAACAACGGCACGTGAGGTTGTCGAAAAGCTCGGAGGGCCCAACGAGGTGGTGCAACTCGGTAGGCGCACGGCCTATCGATATGACTCAAGTACCTCCAAGAGTGCTCTCTTCAGCTTGTTATTGGTCACCTTCGCCAATCAGGACACTCGCCAGGATCGGCTATGGGTGTTCTTTGACGAGGACAACAATCTAACTCACTTCGGTGCGACCTATGGATCGCATCGCACGCAGTATGCGATGCCGTGGGAAGACGTTCACGAGGCTAGTGATAACGAGAGCCGCGACGCTTCACGTGCCGGAGTCGGCAAGTGAGAGGCAGTCTCTGCTGCTTGCTGGCGTTGCTTTCGGTGAGCTGCGTCACCGGAGAGTTTGCGCAACGAACGGTGAACGAACCGGTGGACCTGCAGCTCTTGCGGCAACTGCAGGTTGGCAAGGACGATCTAGGCACGTGTCTCGCGATGCTGGGAGCGCCCGTTGATGCTCGCGAATACGACGTAGCAGCCGATGGGACGTCTGGTTTGGCGCTGGTCTGGTTCTGGAGCCGGCAAGTTGGTTGGGGCCTGCGGGCTTCGTGGTCGATCACCAGGGAGGCCTCGGCCAGCTTCGAGTTTGATTGGGCGGGGACCAACATGCCTGGTTGCGTCTTGTGGTTCGATCACGACCTCAAGTTGACAAACTATCGCGAAGGGCTGGTTGGCGAACTACTACCGAAGCGAACGCGCCCGAGCGCTGCTGCCTCAACGCAGTAGTCGATGGTGGTTTCGAGTCTTCCGCCGCCAGATGCCCGTTCCCCGCTAGGAAGGCCGGGGACGTGCATCCTTGCAGGATGCACCTTCCCCGCTAGGAAGTTCGGGCAAGTGCATTACGTTCGGGTTCTCTCGAACTAGACGAACCTAGAATGAAGAACCTGCTCGCTGCCGTATTTGCTGTCTGCCTCAGTCTGGCGGTCTCCGCCCAAGAGATCCCGGGTGTGCGCCTGACGTTGTCGGCGCCGTCGATCGTTGCCGCCCAAGGTGATGTCTCGCTGCTATTGCACATCGTGGTCACCGACGACTGCTCGGTGCCATCGCAGTTGTTGACCGGCGCGAACCTGACGGTGCGCACCGACGGCCAACCGCACCAGCCGATCCTGCAGAAAGGCAAGGGCGTGGCGGTGCCGCTGCTCAAGGGCACGCAGATCCAGCGGGTCTTGACGTTTCCAGCGGCGGCGTTCATGACCAACCCCGACGTTGGCGAAGTCGTCACCGTGGCCGTTGGTTGGAAGGGACTGATCGGTGTCGACTGCACCTTCAAGGTCGCTCCCAACACCAAGAACATCAAGATTGGGGATCTCGACCTCAGCAAGACCGAGGTCATGCTGGTCACCAACTACGGCGACATCCACCTGGCCTTCCGCCCGGACAAAGCGCCGAAACACGTTGAGAACTTCGTCAAGCTGTGCCTGCAGGGCTTCTACGACCAGACCAAGTTCCACCGCGTCGTCAAGAACTTCATGATCCAAGGCGGCTGCCCGAATACGAAGGACGACGATAAGCGTCAAGTGTGGGGGCAGGGCGGAGCCGGCTACAACCTGAAGCTCGAGCCCAGCGACCTGCGCCACCTGCGCGGCACCCTGTCAATGGCGCGCGGTGACGGCAACGACACGGCCAGCTCCGGGTTCTTCCTGGTGCACAAGGATTCGGCGCACTTGGACGGCCTCTATTCGGCGTTTGGCAACGTCGTCAAGGGCATGGACACGCTCGATCGCATTGCCCACGTGCGCCTCGGCGGGCCGACCAACTCGGCCCCGGTCGAGCCGGTTATCCTGCAGGCCGCCGTCGTGCTGCCGAAGAAGAAGCAGTAGCGCTCGCACCGACGGGGCTGAGCGGGCAGGATGCACGCCCATGGACCTCGAAACGACCGATCACGCGACCATCGAGGCCGCCCTCGTCACTGACAAGGGCACGATGGTCGTGACGTTTTTCCCCGAGCAGGCACCGCAGCACGTCGCGAGCTTTCTGAAGCTCGCCCAAGACGGCTTCTACAACGGTATCTCGTTCCACCGGATCGTGCGCAACTTCATGATCCAAACCGGTTGCCCCAACAGCAAGGAAGGCGCGACCGGCCAACCTGGAACTGGCGGCCCCGGTTACAACCTGCCGGCGGAGTTTAGCGACATCCACCACGAGCGCGGCATCCTGTCGATGGCGCGCTCTCAGGATCCGAACTCGGCGGGTTCGCAGTTCTTCATCGTGCACGGGGAAGCTGCCTTCCTCGATCGCAGCTACACCGTCTTCGGCAAGGTCGAAGAAGGGCTCGACGTGCTCGACGCGATCGCCAGCATCGACTGTGACTTTGGCCCCGGTGGTGAGAAGAGTTCGCCACAAGAACGCGTCGAAATCGAGAGCATCGAGTTGCGGCCGCGACAAGAACGTGCCCCACAAGAAGAGGAAGCAGAGAATGGCAACTGAGCCTGAGAACGTGCTGTTCGAACGTGACGGCCACCTGGCGATCGTCACGGTCAATCGCCCGAACAAGCTCAACGCGCTCGACGACCAGACCATCGCAGAACTCGACGCGACCTTCGCGTCGATCGATGCCGATGATTCGATCGGTGCCGTCATTGTTACCGGTGCCGGTGAGAAGGCGTTCGTCGCCGGTGCCGACATCTCGGTGCTCGCCAAGCAAGGCGTGCTCGATGGCAAAGAGAACGCGCGGCGCGGCCAGGCCCTGACCCTGCGCATCGAGAATTGCAGCAAACCGGTGCTCGCCGCGATCAATGGCTTTGCACTGGGTGGCGGCCTCGAGCTGGCGCTCGCTTGCGACGTGCGCTTTGCGTCGTCGAACGCCAAGGTCGGCTTGCCGGAAGTTTCGCTCGGCATCATCCCCGGCTACGGCGGCACGCAGCGGCTGCCGCGCTTGGTTGGCAGCGGCAACGCGCTACAGCTGATCCTGCAAGGTGATCCGATCGACGCTCACGAGGCCTTGCGCATTGGTCTCGTCAACGGCGTCTTCGAACCCGATGAACTGATGGCCAAGGTCAAGGCAGTCGCGAGCCGTATGGTGATGCGCGGTCCAACGGCGTTGTCGCTGGCCAAGCAGGCAGTGCGTCGCGGCGCGCAGATGCCGATGGCGGATGCGCTGACGCTGGAGGCGGACCTGTTCGGCATCATCAGCAGCACCGACGAGATGAAGGAAGGCATGGCTGCGTTCCTCGAGAAACGCAAGCCCAGTTGGCTGCGCAAGTGAGCGAAGCCTTTCGGACGCTGCTCGGCGCGCCGACGGGTGAACCGATTGCGATGCTGCACAGTGGCGGCAGCGGCGGCGGCGGCGGCGGCGGCGGGCCAACGTGGCTGTGCCGTGAGCCGATCGAAACCCTGACCTGCGATGCTGGGGAGTGGCGGGGGGCATTCGATCGACTTGGCGCGTTCCTCGCCAAGCATCAACAACACCGCTGCGTCGGATGGCTCGGCTACGATCTCGGCCTCGACATCGAGCCGTGGCGAACGAGTTCGCGCGACGACTTCGAAGTGCCGGTGCTGCATGTCACTGCCTACCGCGACGTGCGCGAGTTCCATGTTGCCAGTGCCGCCGGCGCGCCAGCCGTGCCCGCTGCGACCTATCTGATGGCTACGGTCGGCCAAATGGACTACCAGCGTCGCGTTGCGGATGTCGTCGAGTACATCAAGAATGGCGACATCTTCCAAGCCAACCTGACGCAGCCGTTCACCGCGAACTTCGAAGGCGACCCGCGAGCGTTGTTCTGGCGCTTGTGTGAGCAGAGCCCTGCGCCGTTCGCGGCCTATGTTGAGGATGGCAACGGCACGGCCGTGCTGTCGAGCTCGCCCGAAGAGTTTCTGTGGCGTGACGGCAACCAGCTGCGCACGCGACCGATCAAGGGTACTCGGCCGCGCAGCAAGGACCCGGCGGAAGATGCGCGCCTGCTGCAGGAGTTGCTCGCCAGTGAGAAGGATCAAGCGGAGCTGGCGATGATTGTCGACTTGCTGCGCAATGATCTTGGCAAGGTCGCCGAGGTCGGTTCGGTAAAGGTCGGCGCCTTCCCCGAGCACGCCTCCTTCGCGCAGGTGCATCATCTGTTCGCCACGGTGACCGCGCAGCTGCGAGCGGGCGTTTCGACCGTCGACTTGTTGCGCGCGACGTTTCCTGGCGGGTCGATCACGGGTTGTCCGAAGCTGCGTTGCCTCGAGATCATAGAAGAACTCGAAGTCACGCGCCGTGGCGTCTACACGGGTGCCATCGGCTGGTTTGGACCCGGGGATGCGATGCACCTCAATATCGCGATCCGCACCATGGTGCATCAAGACGGTCGCATCCGCGCCAACGCAGGCGGTGGCATCACTGCGCTTAGTGAACCGCACCTGGAGTGGCGCGAGTCGTTGGCCAAGATGGCTGGCCTAGTGCGGGCGCTGCAGACAAACATCCAGCAGCCCGACTAGTCGTAAACCTGATTGGGCGCAAACCTGACCAACAACAACCGGACCAACGAGAACACACGCGATGACGATCTGGATAGATGGCAAACTTCTCGGCGGCAATGACGTCCCGCGTTCCAAGGCGACGGCGCCATTCGAGACCATGGGGGCAAGCGGCGGCACCGTGGCTCTTTGGTCTCGGCACATGCAGCGACTGACGGCTACGGCAGAGCGCTTGGGCTTGCCGTTTGAGGCCACGCCAGAACTGCGGGCTGCCGCAACCGAAGTGTTGCTGAAGAACGGCCACACCGACGATGTGCTGCGCCTGTCGTTGGTGCCGGTTGACGATGCCAAGGGCAGCGCGGTGCAGGTGGTCATCGCATCTCGCAGCCGCTCACCGATCAAGTCGGTGCGGCTGTTGCCGACGGTCGTCGAACGCGATCCGGAGTTGCCCCCGGCCGACATCAAGGCGGAGCCGCGCCGCTTCTATGACGCGGTGTTGCAGCAAGCCCAGGATGGCGAAGCCGATGATGGCATCGTCGTTGGCGCGGATGGTGCCCTGTTGGAAGCGGGGCTTGGCAATTTGTGGCTGCGCCTCGACGGCACCTGGACAACCCCGCCGCTCGACGGCCGCGTCTTGCCGGGCATTGCCCGGGCCGTGTTGCTTGAGCGCGCCGCCGCGAGTGGCTTGTCGGTGGCGGAGCAGCCGCTGACCTTCGATGATTTGCACCGAGCGGAAGCCATCGCCCACAGCAATGCGGTTTACGGCCCGCGCCCGGCGTGCCTGGTTGGCGAGCGTGCCGCTGTCCAAATTGTCGACACCGAACTCCTTGCGTTGTGGCGGCAGGCGACATCACGCTGAAGTTGCGTTGTCGCTAGCGCCGATAGCGTCGGCATGACGAAGTTCGAGGGATCGAATCGGGAAGCGTCGCCGCAACGCGAGCCACGCCCGTTTCTGTATTTGAAGGCCGCAAGTTTGCCCCTTGGCGGGGGGGCGGTGGATCCAGTTGGAGCACAGCAGCTCGAAAAGTGTCTGCAACCACAAATCCGCCACATCGTGCGCAGCATCGTGAACTACACGATTGCCAAGCAGAACCGCAACTCGCGCGCGCCGCAGCCCATCCAGATGTCGGTGCTCAACCGGCGCCGCCGCGCCGCACGGGCGTGGTTGCTGGCAATCAGTGCCAACAAGACCGATGCCGCGACGCGCCACGCCGTAGCGAGCCAGTGGCTGCCGCTGTTGTGTGGCACGAGTTCGGATCTCAAGGTCGCGGTCGAGCCGGCGCGCGAACTGATCGAGTTTGTGCGTGGGGCAGGCACCTCGTGCATCTTCGATCGCCCCGCCGAGAACCTGTTGCCACATGCTCGCGCGCTCTACGCGTTTGAGTCGACCTTGGCGGTTCATCTGGCCGCCGTGCAACAAATCTCGCAGTCGGCCGAGCGACCGGTTCTGAGCAACCGCTGAGTTGCGGCGGCGAACTCGCCATGCCGTCGGCGTTTTTTGCGTCGGCTGAGCCAGTTCTCCAAAAAATGCGCCGTCGAGCGGAAACGCTCGCGCGTGGGCGGGCTAAGGTGCCATAGCGATGCGCCTTCAAACACCTGCACTCCTGGTCCTCTTGCCCCTTGCCTTGTTCCTTGCGGGGTGTGGCGGAAGCAGTGGTGGCGGGGATTCTAGCCCGGCCGCCCAGCCCAATGATGCCCCGACGATCCAGGCCCCGGGGCAGCTCAGTGGGGGCCCGGTCCAGTTCACCTACGTGCTACCGATCGCCGGTTCGCAGGTGCTGACGTTCAACGCAGCGGACATCAACGGCGACCTCCTCAGCTGGCAGGTTGCCGTGTCGGCGTCGGGTGCGACCGCCGCCGGGTTGAGCTTCGCGTCACCGGCGTCCGGCTCGACCTTCACGATCAACCTGGGTCCGGTAACCGCGCCGGTGTCGGCCAACATCAACGTGCTGGTTGAAGACCCGCGTGGTGCCGCCGCCGCGATCGACATCCTGTTGGTGCGCAGTGGCTCGCCGCAGGTGACTGGCGTCAGCCGAAGCAGTGCGTTTGCAACCGCCGCGCAAGATGTCACGATTACCGGCTCCGCGTTTGCCCTCGGCAACACCGTCAACACGATTGCGAGCTTCTCCGGAGTCGCCGCAGACAACGTGGTCGTCGTCAATGAGTCGACCCTGACTTGCACTACGCCAACCGCTGCGGCGCTCGGCGCCAACACCGTCGGCGTGTCCAACCAGTTTGGCGCTGCGACCGCTCCGGCCGGCTCGTTCACGATGTATTCGTACCCTGTCGACTTGCTCGACAACGACACCGCATTCGATAGCGGCGGTGGTGCCCAACTGGTGACCGCCAACGTCGGCGCGCGCATGCACGCAGCTTGGGTCGAAGGTGGCGCGCTGCTGCTCAGCACGTCGTTGGATGGCGGGGCGACCTGGTCCGCTGCGATGACGCTCAGTGGCGCCGAGTTGCCGAGTGCGGTGCAGATCGCGGTCGATGGCGACACGGTCGTCGTAGCGTGGATCGGCGATTCCTCTGTCCTAGGTGGCAGCCTGCACGTGCGCACGTCGATCGATGCGGGGCAGGCGTTCGATCCGGTCATCGACTTGGCAACGAGCGGTGCCTTGACGCCGGCGATTTGTGTAAGCGAGCAGTACATGCACTGCGCGTGGATGCAGTCCGAAGCGGTTTCGCAGCAGAGGGTCTGGGTGGCGTCGTCGACGACTACCGGTTCTGTTTGGGGGGCTGGCAAGCTCGCCTACATCACTTCCGAGAACCAGTCGGCGCCGGCGATTGGCTGCTTGGGCGGCAACGCGTGGATCGCGTTGCGTCAAGGCCCCAGCCAGCGGCTCTACACGACCCACACCAGCAACGCCGGCTTCTTTTGGAGCACCGGTGTCGCGCGCAGCAGCGTGGTTGCTGCTCCGGGTATCTCTCCGGCATTGTTCTGCAACGACGGTCAGCGGGTGTTTCTCGTCTGGTCCGACGGGGGTGCCCTGCAATACATGGTCTCCGAGAACGCCGGCTTGGGCTGGCCGACCGTGCAGTCGGTGCTGCGTCCAGCGGACCTCGGCGCGATTTCGACGGCGAACGCCGCGGTCGACTGCGAAGCGGATCGGCTCGTGGTGTCCTACGTAGCCGGTGGCAGCACGGTTGCCTTCACGCGCGTCGGAGCAACTGGAGCCGTGCCCGAGCACGTCACGCTGAGCACCGTTTCCGAAGCTGCGAGGCAACCGAATGTCGCCTTGCGCGGCAACTACGTGTTCGCGTCGTGGAGCGGTGGTGATGTCGCAACCGGCACGGCGCGCATCAAGTTGGCCACGTCGACCGATCGCGGCGTCAGCTTCAGTGGCCCGGCGACGTTCGGCGATGGTGCCGCCGCGCAAGATGCGCCACGTATGATCGTCGATGACGCGCGCGTCTGGATGGGTTGGCTGGATTCGCGCGGCGCAGGCCCGGCGTTGTTCCACAATCGCACTGAGCAATAGGCGCACGGGGCAATAGGCGCACTGAGCAATAGGCGCACGGGGCAATAGGCGCACTGAGCAATAGGCCGCACTGGGTAATAGGCCGCACGGGGCAACAGGCGCACTGGGTAATGGGCGCATTGGGCAACGGAGTGCTGGGCAGTAGCGAACTGGGCAGTGGGCTGACTTGGCGAATAGACCAAGTCGACCGGGGTGGGCGCTAGTCCTACTGGTTCTTCGCTTTCGCGGCCTTGCGCTCTTTTGCCAGGCGCTTCGAGCTAGTTCGCTTGGGATACTGCGCCGCGAGCACAGACGCGGCGGCTTCGCGCAGCAACTGGCCTTCTTCGGCCGGCAGATCGACTAGCACCTTGTCCTTGCCATTCGGGTCCTTGATGACCAGCTTGTCGGGGAACGAGCGAACGTCGCCGTCGAACATCGTGCCGTAGAGCACACATGCGGTGAGGTAGGTGCCTCGGCGGGCGGGATGAATGTTGTCCGCAAAGTGCAGCCTGAGCTTGGGGTTGTCTTTGAGCAGCTGCTGCCAGGCGCGACCGACCGGCGCCAGCAGGCCACCGTTTCTCTCGTAGACGCGTTGGTACGCGTCGTTGACCGCGTCTTGCCGTTCGGGCTCATTCTTCCGCGCGAAGGTCATGTACCAGACCGGCACGGACTTCCGCTTTTTGCACAACGCCGTGAACTGCTCGGCGTACTCGGCCATCAGTTCCGGGTGCTTGTTTGGGCGAGTTCCTTGTTCCTGCAACACGACGTATTCCGCTCGGTGGTCTTTGATCACTTCGGCGGGCCGCGGTTCCTGCGGAGACTTGATGTGCTGCTCGAGCGTGTAGCCGCCGGGCGCCAGCATCACCGTGGTCAATCTTCGCGCCGGCTTGTCGGCGGCGCCCAGCGCGCGAACGAACGCTGGCAGGTCGTGGTAGTGCGTCAGGCTGTTGCCAATGAAGATGACCTCGGCAGCTTTGCCAGGTTTGGGCAGTTTGACCTTCTTCTGCGCCAGTGCGGGGGTGGCGAGCGCGATTGCGATGACGGTCGCCAGCAAGGATCGTCCGGTGAGCATTGCGCCAGTCTAGTGTGGGCATTGGTTGCCGTAACGGGCTAAGCACGCGACGATACAAGCATGCGTCGTTGCCTGCAGTTCTTGGGTGTCCTGTCGATCGTCACGGTGGCTGCTGCTTGCGAGGAGCACGGCCCGAGCAGTCTGGATTCAGCTGCGCCACAGGATTGGCCGCAAATGGCGGCCCCGGTGCAACGCGTGCCGGTCAAGGACCCGCCGTCGACTCGCGGCATGGTTTGGATCCCGGGCGGGGAAGCGCGCCTCGGCAGCCAAGAGAACGTGCCCGATGCGCCGATGCACACGGTGCGCGTGACGGGCTTCTGGATGGATGCCGTCGAAGTCAGCAACGCCGAGTTCGAGAAGTTCACCAAGGCGACGGGCTATGTAACCGATGCCGAGCGCAAGCCGACGCCAGAAGAGCTTCCTGGCGTGCCCGCGGAGTTGCTGGTCGCCGGTTCGTTGGTGTTTACTCCGCCGCCCAACGCCGTTGACCTGCGCCAGTTCTGGGCATGGTGGAGCTACGTGCCCGGGGCGAGTTGGCGGCATCCGAAGGGGCCTGGTTCTTCGACGGTGGGGCTCGCCGACCACCCGGTTGTGCACGTCAGTTGGCGCGATGCGCAGGCCTACGCGAAGTGGGCCAAGAAGCGTTTGCCGACCGAAGCCGAATGGGAGTTCGCGGCTCGGGGCGGACTCGACCAGCAGCGCTACGTGTGGGGCGCCGAACCGAAGGTGAAGGGGCGCTGGCCGGCGAACATCTGGCAGGGTGAGTTCCCGCGTAGCAACACCGAAGAAGACGGCTTCGTCGGAACGGCACCCGTGCGTGGCTACGACCCCAACGCTCTCGGGCTCTACGGTATGTCCGGCAACGTCTGGGAGTGGTGTCAGGACTGGTATCATCCGCGCGGCTATGGCGATCCGGAGACGGTGCAGGTGGATCCGCTCGGTCCGACGACCAGCTACGATCCGGATGAACCTGGCGCCAAGAAACGGGTGATGCGCGGCGGTTCGTTCTTGTGCAGCGATGTCTACTGCCTCGGCTACCTGCCGGGAACGCGGATGAAGTCGACGCCGGATACGTCGCTGTGCCACACTGGCTTTCGCTGTGTGGTGAACGCGCCGGCGCCCGGAGCGAAGCCGGCAAACGCCAGGCCAGCAAGCGCTGGGACCAGTCGCGCCGGCAAGCGCAAGTGATCACGTAGCGCCTGGCAACGGGCGTTGGCCAACCTGCTACTCAGCTAGTCGTCGGTTCGTCAGAGTTCTTGCTGTCAGGGTTCTTACTGTCAGGGTTCGTAACGTCCGCGCTCAAACGGTCGTCACCACAGTAGACCTCGTGACGTTCGCCACGCACGAAGCCGAGCAAGGTCGCACCCGCGGCCTGGCATAGATCAAAGGCCAGTGAGCTGGGGGCGGAGACGGAGGCCATGACCGGGATCCGAACCCGCAGGCATTTGACGACCAGGTCAAAGCCCATGCGCCCGGACAGCACGGCGATTGCTCGGCTCAGGTCGACGTTCTTGTTCGCCGCTTCGCCAATGGCCTTGTCGAGCGCGTTGTGGCGGCCGACGTCTTCGGCGGATGCGAGCACCTTGCCGTTGCTGTCGGCCAGCAAGGCCGCGTGGCAGCCGCCGGTCAACGAGAACAGCTGTTGTCGCCCGGTGAGTTCGGCGACCAGTTTCGTGAGCACGCTGGTTGCTACGCGAGGCACGCCTGGCAGCAGTGCCGGCGCGTCATCGAGCAGCGCCTGGGGATCGGCAATGCCGCACGCGCCACACGAACTGCGGATTTCATGGGTGCGCGCGAGGCGTGCTTTCGCCAGCCCTTGTGGTGCAGATTTCAGTTCCATGCGCACGCAGTCGGGCCGCGACGTTTCGGCGTCGCCGGCCGTGAAAGTGATGGAAACTACGTCCTGGTGCGTGGTGATGATGCCTTCCCCGAGCAGGAAGCCTAGCGCCAGTTCCTGGTCGCGCCCTGGTGTGCGCATCGTGACCAGCTCCTGGCCGTGTACATCGAGCAGCAGTGGCGCCTCGTCGATCAACAGATCCTCGCGGCCGTTGGCGAGGCGGCGTTTGGATGCGCCGATCAGCTTCTTCGCGGTAGCCAAGTGCTTGCCGAGAACCAGGTTCTTGTCGGAAACCGGATCGCTCAATTGCCGACCTGCCAAACCGCAGCATCGGACATCGCGCCACCGAACGAATTGAGTGGTGGATCGAAGACGAACGCTTGTTGATAGAACTGCAAGCCGAGCAAGTTGGTCTGGTTGGGGATCGCCAACGACCAAGAACCGGTCGTTCCGAAGGTAACCAGGCCGTCGGTCAAGTCGAGGCTGACGCGCAGGTCGCATCCCGGCAAGCCGAGTGCCGTCAGGTCGGCCGGCAAGAAGCCGAGTGTCGAAGTCTGGTTGCTGATGCCGGTAATCATCAATCCCAAACCGATCGGCATGTTGGTGACGTTGACGATCATCGTCTGGCCGAGTCTGGGCAGCACCGAATTGATCAACTGCGCGGTGCCGATCGAGTTGGCACAACCCGGGCCGAAGCTCGAATAGGTCGCCGGGAACGCGTCTTCGCTGCAGCAACGAATCGCCCAGGTGCCGCTGTAGTAGAGCGGGCACAGTTGGATGCCTTGCACGGTTGCCAGTGCGGCGTCGCGCCAGCCTTGGCCGGCGATCTGGATGATGCTGGTTTGCTGCGGGGTGATCGCCGGATTGCAAACGAACTGGAACGACGAATTGTCGGTGAAGAAGTTCGCTGGCCAACCAGTGGCGCACGAACCGCTCGGGTGGAAATTGACGTCGGTGCGGAAGCAGATGGCAAAGCGCCGTACACCCCCGATAGGTGGTTGGGCGCCAACGACGATGTTGTAGGGCGACGTGTCGAACTCGTTGAGGCCGTGGCTCGAGGCCTGCAGGTTCTGGTTGGCGGTTTGGGTCAGACTGAACACTAGCTGGCCCATGTTGACGTTTTGGCCGCTGAAGCTGACGCCGTCGTAGACCTCGATGTCGAGCGCGGCGAGGAATCCGGCGGCGCCAAAGGCTGCGCCCCAAGGTGCGACGACCTTGGTGATCTTCTGCACCGGCATGCTGGCGGGCATTTCAAACACGATGCCGGCGCTTTCGCCTTCGCACATGCCTTGGATGACGCTGACGCCCGTCGGGATCGACGATGGCGAAGCCGGCAAGGAGTCGCGCTGCCAGAACGTTCCTGAGGTGCAGCCCTGTGCCGTCAGGGGCTGGGTGAGAGATGTCGCGAGCAACAGCGTTGCAGCGGCGAAGGTTCGTCCGAGCATGATGATTCCAGGCATGGTGGGGATCGACATCGTCGATCGGGACGACCGCATCGTCTACGCCTAGGCCAGATAGCACAAGCGGGCCGGGTGGGCGGCGACGGATTCTGCGGTTCCGTTGGTCGTTGGCAACGCGTTGGCCTGGGGTGGCACTGAGTTGCTGCTGGGTTGCTAGCTGGGTTGCCCCCGGGGGGTGCTGCCGAGGCACCGATCAATTCTGCGAGCGCAGGAGAGCACCGAGCGCACTTCAGGCATAGCATCGCGGCTGATGCTGCAGCTCGTCTCCTTATGTGGAATCGCCGTGATGCTGGCGATCTGCTTTGCCTTCTCCCGCGATCGTCGTGCCATCAAGTGGCGACTGGTCGGCACTGGTCTCGCGATCCAAGCGACGCTCGGCGTGGTGTTCTTGTATTGGGGGGCCGGCAACGCCGCCCTGCAAAGCGTCGGCGATGGCGTCGATGCGTTCTTGAAGCTATCCAACGAAGGTAGCTACTTCGTCTTCAACGCGCTGACCAAACCCGACCTGGTCGGCAAGGCGATGCCGGATCAGTCCGGCGGCTTCGTGTTTGCGTTCATGGTGCTGCCGACGCTGATCTTCTTCAGCAGCTTCATGGCGGTGCTCTACCACGTCGGCATCATGCAGTGGATCGTGCGCCGCATGGCTGCGATCATGGTGCGCTTGCTGGGCACGTCGGGCAGCGAGTCGCTGTCGGCTTGTGGCAACGTGTTCGTCGGCCAGACCGAGGCGCCGCTGTTGGTGAAGCCGTTCCTCGACAAGATGACGATGAGCGAGTTGCACGCCATCATGGTCGGCGGCTTCGCGACCATTGCCGGTGGCGTGTTCGCGCTCTACGTCAGCTTTGGCGTCGATGCCGGCCACTTGATGGTCGGCTCGGTGATGGCCGTTCCCGCAGGCTTGATCTGCACCAAGATGCTGTGGCCGGAAACCGAGCAGAGCGTCACCATGGGCACGGTCAGTTCGATCGAAGCGACTCCCTATGGCAACGTCGTCGAAGCGGCCGCGGGCGGTGCCGGTGATGGCCTGAAGCTGGCGCTCAACGTCGGCGCGATGTTGATCGCTTTCCTGGGGCTGGTCGCCGTCGCCAACGCAGCGCTCGGCTTGGTCCACCCGGACTGGTCCGTCGAAGGTGGGTTGGCCATCGTGTTCTGGCCGGTGGCTGCGGTGATGGGTGTGCCGTGGGATGAGATTCCGATTCTGGCGGAATTGCTCGGCACCAAGATCGCCGTGACCGAACTGGTCGCCTATGGCAAGCTCGGGCCGATGATTGCGCAGAACGAGATCTCGTCACGCACCGCGCTGATCAGCAGTTTTGCATTGTGTGGCTTTGCCAACTTCGGCAGTGTCGCGATCCAGGTCGGGGGCCTCGGCGCAATGGCGCCCGGCCGCCGCGCCGACCTTGCCAAGCTCGGTCTGCGCGCCATGTTCGCCGGTGCGATCGCGACCTGCATGACCGCGTGCGTCGCCGGTGTGCTTTCCTCGGGCGAAGTCTCATGAGTGTTCGCGAAGAGGTGGCGCACGTCGAACGTGCCGCGCTGTGGTTGAACGGCAAGGTCGGCGAGGAATACGTCGCGTCGATTCGATTGGGTCTGGTGCTCGGCAGCGGCCTCAAGTCGTTTGCGGAGGTGCTGGCCAATCGCATCGAGATCCCGTTTGCGGACGTGCCGCAGTGGCCCAAGCCCAAGGTCGAAGGCCACGGCGGTTCGGTCGTGTTTGGGGAAATCGGCAAGGTGCGGATGGCGTGTTTGACCGGTCGCGTGCATCTGTATGAGGGCTGGCAGCCGGCGGAGGTGGTGCGCTGTGTGCGCACGCTGCGTCGCATGGGGCTCGCCAACTTCTTGCTGACCAATGCTGCGGGCGGCATCGGCGAGGGCCAGGTCGCCGGCGACTTGATGGTGCTCGCCGACCATCTCAACATGACCGGCACGACGCCGCTGCTCGGCGACCACGATCCGGCGTTCGGACCGCGGTTTCCCGATCAGTCCGAGGTCTATTCGCGACGGCTGCGTGAGGCGCTGCTTGCTGCCGGCTCGGGGCTGCGCACCGGAGTTTACGCGGGCCTGCTCGGCCCATCCTACGAGACCCCGGCGGAAGTGCGCATGTTGCGGACGCTGGGAGCCGATGCCGTTGGCATGAGCACGGTGCACGAAGCGATGGCATTGAATGCGATGGGGGCCGAAGTCTGCGGCATGTCGCTGATCACCAATCTCGCCGCCGGCATCTCGGCGCAACCATTGTCGCACCATGAGGTCATCGAGACCGGCAAGCACGCAGCAGCGAGAATGACGGATGTCGTTGGGGAGTTCTGTCGGGGGCTGTCGTGACCCAGGGCGTGACGATTCGGCCCTACCAGGCCGGTGACGAAGACAAGATTCTGGAGACGTTCAACCTGGTCTTCCGCGAAGTGTGCGGACCAGACTACGTCGACCGCACGCTGGAGCAGTGGCAGTGGGCCTACGCCAACAACCCGGCCGGTCATCGCATCTCGTTGGCCGTTGCCGACGATGGCACGATCGCCTCACAGTATGCCGGCATGCCGATGCTCTACGACACACCGTGGGGCGCGCAGCGAATGGTGCACTGTGTCGACTCGATGACGCATCCCGGTTGGCGGCAGGGCTTGAAGGCAAAGAGCTTGTTCGTCGAAACCTGCATGCCGTTCTGGGATCACAGTCGCGTGATCGGCGATGCGTTGTTCTACGGCTTCCCAGTCGACGCTGCGTATCGCATCGGCAAGCGCTACCTCAAGTATGAGATGATGCGCGTCATCGACTATGTGATCCGCGATGCCGCGCTCGCGCCGCTCGCCGCGCCGGCCGGTTTGCAGGTCGACAAGGTCGATACGGTGCCACCCGATATTGGCGGTCTCTACGAGGCTGTGCGCCACGACAAGAAGTGTCTTACGCGCCGGGACTATCGCTACCTCAAGTGGCGCTACTTCGACAACCCCGCCCGTGACGACTACGAGGTCTGGACCGTGCGCCGTTCGGGTCGCTTGGGCGGCTTGATGGTGTTGAAGCCTGGCTCGGGGTTGGCGCCGGACTCGGCGACGATTGTCGATTGGCTGGTGCCCGAAGCGGACACCGATGCCGCCGACGCGTTGCTGCACAAAGCGGTGCAGCGCCAACACGACGAGCAGAAGCAACGGTTGCTGGCAGTGTTCCCACCGTGGTCCAGGGAGCACGAACACCTGGTCGCTCGTGGCTTCGTGGAAACCCCGTCGGCCAATTGGATGCAGCGCCGGCTGATCCACAACATCTGTATCCCGCAGGTGACCGCCGAGTTCTTGACGGAGAACTGGTGGTATACGCTGGGTGACAGTGATCTAGCTTGATTGGGATCTGGCTTGATTGGGATTTGGCTTGATTGGGACCTAGCTTGATTGGGGCCTGGCCTGCGTGGGATCTGAGTGACTCCCGCCCGAGGGCTCGCCTCGGCTGCGTCCTTATGCGGGGCGGCTGAAGTCCGCTCTGGCACAATTTCTTGGGCTTCTTGCACCCTTTGGCCCCGGTCATGGATTGTGGGGGCTGTGACTCAGGTCCGCACGATTGATCCCCGCGACGTCTCGCAGCTGGTGCAGCGGCATCAAGCCGAGGTGTGGCGTTACGTGCGCTTCTTGGGGGCGAACGCGGAACTTGCCGACGACCTGGTGCAGGAGACGTTTCTGCAACTGTTGCGCGCTCCGTATGAGGACCAGGGTGAGGCGGCGCGCACGGCGTGGCTGCGCAAGGTCGCCCGCAACCTCTACGTGAAGTCGTTCCGCCGGCCGCCGTTCGCCGTGGTCGATCTCGACCGGATCGAAGCGGTTTGGTCCGACTACGCGCAGGAAGATGGCGGCGAAGAGTCGTTGGCCACGTTGCGCGAGTGCCTGGAGAAGCTCGATGGGCGAGCGCGCCAGGTTGTGCGCCTGCACTACGAAGATCGTCGTTCGCGTCGCGAAATCGGCGACCGACTGGAGATGGGTGAGCAAGGCGTCAAGTCGCTGCTGCGCCGTTCCCGTGAGTTGCTACGTCAATGCGTCGAACGCGCACGGAGGGGAGTGTGACGGATTGGGAAGATCGTCTGATCGATAGCGCGTTGCAGGAAGTTGGTGGCCAACAGCCGCCGGACTTGTCGGCGCGCATCTTGATTGCACTGGGCGAAGCTGCCCCCGGGGAATTGCCGGTGCTGCGATCGCCACCGCGAAAGTTTGCGGCGTCTGTGTTGCTGGCCGCTGCCTTCTTGTGCCTGGGCATGCTCACCGCCTACGTCGTCAGCTATGCATTCGACGCCGGGCACAAGTCCCCGGCGAGTGCCGAGCGCGTCGCCGAACGTGTCGCGTTGCACGTTGCCAGCGGCGCGGTCGAGTTCGTCTCGGCCGATGCAGAACGGCCAGGGGAGATCGTCGCGGCTGGCGAGGCGGCGATCGTCAGTGCGCATCGCGGCGCCCGCCTGTTTGCGTCTACAGATTCACGGCTGCGACTTGGTGTCTTTCCGATGCTTCAAGTCCGGCCAGCTACAGAGTTGGAGGTTCGTTCGATGGGGTTCTCGATGAAGAATGGTGTAGTTGCGGCGACGTCTCTAACGATTGGAGTGGTGGCTGGGATCGTGACGTGGGACGCGATGTCCGGTCCGGAGGTTCGTGCCAGCGGAGAAGTTGTGCATTTGGAATCTGAGGCTCCGGATGCAAAGGACTACTTGGCCGAGAACGCGCGGCTGTTGGCGCGCGTGCAAGCGCTCGAACAACAGAACGCCCAGTTGCTGACGGTGCGCCAAGGTGTGGCCGCTGCGACCCCCGAAGAGCCGCCTCCTGCCGAAGTCGAAGCCAAGCCGGAAGTGGCCACGGCGTTGATGTTCAAGGATCCGAAGTACGCGGATGCTCTCAGTCAGGTGGATTGGTCGGCGATGGGCAAGGCGAGCTTCGAAATCCAGCCGTTGCTCAACGAGCTGGTGCGCATTCTCGAGGAGGACGGCGAGATCTCGACGGAGATCGCGGTGCAGCTCGAGAAGCTCAATACGCACCTCGTCGGTGAGATCCCAACGCTGCTGAAGGCTGGCTTGCCGGGCACGGGGCCAAACGGTGCTTACACCCATCCGTTGGTGGTGGCGAACACGTTGGCAAGCACGTTGGACGCCGCTGGCCAACCATTGGATGGAGCGCAGAGTGCGGCGTTGGCTGGCTTGGTGCGTTCGTTCTCGGCAGAACTCGACGGCGTTGCCGCCGGGCAATACGAGTTTGAGTCCGAGACGATGATGCACGAGATCGAAGCGAAAGATCGCTTCTACGCCGAGATGTCGCAGCGGCTCACGCCGGAGCAATTCGCGGCGATCTATCCCAAGGGTAGCACCGACTTTGACGGTCTCAGCTTGTTTGGTTCCGGCCTGATGACGCGTCATCTGCTGCGTCCGATCAAGGCCGCCAACGCCGCGGACTTCGCCCGCCGGGCGGGCAACCGCATGGCCGACGAACTCGGCTTCAACGATGCCGACACCGCGCGGCTGCGCACGGTGTTGGAGTCGGTTGCCGGTGCCAACACGGAGATGTGGGGCAAGCCGTCGAGCGCCGTTGAGCGCAAGTTGAAGTTCCTGCGCGCTGGCCGCACCAAGGCCGCGTTGAGCAACCAGGTCGCGATGCTGCGTGCGGTCTCGCGTCAGTTCCAGCTGACCGCGGAGCAGAAGAAGAAACTGTTCTCGCTGCAGGGTGTGATGGTGCCGCTTTACTAGAGGCCAAACTCGCTGGCGTCGTCTTCGATCTGTTTCTTGGGCGGTTGCTTGGCCAGCTTGTTCTCGCGCAGCACTTCTTTGGCCTCGTCATAGAACATGTCGCGCGGATCGACGCCGATCGCCAGCAGAAGCTTCGCTTGCTTTGGCGTGCACAACCCAACGGCTTTGCGTTCGAGTAGCGACTCGCGCAGTTCTTCGGCTTGTCGGCTGGATAGCTGTTCGACCCGATCACTCGGCAGTCCCGCCTTCTTGAAATACTGCAGCTGCGAGCTGGTCGCTCGGGCGCCGCCCCGCGAACGCCGAATGTAGAAGTCGAGGTCGATGCCGACTGCCTGGAACGGGTCGCGTTTCTTCAGTTGGTATTCGACCGTGGCCTCCTGCGCCTCTTGCTCTTGCTGGGCAAGTTCGAGCGCACGTTCGAGGGCGATCGCCTGGCCCTCCTCGCTCACTTCTTGGGCGATGCGACGAGCCCGTTCCTGCACCTCGGGATCGCTCGAAGCAAAGATGTCGACGGCTTGCACCAACGAGTGGCGGCAGTTGCCGGGAACGAAGTCGAGCACCAGCAAGTCCTTCTTGCCCGGTGCGATGCGCGTGCCCCGGCCGACCATCTGGGCGTAGAACGATCGCGACAGCACCGGCCTCGCGATCGCGACGAGCGCAATCTGCGGCACATCGAAGCCTTCGGTGAACAGCGAGCAGTTGACCAGGATCTTGATCTCGCCGCTCCGGAACCGTTGCAGCACCGGTGCGCGCACTTCGAACGAACTGCTGCCATCGAGGGCCGCCGCGAAGTTCGGGTCGTCGGCTTCTTCGTTGATGACGCGGCACAGGGAGTGGGCATGGGCGACCGATGCGGCGAACACGATCGCCGGGCGATCGCCGCGTTCGCGCAGAATCGGCGTGACGATTTCGGCGAGGTGCAGTTCTTGCGTCAACACGTCCTCGACATCACGAATCGCCAATTCGCCGGCGACCTTGCGGATGCCTGAGAAGTCCGCCTGGGTCTGCACCAAGAACGACCGGATCGGGCACAGCCACTGGTCGTGGATTGCCTGACGCATGTCGTAGGAATACGCCACGGCCGAGAACACCTCCCCGAGTGGCACGCGGTCGCTGCGATCCGGCGTCGCGGTCACGCCGAGCAGATACGCATCGAAGTGGTCGAGAACGGCCCGATACGAGTCCGACGTCGCGTGATGCGCCTCATCGACGACGACGATCTTGAACGCATCGCGCGGCACGTCCTTGAGCCGTTGCCGCAGCGTCTGGATACTGGCCACGGAGATCTTTGGTCGGGTTCCGTCGGGCCGCGTAAAGCCACGTTGGTGCGCCATCTCGACCGCGACGACGTCGTTGCACCACAGCGAGATCTTCTCGCGCGCTTGCTCGACCAGTTCTTGGCGGTGGGCAAGTACCAGCACCGGCCCCTTCGCCAGGCGCGAGATTTCGGCGAACAACACCGTCTTGCCGGTTCCGGTCGGCATCACGACGAGGGCGGTGCGATGGCCCTCGCGGTAGGTGTTGCGCACGGCCTCGAGGGCCGCCGCCTGGTAGGGGCGCAGTGCCATGTGGAGTTGGGTTGCGGGAGTGCTTATCGGTGCGCGGTGATCAAGGCTTCGCGAGCACTCCAATCATCGCTCCACCAATCGCCATCTGGTTCCTCGTCGCAGACGGCTTCCAGGGCTGGAATCAGTTGGGCCGGCACCTTGTCTGCTGCGCTGAGTGCCGACAGCACGTCGTTCCGATGGTTCGTGCGAAGTGCTTGCTCGACCATTTGGATGTCCTGACCTTTGCTCAATCCGAGCTTGACGAGTTCTGCCAGCAAGTTGTCGCGGACGTCGAGGTCGTCCGTTTCTTTGAGCCACTGCCGCGCCAGCAAGCGCATCTTCTCGTCGTCCATGCCGCGAACGACCGACCACTTCTGGCCATTGCGCAGGGAATCTTCGAACGTGTCGACGAGTGTCGCGAAGGACGGTGCGAGCCGGCGGATATTTGCCGTCTGCTTGTCTGACAAGTAGCCGCGCGTGCGGGCGAACTCAAGCAGTGGTGCCACGTGCTCGGAGGCCTCGGGTCGTTGGCATAGCGAATCGAACGCCATCCCCCCAGAACTGGGGGGGCCGGTAAGCAATGCCGCGAGTTGCTTGTTATCGACTAGGTCGGGTCGCTTGGCGAGCAGTCCGGCGAGCGCCGTGTTTTGCAATTCGGGTTCGGTGCCGTTGAGCCATGCTACCAGCAGGTCCGGGGCTGTCTCCGCGAGCCGCGTGCCAACCGCGGGACCGAACAGCTTGTGCTCGATAATAGCGGGGCCAGCCTCTTCGCCGCGATCGGCCAGCGTCACCCACGAGTCGGCGGTTGCGTAGATCGACGTGGCGAGCTTCACATGGGTTTCGAGGTCAAGTTCAGGTAGCGCACCGAGCTTGTTGAGGGTGCCGATCAGGCGCGAGTGAGCCGTGCGGAATCTGCGTTCCTGCAGCATCGCTTGCATGCGCGTCCGTTGTTCGGTCGTGACGCCTTGCCCGCATTGGGCCAGCGCATCGGTCGCGAGCACGCGCACGATTCTGCTGCGCGTTTTTTCCAGC
>CAXBFC010000085.1:0-21993 GCA_963974725.1 uncultured bacterium | reverse complement strand
TGCGACTGCCAAAGCCGCCGATCGCCGCCAACAACTTCTGTAGGCGCTCGGCCCCAGCAACGAAGTCCGCGTTGGCTGCCTTGTCGAATCCTTCCGGCAGGGTCAATGGGATGTCTGCCGAGGGGCTCTCTGCCGGTTGCGGGTCTTGCGGCTGGGGTTCTGTGGGCTGGGCTTGTGTGGGCTGGGCTTCTGTGGGCTGGGCTTCTGTGGGCTGGGCTTCTGCTGGTTGCGATTGCCCAGGCTGCGATTGCTCAGGTTGCGGTTGCTCAGGTTGCGGTAGCTCAGGCTGCGGTAGATCAGGGCCAACCGCGCCGGCGGGTGCCTGTTCGTTCGCAGGACGTTTCGCCGCTACCAACAGTTCGCGATCTGCAACATGCCGCTCCACCTTCGGCCCCGCCTCATCGCGCAACCTGTCCATGACCGGCTCTGCCCCGGCATAGCCAACCACTGCCAGCGTCAAACCCAGCGCCAGTAAGCCGCCCTTCGCGCGCCACGAACCCGGGTTGATTCGTCCGATCAAGACGCCGACGAACAAGAAGGCCAACCACGGCAGTACGGGATGGAAGCCACCGACAAACAACTCGCGCCCCATGGCTTCGAGCGTCCAGTTGTTACCGACATTCTCAAACGGCTCCAACGGTGCGCCGCCGCTCTCGACGAACTGCCACCAGAACGCGGCCGTGAGGATTGCCACGATGCAACCGATCACCCAAGGCCAACGCAGCGTCAGCACAAACACGCCGGCAAACAGATAGATCGCGTAGAAGCGCAGGATGTCGCCACCCCACAGCGGATACCAAACGAAGCCGACCGCCGCCAAGAACAAGGCACGCTTGAGCAGAACTGCGCGTGGTCCCCACCCGCGTCGTCCAAGAATCAGTAACGTCAGCAGCAGCGCGCCACAGACGCCCGCGCCAACCTTCAAGAACATGCTGACTGCGCCTTCGGCCAGGGCTGAGCCATAGTCCCAAAAGCGGGTCTGCAGCGGCGCCAGGTCGGCAGCCGGAGTGACGCCGCGCTCCAACCCAGCCAACGGACCGAACTGCACGGCGCGCTCGGCGGCCGACTCGAGGACGTAGAAGTCGACGACGACCCAAGCACCGGCCAACATCAAAACGAACGCAATCGTGCGCAACCAGTTGGTCCATCGCTTGGGATGCACCGCGTCGCGTCGAGCTCGCCACAGCAACGTCATGCCCACCCCGGCCAACATCACGAACGTCGCCGCCGCACGCAGCGTGAACACATCCATGGTTGCCAGCAACCACTCGGGGGAGCCGCGGAAGCCCCCCATCACGAAGCGATAGTTGACGACGACCATGCCGAAGAACGCCAGACAGCGCGCCAGGTCATAACCAACAACCCGCCCATCGCGTTCGCTCGGCGCGACGACTGCAGGGGAGGGCGGAACGTCGATCGAGAGTTTGGTTGCCTGCGAGTGGATTGTGCTCATCGGGTTGCGCGGCAACAGTAAGGCGGTGGCACACCGAAAGGGAGCTTCGCTGTTCGACGACATATTCGACACATCACCAGCCGCCCCCCCTATCGTGCTGGTCATGAAGTTGCTCAGACTCCCCCTGTTGACACTGCCCGCGCTCGGCAGCTGCCAAGCGATTCCCGACCAACGCCAAGTCGAATCGCCGTGGGTCGAGTCGTTTGCGGCGCCACAACGGATCACGACCAGTCGCATGCGCCTCGAGCCGCTACAGCCGAAGTTCAACGAACTCGACTATGCAGCCGTGCAAGGCAGCTCGGAGCATCTACAGACGACGATGCAGTGGGGTTCGTGGCCACCACCCGACATGACCGCCGCCCAGAACCACGGCGACCTCGAGCGGCACTGGCAGGAGTTCCAGCGGCGCGAGGCATACGCCTACACCGTGCTGCATCCGAGCGGCACCCCATGCATCGGCTGCGTCTACCTCAACCCGGACAAGTCGCAGCCGCGCGGTCTGCGCATGGCCTACTGGGTCACTGCGGATCAACTGCAGACGGGGCTCGACGAACACCTGGTGGCAACGGTGCTCGACACGATCGCGGCGTCCTGGCCGGTCGACTCCGTGACCATCACCCATCCTGTCCAAAATCCGCGCGGCATCGCGATCCTAGAGCGACGCGGGCTGACCAAGCTCGGCGACAAGGGTGGTCAGATCGGTTTTGCGTGGCGTCGGTGATCGACGACCGCCGCGGGACTACAGCAATCGCGTGCGTCGGAAGACCACGATCATGATCGCGGCGACCACCCCGAGAGCGGCACACACGATCCAAAACGCGTAGGGATTCTCGACTCCCGGCATGCCGCCGACGTTGATACCGAGCAGTCCGGTCAACAAGCCAAGCGGTAGGAACACACCGGTAACCACCGCCAACACGTACATGTTGCGGTTCATCTGCTCGGACAACCGGCCGTTGAGCTCTTCGTGCACGACGCTGGCACGCTCGCGCGCAGCGTCGAGTTCTTCGACCAACCGGGTCTGCTGCTCGCCGGCCTCGCGCATGCGCGCTCGCTGACGGTCAGCAAGCCACTCGATTTCCTCGTAGAAGAACCGAGTCAGCACTTCACGCTGCGGGGCGATGTAGCGGCGCAGGGCGATCGCTTGACGGCGGAACTCGGAAATGCGCGATCGCAACGAATAGCCAGCGTTGGCCACCATGCTCGACTCGATGTCGTCGACCTCTTCTTCCAGGTTATTGACGACGATTGCCTGCAACCCGAGCAAACTGCTCGCGATAGCCGACAGCAGTGCCCCCGGCGAGCGCGGTCCCTTGCCGTCGAGCAGTTGCTTGCGGATTTCTTGAATCGAAAACAGGCGTCGGCTGCGCAGCGTGATCACGCGATTCTTGTCCACCCAGATCCGCAGCGAAACCATGTCGTCCGGATCCGCTCCCGGATTGAGGTTGATGCCGCGCAGGATGATCAGCACGGACCCATCCGTGCGCAACAGCCGTGGCCGCGTCTCGACCGCGACCAGCGCGTCACAGGTCAGGACATCGAGTCCCGACTCCTCGCGCAACCACTTTTGATGGCTCTGGTCGCTGTAGTTCAGGTGGATCCATTGCCACTCCGGGGACTTCACCGGCTGGGTAGCCTCTTCGAACGTGATCGGTCGGCAGCCTCCCTTTCCATCGCACAAGTAGCCGCCGAGACCGGCTTCGGGCGAAGCACCTAGCACAGCTGGATCAGGGAGCGCGGTTGGATCAGGCATCACGACGTGAACATATCCCCGAGCAACCAGTAAGCACGCGTCGTCACGATTCCGAACACGACCTGTGCATCGGTGCTGCAAGCCCGATCACCGCCGGATCGGAACTGGCACCTCCGGTTTTCCAACACCGGTTTCGTCGTGAGCCATGCGGCTTCGGTTTCCCAGCAAAGTTGCTCGAAACCCATAACCCGGCACACCTTTTGACATACTGCGTGGCATGACGAATCCCGATCCACGGCTAGACCGCACCAACCTGCGCGAAGATGCCGAGCAATGGACCTCAAGATCGAGCAATGGCGTCGTCGCATGCGCTCACTACCTTGCGGCCGATGCCGGTGCACAGGTCCTGGCCGCCGGCGGCAACGCCGCTGATGCGGCCATTGGCGCCGCCTTGGCGCTCAACGTCTGCGAGCCCGCAGCCTCTGGTCTCGGCGGCATGACCATGATCGTGGGCCACGGCTTCGGCGAGCAGCCTCCGTTCTTCCTGGACGGCGCCTGCACGGCACCGGCAGCGGCAACTCCGGAGTTGGTTGGCGCAGCCCACCGCTACCGCGGCTACCGATCGGTTGCGATTCCGGGCGCCGCGGCTGCCTGGGCATCCTTGCACCAGCGCTTCGGCCGCTTGCCGCTGGCCGAGATCGTGCAGCCAGCCATCGCTCTGGCACGACGCGGCTCGACGATCACCCCACTGCAACATGAACTGGCGAGCACCTACAAGAAGGCCTTGCTTGCCGGCAACTGCCCACACCTTGGCCTCGATGCGGCAAGCAACCCACATGCGATCGGCACGGTGGTGCCGCAACCACGGCTGGCGGAGACCTTGGAACGCCTCGCCAAGCATGGCCTGATGAGCATGTATCACGGCGAGATCGCCGCTGAGATTGCGGACGACATGCGGCAAGGGGACGGCTTTCTGACGGCAGACGACCTATCAGCAGTCACCGAGCCAACTCCGCGCGCCCCCATTGCCGTCAACTTTCGCGACCGGCGCCTGTTCACCGCAGGCCCGCCCGCCGGCGGCATCGCCCTGGCGCAGTTGGCCATGATGTGCAACAGCCTCGACGCGGACCTCGATCCTCGGCAGCCACGTGACTTGGTCTTGATTGCCGAAATGATCCGCCGAGTCCGTCAGGATCGGCGTCACACCCGGCTGGACATCGGTGCTCGCGAACTCGGCATGGCAGGCTCGCTGCTCAGTGCCCGCAATGCGCAGACCGCGATGCAAGAAGTACAGGCGGCAGCGGACGGGGGTGCCGGCGAGACCTCGCACCTGTGCGCCATGGACCAGGATGGTGGCTGCATCTCGATGACCATGTCGATCGAGCGCAGCTTCGGTTCGGCACGCATGCCGCAAAACCTCGGGTTCCTCTACAACGGCTACCTGCGCGGCTTCAAGATCCAGAATAAGCGCCACCCGCACTTCCTGACTCCGGGAGCTCCGGCACGATCGAATGCGGCGCCGACCATCCTGATCGATGGTCCAAAAACCATCGCCATCGGTTCGACCGGCTCCGAACGCATGATCTCAGGCATCTTCACCACACTGCTTCGGCTGCAACACCAAGACGAGTTCGACGCAGTGCTCGCGCCACGTATCCACTGCTCACCAGAGGGCGACCTGCTGGCGGAGATCGGCCGCATATCGCCCGATTGCGCCGATGCCCTGAACTCTCGGTACAACGTTACGAATGCAGACCCGTATGCATTCAAGTTTGGAGGCCTGCAACTGACCACGAGTCAGAATGGCCAGTTTGTCGGAGTCGGGGAGCCACGCCGTGACGGTGGCGCCGCGTCCCCCGCGCAAGCCTGACCGAACCAAGCTCGCCCCCTTTCGACTAGCACAAACCACCGCCTGCATGAATACCGACACCGACCAGATCGCCGACCCCAAACCACCAGTCGAAGGCGAACCATGGCAAATTCTGTCCGAGCGGCTGGAGGCCGGTAAAGGGGTCCGCAAGTTCCTCGCGACGTTGCATGGCAGCGAGATCATGCTGGCGATTTCACGCCTGCCCGAAGTGCTGCAAACGCAGCTATTCACCGAGATGCGGCCGGGCGATGCGGCCGACCTCATGGAGCAGCTGCCAGACGCGACGGCGGTCGAAATCGTCGAGCACCTCGACCCAGGTGCAGCTGCCCGCATCATCCACGAGCTGCCCAGCAACGGGCAAGCCGACCTGATCGGCGAACTCGACAGCGAAGATGCCGAAGCGATCCTCTCCAATCTCGAGCCGGAAGAAGCTGGCGAGGTACGGACGCTGGCGGCGTACGAGGACGACGAGGCCGGCGGCCTCATGGTCACCGAGTTCCTCAGCTACACGGAGACCACGACCGTCGGCGAAATGGTCGACGACTTGCGTAGCAACCGAGAAACCTATGCAGACTACGACGTGCAGTATGCCTACGTCGTCGACGCGGCAGGCTGCCTGATCGGTGTCATGCGCATCCGCGACCTGCTGCTCTCGCCAGCGAACACGCTGCTGCGCGATCTGATGATCCGCAAACCGTTCTCAGTCCTAGACCACGCGCCACTCGAAGAAGTAGAAGCACTGTTCGATGAATACGAGATCATTGGCGTGCCCGTGGTCGATGCGAACGGCTTGCTACTGGGAGTCGTGCACGGTTCCGATTTTGAGTCGGCACTCGCCGAGCGCAGCGACAATGACTACCGCGTCGCACAGGGCATCGTCGGCGGTGAAGAACTGCGCACGATGCCCGTGCTGCTGCGATCGCGACGCCGACTCGCCTGGCTGTCGTTGAATATCGTGCTCAACATTTTGGCTGCCAGTGTGATCTCCGCCTTCGAAGGCACCCTGCAAGCAGTCATCGCACTCGCCGTATTCCTGCCGATCATCTCGGACATGAGTGGCTGCTCGGGCAACCAAGCCGTCGCCGTCAGCATCCGCGAACTGTCCCTGGGCTACGTTCGCGTCAGCGAAACCTGGCGCGTTTGGCGCAAGGAGATCGTGGTCGGCACGATCAACGGCCTGCTGCTGGGCATCCTGGTCGCAGCTGTTGCCTGGCTGTGGAAGGGCATCCCGGCACTCGGCCTCGTGGTCGGCGTCGCCATGATGATCAACACCATGATCGCGGTGTCGATCGGCGGTTTGGTGCCGCTGGTTCTGAAGCGCTTCGGCAAGGATCCGGCACTGGCCTCCGGGCCCATCCTGACCACCATCACAGACATGTGCGGCTTCCTGCTCGTTTTGGGCTTGGCGTCGCTAATGATTGACCATCTGACCTAGCTCTCACGCACGACGCACACTATGGACCCCATCCCACTCGAAGAGTTTGAAACGCAAATCGAAGTTCGCCCACTGCAGATGCAGGACTTCGACGCGATCATTGAGATGCAATCGAAGTGCTTTCCTGGCATGCCCACGTGGACCAAGAAGCACGTCGAGAGCCAGCTTTCGCATTTCCCCGAAGGCCAGATTGGCATCTTCTATGAGGGTCGCCTGTGCGCGTCTTCGTGCAGTTTGATAGTGGACTACGATCTGTGCTCGGATTGGCACGACTGGAAGGCAGTTGCCGACGGCGGGTTCATCAGCAACCACGATCCGAATGGTGACGTGTTGTATGGCATCGAGATCATGGTGCATCCAGACTACCGCGGCATGCGCCTCGCCCGAAGGCTATACACCGAACGCAAGCGCCTGGCCCGGGAGCGCAACCTCGAAGCGATCGTGATTGGTGGCCGCATTCCTGGCTACGCAGCGCATCAGGAAGAGATGACGGCGCACGAGTATGCCAAGAAAGTCGCGGACAAGACGCTCTACGACCCGGTACTTACGACGCAGTTGGCCAACGGCTTCGAACTGAAGCAGCTGATCCCCGACTACTTTCCGAGTGACGAAGACAGCGTCGGCTGGGCCTCGCACATGGAGTGGACCAACGTCGACTACCGCTCCCACCAGAAGCGTGAGATCCGGCCGGTGCAGATGGTTCGCCTGGCCACCGTGCAGTACCAGATGCGCGCGATCTCGTCGTGGGAAGAGTTCGAACAGCAGGTGCTCTACTTCGTCGACACCGCCGGAGACTATCGCTGCGACTTCGTAACCTTCCCGGAACTGTTCACGACGCAGCTGCTATCGCTGGTCAAGGCCAAACGCGCCAGCATGGCCGCACGCGAACTGGCATCGTTCAATGAACGCTACATCGAGCTGTTCCAGAGCCTGGCAGTGCGCTTCCACGTGAACATCATCGGGGGCAGCAACTTCGCCATCGAAAACGACAAGCTCTACAACATCTCCTACTTGTTCCGCCGCGATGGCACGATCGGCAAGCAATACAAGATCCACGTAACCCCAGCCGAATGGCGCTGGTGGGGAGTCACTGGCGGCGACAAGGTCGAAGTCTTCGACACGGACTGCGGTCGCATTGCGATCCTGATCTGCTACGACATCGAGTTCCCCGAACTTGCCCGTATCGCCACCAAGAAGGGGGCGCAAGTCATCTTCGTGCCGTTCAACACCGACGAGCGCTCCGGCTACCTGCGGGTTCGCATCTGCGCGATGGCGCGCGGCATCGAAAACCACGTCTACACGGTGTTGTCCGGGTGCACCGGCAACTTGCCGCAAGTGCGCAATGCGGACATCCACTACGCACAGTCCGGCATCTACACGCCGTCCGACTTGCCGTTCAGCCCTGATGCAACGGCAGCGGAATGCACGCCCAACATCGAGACGATCGTCATGAAGGATCTCGACATCGAACTGCTTCGCCGCCACCGCTACGGCGGCACGACGCAGAACTGGCGTGACCGACGACGCGACCTATATCGCGTCAAATACCGCGAAGACGGCGTCGACTGCGACGTGTGATGTCCGTCACCCCAACCAGCGGCGTCAACCGACGCCGCTGGAGCAGTTGCTGCCTTACGCCAGTAATGATCGGCCCAAACCGCGCCGCTACGAAGCGTCGCCCGAGTCCTGCAACTGCTCGACTTGCTTCTTGGTCATGAGCTCGACCAATGGCTTGGCTGAGCGAATGTGCAGGTCCCGCTGCGGGAAGGCGATCTCGATGCCGACCGCCCGAAACTCTTGATCGATGCGATGGTGCAAGCCATCAATCAACTCGGGCCATGCATCGACGCTGAGGGTGAAGACGCGCAACTGGAAGTCCAGCGTGCTTTCCCCAAACCCCATAAAGAGAGCCTTGGGCTTGGGGCTATCGAGGATGTTCTCGTCTTCTTCGGCGATCCTGAGCAGCACCTCGCCGGCCAAGTGCGTGTCGCTGCCGTAGGCAACACCCACCTTGATGATCAGCCGCGTAATGGCATCCGACAAGGTCCAGTTGACGATGGTGCCGGTGATGAACTCCTTGTTCGGGATCACGAGTTCCTTGCGGTTGTAGTCGCGAATGGTCGTCGCACGCATCTTGATGCGCGTCACGTAGCCATCGACTCCGCCAACGGTAACCAGGTCCCCCACGCGCACCGGCCGTTCGAACAGAATGATCAAGCCCGAGATGAAGTTGGCGAAGATCTCCTGCATGCCAAAGCCGAGGCCGACACTGACGCCTGCCGCGAGCCACTGCAGCTTGCCCCAGCCGATTCCGAGGGTCGAGAAGCCGTAGATGCCACCGACCAGAATGATGGTGTAGCGGGCAATCGCGGTAATCGCATGCCGCTCTCCCGCGTGCACCTGCAAACGCTGCAACAGCGTCAACTGCAGCACGCCGGGGATATTGCGAGCCGCAAGGAACGTCATGATGAACACGATGGTTGCGAACAACGCGTCGGCGAGAGTCACTTCCTGCCACAGCGGCACTTCGTCGAAAATGCCCAGTGCCGGCAACACATCCACCCAGATCGCCCAGATGCCCAAGACGATGCACAACAGCGACAATGAGCGAACCAGGCTTCGAGTTTGCTCTGCAATCGAACCGACATCGATGCCTGGCTCCGGAGTTGGTTTCTCACCCTGAAGTGCCTGCGCACCTTGGGCACGCGCGGCCGCGGCGACCTTGCGTCGCTCCGCTGCTTGCTGCTTCGCGAGCCTGCGCCTCGCAAGCACCAGGCCCCGCAAGACCACATCCTGCAGCAACAGCAAGGCTGCCAGCAGCGCGAGGGTGATCGCGAATCGCTGCGCCAACTGCACCGTGGTGAAGTTGTAGCCCAGCATTGCCAACAGCAGCAGCGTCGCAGGAGTTCCTGCGCCAAGCACGAACCACAGTTGCCGCATCCGCAAGGACCAGCCGTCGGCTGGCGCGCCGCGCAAATGGCGGATGCCGTTGTGGGGTCGCAGCAACCGCCCGGCAACCAACATCACGCACGTCAACGCAACCATCAAGGCGGGCCGGCCAAGTCCCGCCTTCCAACTGAGATTGCCGTAGTTCTCAAGCGTCGAGATCACCACGCTGGCAACGGCCACGACGGGAATCAGGCACAGCAGATTCCGACGAATCAGTGGCAGCGCCACGACGTTCCAACTGAAGTGCGCTTCTGCCAGGCCACCAGGTCGCAGAACCTGGCGGAAGGATTCCATTCCCAGGACAACCAACGCGGTTCGCTGCAGTGCCAGGCCCAACGGCCTGGCGAAGTCGAGGCTACTGCCACCCGACTCGAGCAGCCGCCCCACCAAGAAGAGCACCGCCGGGATTGGCAGCGTCGTGATCAGCGTCAACAGCAGTGCCCAACCGGTAGGTGCAAAGTCCACCGTGGTGCTACGGATGGCTTCTTGGCCATAGCTACGAATGCCTGCGCGAGCGCGCTTCTGGCCCCAGAACAGCACCCCCAACAACAGCAGTGCCAGCACGACCAAGGCGATGTTTTCGAGTACCGCATGCCAGGTCGAAGCAGCCAGGGCGGCCCAGTTGCCGGAGCTGACGAACCATGCCGTCGCATCCCGCAGGTCACGCCCATTCGCCTGCCACAGCGGTGTCGTGCTACGAATCCACAACACCCGCTGGTTGACGAACTCGGTGTAATTCAGAGACTCGGCAAGCAGACGTTGCTCCGCCGTATCAAGGCGCACCAACGAATCCAGCAGGGTGCTGCTGTCCTTGCGCAGCAACTCGACCAGTTCTCGGCGTGCGTCCACCAGTTCGCGAGCGACCCGCGCAACACTCTCGGCGTCTTTGCCAAGCGGCGGCATGGCGGTGGCTAGCAAGGTGTCTACGAACGCCTCGCCAACGAGGGCCGTACGGATGTCGTCGTATTCAAAGCGTTCCTGCTGCAATGCGGATCGCAGGCCGCGACCCTCTTGGATCCGGCGACGCACGTTGCGAGGATCCGGCAACGTCGACCGACGATCGCGCAGCAATGCCCCCATCGCGTCCGTCAGCCCGATCAGCCGCACGCGTTCTGCGACCCCCTTGAAGTCTTGCTCCAAGTTGTTCAGCCGTTCGCTCGCCCGGTTGACGGCACCGGTAGCCGCGGTCAATCGAACGGCGAGCGCACTACGCCGCTTGGCGAGGGCTTCGTTTTCCTTGGCGAGCTGCTCCAGCAGCGGATGCCGATTCTCGGTGCGCAAGACATCCGCCGCCGCGCTCTGCTCCGCCTGCTTCGCGTCCTTGGCGCGTTGCGCCTGAACGATGAGCTGCCAACTCTTGACGAGCCGCGGCGCCTGCATTGCTTGGCGCTGCGCAAGGTCGCGCTCGGCAGACAGCAACTCTTGGCTGCCCTCATAGCTCGCGAGTTCGGCTTCAAGTGCCGCGACTTCGCTGGCCCATGCATATTGCTCGGCGGTCAACTCGACGCGCCTGGCGACGCGCGTCTCAGGCTCTGCGGCAAGTGGTGCCAGAGTCGCCAAGGCAGCATTGGTTTGGGTCAGGCCTTCGTCCGCCGCACGCAACAACTGCGGCAACGCCGGCTGACGCTTAGCGCGTGTTTCCATCCGGGCTTCGACGTCGTTCAGCGTTGCCGTAGCGACGCGCGCGGCTTCTTCGGCGACCGAAAGTGATTGCGCTAGATCGGCAAGCGGGGCGCCACTCGGCACCGAAGGCTCGCTCGTGTCCAGTGGCTTCGCCAGCTGTGCCCGCACCAACTCCAGCTGAGCTGGCTGCGCCGACTTCGCCGCTTCAAACTCCTTCTTGCGGGCAATCGCCGCGTCGCCCTTCTTGATGGAATCGAGCGCCTTGGCGTAGCTCGCGACAATCGCAGCACGATCGGTTTCGGACAACTGCGGCGAGTCCTTCGCGGCAACTAACCCAGCCTCGATCGCGGCGACATCCAAACCGGCGGGTCGATCGGGCTGCTGGCCAACGGCGGCTGGCGCGAGCCAACCGCAGAGCAACAAAACAGCGGCCAGCCAAAGCCGTCGCCGGCACGTCATTCGATCAAACACGCGAACAACAATACCGGATAGCTAGCGGTGTGATGCAGACAGTTGCCGTCTTCTGAGCGAGTCATCGGCGTCGCTCGCAAGGCGCATTGCCGCAGGCGTATTGGTGGATACGTCGAGGTCAAGGCAACGCCGCGAGCGGCGCCGCGGGCCGCTCAGAACCCGGCAGGTTTGTGCATCACACCACTGGAGGCGCGGCCGAAAAGAGCGTGCATCGCGTGCGGATGGAATCGCTGTGCGTGGTGGTGCGCGAGAACGCAGGCGAATTGGTAGATTCGGCGAGGCTCTCGTGGGCCGCCAAGTGCGGCGAGGCCGCCGCAGGCGTTGGGCGCGGCTTTTCGGCCGGGCCTCTAACAAAGAGGAGCTACTTGCTCGCCTTCGCCTTGCCCTTGCCCTTCTTCTCTTTCTTGGCCGGCTTTTCCTTCTTTGCCGGCTTCTCTTTTGGAGCCGACTTCTTGGCGTCCTTTTCTCGGAGTTGCGCGACGAATGCCTCTGCCTTGCTCTGCTCAATCGACGCCTTGACGATCTTCAGTTTTTGGGCCTTGGGCGCCGGCTCCGCGAACTTCTCTTTGTTCTTCTTGGCATCCGCCTTCGCGGCCTTGTGGGCGGCAAGAGCGTCCTTGTGATCTTGCGCGAGCTTCTTCTTGAGCTTCGCGACCTCATCCTTGCCGACGATCTGGTAGTCGCCGCCGACCAGCACGACGGCAGACATGACAGGCTTTTCCTTGGCGTCGGGCTTGGTCTTCTTTTGCGCAACAGCGTCGCCGCCGAGTGCAACCACAGCCATCAAGAACACGCACACTGCAGAAACGGTCTTCGTCTTAAACATTGGGGTCGTCCTCCATGGACGGGGGTTTTCTTTGGCAGAGCAACAGCCGTGCCACGGCCATCACACCTACCCATCCAGCTTACACCAGTCGCGCGGCGCCATCTGCATACAGCTTCGCATGCCTGCATTTGCGGCAACGTCATCGCCAAAGTATCGGATGGAGCACTGCGACAACGCGCCCACTGCCAACTGGCAGGGAAACGTTCGTGCTGCTGGACCTCCCCGAGGCAGATCAGCGGGCCTCTGCACCCGACCTGGGGAGCCGATCGGAGGCAGAACATCCGACAAGGAGCAATTCCGCCGGCGGGCTCGAGTCCCTAGGGCTGCGCCTCCGCGAGCAAGAACTGGGCTAGCAGCAAGGTTCGCTGGACCACGCCGATGCGCTCGACAGACTCCGTCGACGTGTCAGTCTTCGTCGCCGCTGGGCCGACGCCACAGATGACGGCCGTCGACGCCGGCGCCAAGCCGCTGACCGATGGCAGCAAAGAGGATTCTTCAGCGAACGGCAGATGCCACGCGGCTGCCGCCTCGCGCATACGATTTGCCAGGTCTTCGGATTCGGGCGTCTTATGGAACGGGGGGCGATCGCCAACCAGAGTCAAGCGAACCCGCAAGCCTTCTTGCTGCTCGAGTTGCGCATGCAGCCTTGCCTCGATGCGATCCGCAGCCGCTACCTCGAGGTAGTTGATCAAGATCGTTGCCGACACTTCGTGGGGCAGCAGGTTCTGGAAGCCAGAAGTGTGCAGATCGACCACCGAGACGGCTACCCGATCCTTTCGCGACGACATCGCACAGCATTGCTCCAAACGCGCCCATGCCCAGCGTAGGATTTCGGCCCGCTTGGTGGTTTGACCGAGCTTGCGCACCGCCCCGCTGATGCGCAGGTCGAACCTTCGCACGCCGCGGCGCTGGGTGATGCACTGGCCCCCGGGACTGCCTGGCCGCATTACCAAGACCTGCTTGGCACGCGCGGTTGCCGCCCGAATCAACCCGGCACTCTGGGCGCAGTCCCGACCTTCATCGCCGTAGTACATGACCCCCAAGCGCGACTTCGCCAATTGGCGGCGGCTGCGCAATGCTTGCAGCGCGAACTCCATCGCCACGAGCGGCGCGCGCGAGGATGCAATGCCTTCGCCAAACATGCGCTCGGGCTCACGCTGAAACATCTGTCCGGGCACCGCATCTGGCAACGGCACGTCGAGATGGCCAAGCAACAAGGTGCCGCCATCAAGTCCCGCGGAGGTTTCCCACAGACCGGCGAGGTGTGGCTCGACGTCGAGCGACTTGCGCCGCAATCCCAATTCGGTCATCGCGCGATCCAGCTTGTCGAACGCGCCCATCAGGCCAAGCGTGTCCCCGGTGCGACTTGCACGCCGAGTCCACTGCTCGATCCGGCGCTCGATGCGTTCGCGACGCGAAGTGACGAAGTCCAACAACTGGTCGGCATCACCGGCCGTGTCGGGATCTATTTCCACCGGCGCCGGCGTGCCGAAGTAGCGCGCGCTGGCGACCTCGACCAGACGATTGACCAGCGCGCAGAAGTCGAGCCCGGCGGCTTCTGCAGCGGCCACGAACGAACCGTGCTCGCCGAGGCTTGGCAGGCTGTTGACCTCAAGAATGTAGGGGTTGCCGGCCTCGTCCAGACGTAGGTCGACGCGGGCGCAATCCAGGCAACCCAGGGCATCGAACGCGCCGATTGCCAGCTCCTTAACTCGCCTGCTGGTGGCCTCATCCAAGTCTGCTGGACACGCAATCGATACCGTGCGGCCGGACTTACGGGTCTTGTCTTCGTAGGTGTAGATCTGCGGCCCCCCCTCACCGAACAGCAGTTCTGCCGGCGGCAAGGCCTCCGGCGTGCGATTGCCGATCAACCCGACATTGACTTCACGGCCGCGAATGAAGCGCTCGACCAACACCGGTTGCGCAAATTTCTCGAAGATGATGGCGGCCGCGGCCCGCAGTTCCGCCTCGTCGTTGACAATCTGGATGCCGAACGACACCGCCTCGTTGCGCGGCTTGACGATCAGCGGGAACCGGAGGTCCGACACCCGATCTTCCGGAGTCTGTAGAACCGCAAACTCCGGTGTCGGCAGCCCGTGCTGGACGAAGATCATCTTAGCGATGACCTTGTCCAGCGCGAGCGAATGCGCCATGGGACCCGAGCCAACGTACGGGATGCCGACCATCTCCAGGATGCCAGGCACGTGCGTGTAGCGAGCTTGTCCTTGGATGCCGTAGGCCAGATTGAAGGCCATCCCCGGGCGTTCGCCCTTGACGACCTTCGGCATGAAGTCCTCGAGGTTCGCGATCAAATCCTTGTCGCCTTCGAACGCCCGGACTTGATGGCCGCCGCGCTTCAGGCAGCCAACAATGCGCTCGATCGCCTTCTTGCCGTACCGCTCTTGGTTGACGGTTCCGAAGGCATTGATCACCCGCTTGGACTTGCTGTTGTAGATCACCGCGACGTTCATGCTCGGCGCTTAGGCAACCACCGTGCCGTGCGCTGCCGGCTGGCGATCAAGTGGGGCTTCTGGACGATCTCGCCAAGCGATCGGGCCCAGCTTCGAGCAAGCCGGGCCCGATGCGAATCATCCCTGGACCTCTGAACGGTTTAGGCCAGAATGACGGCACCGCGGCTGCCAGCGTCGAACCGCTCCAAAGCCCCCACGGCACCATGCTCGCACGACTCGTCTTCGCCATCACTGACGCCCCGCTTCGCACCCGGCTAGCGGAGCTGGCGAAAGGACCAGACACCGTCGTATCCGAGCTGACCTCCGGGGCGTGGCTACAGCAGATCGGCCGCATTGACTGCGATTTGGTGGTCGTCGATACCGCCGCCCTGCTGATTCCGGCCAAGGACGTGGTCGCGGCACTGCGACAAACCAACGCACGCCCCGAGCTACTGGTGGTCGGATCGGATATCGGCGCGGCTGGCCGGGCAGAGCTGCTAGCTGCCGGCTGCATGGCGGTGATCTCCGACGAGCTTTCGGACCAGCCGTTCCGCGAGGCGTTGGCAACCCTGGTCCAGCGGCGGCGGGAGACCGTGCAACGGCAACGCGAAGCCGACGAAGCGACCCACACCTTTGGCGGGTTCCTCAGCAAGAGCGCCAGCATGGAGAAGTTCTTGCACATCGCGCGCAAGGTCAGTCGCTCTTCGAGCACCGCCCTGATCCTTGGCGAGACCGGGGTCGGCAAAGAACAGCTGGCGCGTGCCATCCACTCGCAAAGCCCCCGGTCCGCGGCGCCGTTCATTGTGCTCAACTGCGGCGCGGTGCCCGAGGCTTTGCTCGAGACCGAGCTGTTCGGCCACGAACGCGGCGCCTTTACCGGAGCAGTGCGCGCCCACCGCGGCCACTTCGAACTCGCCCACCGCGGCACGATCTTCCTCGACGAGATCGGCGAGATGCCGGTGCATCTACAGGTCAAGCTGCTGCGTGTGATCCAAGAACGCACGATCCAACGTGTCGGCGGCGAAGATGCATTGCCCATCGACGTGCGCATCCTGGCCGCAACCAACCGCGACCTGGCCACGGAAATCCGCGAGAAGCGCTTCCGCTCGGATCTCTACTACCGATTGAGCGTCGTCACTCTCGAGATCCCGCCACTTCGCGACCGCAAGGACGACATCCAGATGCTGGTCGAGACGTACTTTGAGCAATTCAAGGCCCAGATGCCAACCTCGGCCGAGTCGATATCCGAGGCGGCGATGGAGACCCTGCGCGCCTATGACTGGCCCGGCAACATTCGCGAGTTGATCAACGTGGTCGAACGGGCCGTGTTGTTGTGCGACGGCGAAGAGATCGTGCCCGAGGACCTTCCCGAAGTCGTCAGTGCGGCGGCGGTGCCCAAGGCTCCGGCTGCCGTGACGCGCCAATTCGACAACGCGCTGCAAGGGCTCGACAATGCCTGGCTGACCCGGCCGCTGGCAGAGTCGCGCCTGGCCTGGAATACCGCGCACGAACGAGCCTACCTGCAAGGTCTGCTGCGACAAACCAAGGGCCGCATCAGCGAGACGGCGCAACGCAGCGGCATCGATCCGCGCAGCCTCTACGCGAAGATGAAGCAACTTGGCCTTCGCAAGGAAGACTTCCGCTAGTGGGCTTGCCGTGCCGGCGTGCGAATGCACAGCCGTCTCGACGCCGGCGTCCTGCATGCCGCTTGCCGTAACGACGCCCAACGGGCGGGTTGCGCGCCGTATCGGCCATACAATGTGCGGGGTACTCACGGTAACCTGCCGCCATGCACCTAGTCGTTCGCGCACTGCTCTCGCTGGTGATGGCCACCGCCGTCACCGCCCAGGGCAAGAACCTGTTGTTCTACGGCAACAGCTACACCTACTTCAGCTGGGGCTACGGAGTACCCGAGCTGGTTGGATTGATTGCCGCCGAAGCCGGGCATGCGCCGCCGACGATTGTGCAAGCGTTGATCGGCGGGTCGAACCTGCAGATCCATGCGAACGATCCAGCACAAGTCGCCGTGATCAGTAACGGTTTGCCCGCGGGCCAGACTTGGGACCACGTGGTCATCCAAGAGAACTCAGTCGGTGCGACTCCCTACTTCGGCTTCAGTCCCGCCGTGTTCCGCAGCAGCGCGCTCACCATCATGGGCAACGTTCGCAACCACAGCCCGGCCGCCAACGCGGTGATGTACCAGACGTGGGCACGCGCGTGGGGCCACATGTACTACCCCGCGCCCTGGCCCGTGCCGATCGACATGCACAACATGGTTCGCGGCAACTACGACCTCGCGGTTCAGGACATCAACATGACCTACGGCGCAGGCTCAGCAGCCAAAGCCGCCGTCGGCGACGCAGTTGCGTTGCTGGAATGGAACCCGTCGTGGTACGACCCAGACCTGTCGCACCCCGGTCCCGCAATGACGCTGCTCGCAGCGATGTGCATCTACACGACGATCTACGGCCAGACGACTTGTGAGATCGACCCGGACTTCACGCCGGGAAGTCCACTGGAGACGTCACTGACGCCGCACGCCATCGACCGGACCATCTGGAACCACTTGGTTGGCCTGGCCGACCGCAGTGCGGTTCCAGCGGTGCGCCGCTATCCGGGTTCGGGCGACCACCTGTTGCTCGAAACCGCGACGGGCCCCAACCCACTGACTGCGTGCCCGACCAAACACATGACGACCGGCACGCCGATGCAGATCCAACTGCGTTCGATGAACGGCGTCTACGATGGGGCACTCGGCTGGCTGCTGGTCGACTTCTTCGCGACTGGCTCGCCGCCAGGACCGTTCCCCGGACTTCCCGAACTCCAAGTCGACCTTGGTCGCGTGATCCTCAGCCCAGCAGCATCGCTGAGCAGTCCGCTATCGGTAGCCTTCCAGATGCCATTCTCGCTGCCTGGCGGCTCGTTCCTGGTGCAGGGAATCGCGTGGCAGCCCAGTGCGGAAAGCGGCAACCCATTGTTCACGGCGACGGACGCGCACGAGTTGGTGTTCTTCTAGCAATCGCGCGACCCGGCAATCGGCGACAACGGACGGTTGTGATTCATCCGTTGTCATCGAACCGATGTCGCCAAATCGGTGGCAGCCAGGAAGAATGCTACGCGCTCACAACCGTCCAGGACCGTATCGTGTGGCGATGAATGTTTCGGCTCCCTTGCTGCTTGTGCTGTTGATGACATCGGCCGTCTCGGCGCAAGGCAAGAACCTGCTCTTCTACGGCAACAGCTTCACCTACTACTCGTGGGGCTACGGCGTACCTGAACTCATTTCCCTGATCGCGACCGAAGCAGGTCACCCAACCCCGACCATCGTGCAGGCACTGGTTGGCGGAGCGACGCTAGGTCATCACGCGACCGACCCTTCGCAAGTCGCCATCATCAGCAACGCGTTGCCTGCCGGGCAAACTTGGGACCACGTCATCATGCAAGGCCGCACGCCAGAGGCGACCACGGGTGGCGGCTTCAGCCCGATTGTGTTCCGCAACAACGCCGTCGCGATCACTGGCAACGTGCGCAGCCACAGCCCAGCCGCCAGCGCGATCATGTATCAGACTTGGGCAGTTGCTTGGGGGCACATGTATTACCCACTGCCGTGGGCTGTGCCGCTCGAGATGCACAATGAGATTCGCGATGGCTACCGCCTCGCAACCAGCGACATCAACGCCACGTTCGGCAGCGGCGCCGGCTACCTGTCGGCGGTCGGCGATGCCATCGCACTGCTTGAGTTCGACCCCGCGTGGTACGAGCCCGACAAGGCGCACCCATCGCCGGTCGTTGTGCTGCTCGCGGCAATGGGGCTCTACACGACCATGTATGGCGCCCCGGTGTGCGCCATCGATCCCGATTTCACGCCAGGCAGCCCGCTGTCACAGGCGCTGTCGCCGTTCGGACTTGGCGAAGCGGACTGGGACTTCATGGCGGGGATCTCGGACCGCATTGGCAACGCTTCGGTGCGCCGCTTCCCGGGTTCCAACGATCATCTACTGCTCGAAACAGCGACCGGCACCAGCGCGCTGACTTCGTGCCCCACCAAACGCATGACCGCCGGCACGCCGATCCAGATCCGCCTGAGTTCAAAGAACGGCGTCTACGACAACGCCAACGGCTGGTTGATGGCCGACTTCTTCGTGACGGGTTCCCCACCCAATCCAGTGGCGCTATATCCTGAGATCCGGGTCGATCCCGGTGGCTCCATCCTCAGCCCCGTTGTCACCCTTGGCACGGCGCTGACCGCGTCCTTCCAGATGCCGTTCACGTTGCCCGGCGGTTCGTTTCTGGTGCAGGGCGTGACCTTGCAGCCGAGTTTGCAATCCGGCAACCCGCTGTTCACTACGACCGACGCGCACGAGTTGGTGATGTACTAGCCAGATCAGCCAAATCCAGTGACCGCGTCAAAGCACAGTCTTTCGCGGCCACCGCGACCCTAGGTTTGATACTCTCTACGAGATGAGACGCGCCCTCTTGCATGTCACCGCGATGCTGATCGCTTGCGTGTCGTGCCCGGCGCAAACGCTGCAAGGCGTCACAACCGCCGCCCCCTCTCATTCCGTGCTCGTGCGCCACTGCACGTCCTGCCACGGTGCGGACAAGCAAAAGGGCGACGTGCGTTTCGATACGTTGGCCGCCCTCGCGCCCAGCGACCGCGTCGCGTTGTTGAGCATGGCGCGAGAAATGGTGCAGCTGCAGGAGATGCCGCCGGCCGACGAGCCACAACCGAGCAAGCAAGAACGCATCGAAATCGGCGAGTGGTTCGACACCCAGATCCAAGCATCGGGCGGACCGGATGCTGCCGACAAACTGCGCTACCCGCACTACGGCAACCTGGTCGACCACGAACAGCTGTTCTCGGCGAGCGGCGCGCGGGCCGTCACGCAAAAGCCCTACACGTTGGCGCGCCGTTGGCTGGTCAGCCCGCAGATCTTTCACGAGCGCGTCATGGATGTGTTCCGCTTGACGGGGCGCGACCGCCAGAACAAGCAGCACGGCAGCTTCGTCGGGGTCACCAACCCGTTCTTGTTGACGGATCACTCCGGCGTCCGCTACTACGACCTCGACGCACTGGACGGCGGCGACCTGCTGGTCATGCTCGGCAACGCGAAGTGGCTCGCCGACCGCCAGATCCTGCTGGCACGCTTGCTCGGCGGCGACAAGACCGTAGCGTTCCCCAACCCCAAGGACCGCTGGCGGCCGCGTTCGCTGCCGAAGTCGTATGCGGTGTTTGCCAAGATCCTCGCAAGCACCGACATCCCGACGCGGACCGAAATGACGGCCGCCGTGCAAGAACAGTTCGACTGCGTGCTGCGTCGCCCAGCGACCGAAGAACAGCTCGCCAAATACATCGAGCTGTTGCGCAGTTCGATCGAACTTGCTGGCAACGCCGCGGGACTGCGGCAGATGCTGATCGCGGTGCTGCTGGAATCCGAGTTCGTATACCGACTGGAGTTCGGCGCCGGGCCCATCGACAACCATGGCCGTAAAGCGCTGGCACCGCGCGAAGCAGCCGACGCGATTTCCTATGCCCTCGGGGATCGTCGCCCGGACGCGCACCTGCTACAGCAAGCAGCGCGAGGCAAGCTCGCGAGCAACGCCGACTACGCGCGCGAAGTTCGCCGACTGCTCGCTGACGACAACTACTACCGCGGGCAAATCGATCCCTCGCTCAACGGCAAGCACTTCCGATCCAACGTCACCAGCCACCCGAAGATCGTTCGCTTCTTCCGCGAGTTCTTCGGTTACCCGGCCGCGACGAAGGTATTCAAGGACCCGCCACGCAGCGGCGGGATCTACCGCAACCCGGGCCGCGGCACAACCGCAACCCCAGGACGACTGATCCTCGAAACCGACCGCACGGTCACACGGTTTATCGAACAGGATCAAAACGTCTTCCAGCAACTGCTGACGTCCGACGAGTTCTTCGTCTACCACGACAAGGACAACGACAAGGGCCAAGCCATCATCGACGACTGGCGCAGGGTCTACGAACACCTCAAGGCAAGCAACTGGAAGACCGCGCCGGAGCAGGTGCTCGCGGACAACCTAGAGTTCTTGAAGAGCAGCAAGACGATGCGGGTTCGGGACGCCTCCCGACCAGGCGAGCTCGTCAATTACATGCACTTCTTTGACGACTACTTCGGTCGCGGCATCACCCCGTTCACGACGGTCCCATGGGCACACGGCTACACCCTGCATCACGCGCCGCTCTACAACTTGCCGGCAACACCGAGCATCGGCCGCTATGGCAGCTGGAAGTCGACGAAATACCGCGGCGACAAGATCGAGCGCAAGGCATTCTGGGACTACCCCACCAAGCAGCCGTTCCGGATCAAGAACCGCATGGGCTTGCTGACCCACCCATCTTGGCTGATCGCGCACTCGACCAACTTCTTTCCCGACGCGGTGCGACGCGGCCGCTGGATCCGAGAGAAGCTGCTGGCGGGGCGCGTGCCGGACATTCCGATCACGGTGGATGCCCAGGTACCCGACGATCCCCACAAGACGTTCCGCTTGCGCCTCGAAGAGATCACCACGCAGAACGCCTGTTGGAAATGCCACAAGCACATGAACCCGCTTGGGCTGCCGTTCGAGGCGTTCGACGACTTCGGCCGGTTCCGCACCGAAGAAGCCCTCGAGCACCCCGACAACCTGATCCAGCGTGGCAACGGCAAGACCACCTTTGATGTCTACCCGACCGCCCCGGTCGTCACGACCGGCAGCCTGCACGGCACCGGCAACCCACAGTTGGATGGCGACGTCGACGATGCCTTTGAGCTGATCCAAAAGCTCGCCAAGTCCGATCGCGTGCGGCAATCGATCATCCGCCACGCATTCCGCTTCTACCTTGGACGCAACGAACTACCCTCGGATGCCCAAACCCTGATGGACGCCGACCGCGCCTATGTCGAGAACGGCGGCAGCTTCCGCGCCGTCATCGTCGCGCTGCTTAGCTCCGACTCGTTCGTGTATCGAAAAGACGCAATGGATCCGCAATGACGACCCGACGCGATTTCCTCCGCAGCAGCCTGTTCAGCGCCAGCGCCATGGCGTGCATGAATCCGACGCGCCTGTGGTCGACTCCCGAAAAGCCACCGATGCGGTTCATCTTCATGCATCGCGGCAACGGACTCTGGCCCAAGGTGATGGTGCCGCCGAGCTTTGATCGTGCGCTGCAAAAGAAGGAGCAACGCAAAGAACCGTTCGAAGCCGACCTG
>CAXBFC010000084.1:0-22024 GCA_963974725.1 uncultured bacterium | reverse complement strand
GAAGACCGTTTCGATGTGCTCGGCTGCCAACGCCTCTTCGGGCGGAGCGTCCACTAATGCGCGACCATCGTGTAACAACACAACGCGATCGCTGTAGGGAGCGAACAGGTTGAGGTCGTGGGATGCGAGCAACACGCCGTGGCCGTCATCCGCAAGCGAACGCAGGAGCTTCACGAGCTGCAGAGCGTGTTCGAGGTCGAGGTTGTTGGTCGGTTCATCGAGCAACAACAACCGCGCTTCGGTTGCCAACGAACGAGCGACAGCGATACGTCGTTGTTCGCCACCAGATAACGTCGTCACGGCACGGTCTGCGAATGCTGCCGCGTCCAACAAATCGAGCGCACGATTCACGGCTGCGGTGTCCTCGGGACGCATCGCTTCGCCGCGGCCGCGATGTGGATGCCTACCCATCGTCACCAACTCGCGCCCGGTAAAGTCGAACGGCACGTCGGTATCTTGCGGCACGAAGGCGACCTCGCGAGCGCGCTCTCTGGCTGGCCAAGCGAGGATCGGTTTGCCATGCAGCTGCGCGCTGCCGGCATTCGGTTGGAAGGCACCGATCATGCAACGCAGCAACGTGCTTTTGCCGGCTCCGTTGCGACCGGCAAGCAAGACGAGTTCGCCGGGTGCGACCGTCATCGACACACCGTGCAGAACCGTGCGCGTGCCGAGTTGCACCGACAACATGTTAGCGGCGAGTTCGCTCACAACGGGACCCCGCGCCGCTGACGCGACAACAAGAACAAGAAGTAGGGAGCGCCGGCAATCGCGGTAACCACGCCAAGACGTAGGTTCCACGACGCCGGCGAAACGCGGCAACCAAGATCGCTGACGACCATCAGAATCGCGCCGAGCAAGGCCGCAGTTGGCAGCAGCAGGCGATGTGCTGGCCCCACGAGCAAGCGGGCGAGGTGCGGCACGATCAGGCCAACGAACGCAATACCGCCGCTGTTGGCGACGGTAGTGGCCGTCAAACCACAAGCACACCACACGAGCGAACGACGCGCCCGCGGCGCATCGACACCAAGGCTGTGGGCGCTGTCGTCGCGCAATGTCAGCAGGTCGAGTTCTCGAGCGCGTGGCCAGACCATCAGAGAAAACAGGGCGAAGCCACCGGCAGTGATCCACGCGTGTTCCCAGTTGCGGGCATCGAGGCCGCCCATCAGCCAGAACAGCACCCGCGAACTGGCGGTGTAGTTGTCAAAGCTCAAGGTCACGACGAACGAAGTGATCGCGCCGAACAGCGTATTGAGGGCGATGCCGGCGAGCAGCAGATTGGCGACGGAGAACCTGCCGTGGGAGCCCGCAAGCACGAACACCAACCAGGTCACCCCAACGGCACCGATCAGCGCAGCGATGGGGGTGGCGAACACCGACGCGTCGGCAAGTTTGAACACGATGGCCAACGCGCCGCCAAAAGCCGCGCCGGCGGCCGTGCCAATGATGTCGGGCGATGCGAGCGGATTGCGGAAGCTCGCCTGCATGACGGTGCCTGCCAGCGCGAGGGCGGCGCCGCCGAATGCGGCAACCAACATGCGTGGTGTGCGGACCGCGCCAAAGACGAACCTGTCGGCCGGGTGCACATCCTCAGTTGCACCCGTCCAAGAGAACAACCAGTCGAACAAGGTACCGAGACCGGGTTCTTGCCGCGCGAATGCGAGGTGCATGACGGCGGCGAGCAATAATAGCGCGAACAACAGCAGTGGCAGCTTCTGCTTCACGGCTTGCCCCACTTGATCAGTTGCTGCTGCACGAACGCGGCGGAGTCGACCAGGCGATGCGACGTCGTGATCAACAACCGGCCAGGCACATACAAGATGCGACCCGCGGCCACGCACGGCAGTAGCTCGAGGCCCGGGCACTGCATGACCCATTCGGGTAGCTTGCCGTCGGGCGGCGGTTCACCGGACAAGACCAGAGCGTCGGGGCGCCAGGCGAGCACCTCTTCGATGTCTAGTTTGCGGAAGGCGCCAACACCGCGTTCGCTCGCAAGGTTGCGAGCGCCAGCCGTTCGGGTCATGACATCGAACAGCGAGCCTTCGCCATACGTGTGCAACGCACCATCGAGACTTAGTAGCCGCCAACCGCTGAGGTCCTTGCCTGCTTGACGAACGGCTTCGAGCTTCTTCGTCAGCTTCGCAATCAGCTGTTCGACCTCGGCGTCGAGGTGCGTCACACGGCCGAGTAGTCGCAGGTTGGTTTCGATATCTTTAAAGCTATGCGGGTCGTGGGTGCGCACGACCGGCACGTCGGCGGCAGCAAGTAACGCCAGCGTTTCTACTCGAGTGAAAGCGTCGACCAAGACGAGGTCCGGCCGCACCGACAGCAGTTGCTCCGGTGACGCACCGAGCAACGGCAAGTCCTTGGCCTGATCCGCGACCAGCGAGTAGCGAGCGTCAGCGGCGATCGTGTGCACGCCGACCAGCCGTTCGTGCGGAATCACTTCGAGCAACGACTCGACCGCCAACACCGAACCGGCAACGATGCGTTGTGCCGGTTGCTGCGGTCGCCAGTCGGGTGCCTGCCAAACAGGTTCCTCGCTGCAACTGGCGGCGCAGAGGCCAGCAGCTAGGACAGCGAGGAGTAGGAACGAGTTGGTCGACACTCCGCCATCATGGCTCGTGTCGTTGCATCAGCAACGAAAAGCATTCGTGATGATGCCCAGCTGGCTGAGGTGCCCCGTATTAGCGGCCTTCTTCGCCCTCTGGCAGCGAGAACGACGCCGGCAGGTCTTCCTTGCCCTTGCGCTGCTCGGACCACGGAGCGTTTTTCAGGGTGATCGGACCGACTTCGATCGGCTCAGAGCCCTTCTTGCCCTTTTGCACGACGAGAGTGCAGGTGTCGCCGCCCAGGCGCGAACTGACCAGCATCAAGAAGTGGGGGCCATTGAGCACGTCGACGCCATCGACCTTGAGGATGATGTCATCCTTGCGCAGGCCAGCTTCCTTGGCAGCGCCGTCATTCGGGGTATCGGTGATTCGGGCGCCCGGGCCGAGGTGCGACGTGGAGAGCTGCACGCCGAGCCAGCCACGCTGCAGGATCTGACCTTCCTTCATCCGGGCGATCAGTTCGGGGATGTCAGCGATCGTCGTCGCGAAGCCAATGCCGGAGTCATACCACTCGACACCGGCGTTGCGGCCGGACGGCGACAGCGGCACCGACATGCCGAGCACGCGGCCGTGGATATCGACGACTGCGCCGCCGTAGTTGGCTGGCGAGGTGTACGCATCGACCTGCAGTGCGCGGCCGTAGATGCGCTTCTTGGCACTGACAATGCCGAGGTGCACGGTTGGATCGTCGGCGGCGAAGGTGCGGCCGAGAGCGAACGCCCACTGTCCAACGTTGACCTTGTCGGGGTGCACGAACTCAGGCACAGGCAAGCCTTCGGCGTCGATCTTGACGAGCGCAATGCCGCGACTTGTGTCTTCGCCGGCGCGCTCTGCGTGGAACGTACCGTGACCCGGAACGTTGATCAGGATCGTGGTCGGATCGAGGTTGAGTGCGAACCGCGACACCATGATCCAGCCATCTGAAGTCAGGATGATGCCGGACGTCTTGCCCTGCGTCTGCTGGAAGCCCTTGGCGACCAAGCCGATCTTCTTCTTGGGCTTCTTCTTCTTGTCCTTTGGATCCTGGGGCTTCTTGGCTGGCTTCTCCGACTCCGGCTTCGCTGGATCTGGCTTGTCCGGATCTGGCTTGTTCGGATCTGGCTTCGCTGGATCTACCGGCTTCGGCAACTCGTCCGGCTGCTCTTGCGGCTTCGGCTCGACCTTTGGCGGCTGCGGCTTGGGACGCGGCTTCGGTGGGGCAGGACCATCCATCGGACCGTCCTTGCCAAGTTTGCGACGCGTGCCACCGAAGGTCTCGACGGTGACCACAAACGGGCCAGCCTTCTCCAGCGCAGCCTGCAGGACGGGCTCAAGCTTCAAGAACTCGTCGAGGTTGCCTTGCTGCGCCGTCAGCGGCAACAACAGGGAGAGCAGTGCTATGACGGGTCGCAGGTTCATTTCTTCGGCTCCTCGGCCAGCATCATATCGCCGGACATCACACGGGTGCCGCGCTTCCACGTCACCTTGACCGTATCGCCCGGCTTGAACTTCTTCAGCACCGTGCGCAACTCCATGCAACTGCGAATCGAAAAGTCATCGATGCGCACAATCAGATCGTCGATACGCAGGCCGAGCGTGCGGCCCGGTGATTTGCGCTTCACGCGTTCTACGTAGGCCGGCGGCGACTTGCGTCCAGCTTGCTCAAACAACGTGATGCCAGTCCACACCGGCACGACCTCCTCCTCGACGACTTCGCGCTTCTTGCCGTTCACGCGTTCTTCGAGGTATGGCAGCAGGTCGCGGGTCGGAATCGCGGCCGACAACATCGTGTTGGTTTCCTTGCTGTCGAGCAGGCGCATGTTGAGCCCGATCCAACGGCCGTCGAGCGTGAACAATCCGCCGCCGTAGTGGCCGGGGTTGTTGCACGCATCCGTCAGGATGATGTCGTTGTCGTACTTGACGTCCGCCATGCGGTAGCGCAGCGCCGTGTTGGCCTTGCCACAGACAACGCCGAACGTCGCGCTGACCTTCTCGGAGAACTCGGCGAGTCGAAAGCAGTTGCCCAGCGACACGACGAACTGGCCATTGCGATACTTGGCTTGCTCGGCAACGGGCGGCCACAGCGGCTGCAGCTTGCCATCCACTTCTTCGGGGCTGATCTTGAGCAGGCGCACACCGAGCTTCTCATCAGCGGGATACAAGATCGCGTCGTGCACCGAGCCGTCGTAGAGAACGACACGCGTGCGGTCCGACTGCAGCAGGATCTGGTCGAGGGTCAGGATGTGGCCGCGATCACTGACGATGATGCCAGTCGCGTAGGCCTTGATCGTCGCCAGGCCGGAGGCGCCGTGGATCTTGACGATGCTAGGCATCAACTTGGCGACGGTGCGCTCGACCTGTGTCTTTGGTTTGCGCTCTGCGAACGAGTAGCTCTTGCCAAAGTCCGCGGTCTGCGCCGAGAGAGCACTCACTGTAGCGAGCACGATCATTGCGATACGCATCAGGCGTCCCTCCGGAACCACTGTTCTTCAGCCTTGCCAGTCACGCGCATGCCGCTCGACCAACCTTGTTCGAGCTCGCCGTCGACGACTACGCGCAGCTTGTTGTCGCGCACATACCATTCGACATGTGCTCGGCGCACCGGGTCGCGGAAGGCGAACCCAGCCGGTTTGCCATCCAGGAAGAACCATGCCTCGCAGTCGCCATCGCCTGGCAGCAGAAAGCGATAGGCCGGAGCCCCGTGCACGTGCACACCGCCGACCAGCAGGGCGTGCTTCATGCGGGTCGCGACTTCTGCTCGCGGCCACAGCATCGGGTTGCACGTCAGTTCTCGGCGCAGGCGTTCGCGCTCTTCAGTCGACAGGTCGCGAGTTTCGCCATTGGCCTTGGTGAAGCCGGTGTCGGCGTCGAGGCGAACCATGATGTGGCGGCCGATCTCGATGCGCAGTCGATCGCCGTCGGCAATCGTCACGAGCTTGGCTTCATCCGGTCCACGTCGGGTCCACTGAATCGCCACGTCCTGCTCGTCGGACTTGGCCCAGCTAGCGACGTCCCAGCCAGCAACGATCTGGCGGGTCGCGATGCGGCGATCAATACGACTGGCAAGCCGCGCGTCGTCACCGGTGCCATCACGGCTCGAACCGGTATCGAGCGCGGTCAGCTTGACGGTGACCTCACGCTCATCGCCAAAGCCGCCTTCTTCCTTTTGAGGTCGGTGACGCAGCGTCACCCACGTGCCAGCCGGTAGCACGCCGACCAGCGTTGCGAGCTGGTTGGCCGAACGAACCTCAATGCCGTTAAAGCGAGTAATCTCATCGCCGAGACCGACGCCAGCCTTCTTGACGACTGAGTCGGCAAACGTCTGCTGCACGAACACGCCGCGCTTGCGGGTCTTGCCGTCGCGCGAGTTCATGAACCAGGCGCTCATGTCGAGCGTGCCGTGTTCGGTGTGGCGACCAGCGACCAGGTCACCGAGGAAGTTCTTGATCTGATTGGACGCGATCGCGAAGCCAACGCCAACGTTGACGCGGCCGCGGTCGCCGATCGAAATGCGGCCGTTGATCCCGACCACTTCGCCGGCCTCGTTGAACAACGGACCACCGGAGTTGCCGGGGTTCACCGGCGCATCGACCTGGATGCAATCCGGATAGACCAACATGCGGTTGCCGCCGCCTTCTTGGTAGCGGTGGGTGCCGGAGACGATGCCAAACGTGACGGTTGGCGTAAAATCCGTCGCGAGCAAGAACGGGTTGCCCATCGCAAGCACCGTCTCACCGACCAACAGTGCGTCGCTGTTGCCCAGCGAGCAGTGCGGCCATGTCTGGCCTTCTTCCTTCGGCAGCAGGCGAATCACGGCAAGGTCACTGCCTGGATCAATACCGAGCACTACGCCCTCGTAGAGCTTGCCGTCGGGAAGGCCGATCTTCTTGTTCTTGTAGTGCGAAGCGCCGCTCGACTGATGTTCGCGACGCCAGTCGGCCTGCCACGCCGCGATGAACTTGTCCTCTTCGCCCTCGTCCCCATCGGTCTTCTTGCGCCAAGCTTCGACCACCTCATCCGGCGGCTCTGGTGGATCCTTTGGCTTGTAGCCCTTGTCCGGCTTGCCAACGACGTGGTAGTTGGTCAACACGAAGCCGGCGGGATCGAAGATCACGCCACTGCCGCCACCGGGAGAGTCCATGGACATCACCGAGCAGACAGCTTGAGCGCACCGATCGATGACCGCTACGCGTCGCGATTCACTCGCCACGACGGCATCGATGGGATCCTGCATCGCGCAGGATGCGAGAACAGCGAGAAGCATCATGATCAGGGGGTGGGGCCGAGACCCCGGGGGGAGTTTGGTCTAGTGCCAGAAGCGACTGCCGCGGAAGTTCGCGCAGCCACTTCGAGCAGCACTACTTCTGCACAACACGCGCGTCTGCGAACGCACAGAAGTCGCCGAGGTCGTAGTTCTTGCCGAAGTCGACTTCGAGCATCAACGCCTTGGCCTTGTTCAGCTCGATGTGAAGTTCGTGTGCCGGTTGCCCACGCGTCATCGGCTTCGATTCGAACACCATCTTGCCATCGACGTGCACGCGGAAGATCGCATGCGCTTCGGGGCCGCCGCGATCATCAATGCCGATCATCGCTTCAAACATGTCGAAGCGGCCCGACAGGTTGTAGGTCAGCTTGGTGCGCGGCACCATGCCGAGGCCGCGTTCGAAGTGCTTGCCGGCAAGTTCAAAGCCAGGGCCAGCAATCGAACGATTGTTGTGCCACGGCCAGACGCGATCGAATGCGGGCGTCTGCTCCACCTTGGGCTTCAACTCCGACATCCAAACCAGCTTGTCACTGGAGACGTCGATGCGATGCAGGTAGCGCGTCGGCACGTCGATCACGAAGCCTTCATCCAGCCGGCAACGCAGGCTCTCGCCCATGCTGAGAATCTTGCCCTCAATGCTCTCGCCGGTCGTCAAGGACACAACGGCGCGCGGTCGCGGCTGACGATCCGGCGGGAAGCCGGTGTTGGCTCCAAAGACCACGGCGGCAATGCCGGAGAACTCGAAGTCGTAGGGTTTGCCACGCAACTGAAAGTCGATCGACTTCTGCGTGATGCTAGTGACAGTGACCGATGAGCGCTGCGCCTTGCCGTCGCTGACGATGTATATCAGGTCGTTGTTTGCCGGCGGCGTTTCGAGGTCCTCCGGAAACAGATTGGGTTGCGGGCGCTGCAAGCCACCCTGACGGATGGCGCGCACCGTGCTGATCGGCACCTCGATGTTCAGTCCCGACGGCAAACGAACGATCAGGATCGCAGGCTGGCCATCGGCGGCGGCGCGACCGCTGAGCTTCTTGGCTGGTAGCTCGGTCCCCGAACGCAACCAGACGCGGTTCTCGACCTGAACCTTGCGCGGCTTGGCGCCGGCACGTTCGAACGACAACACTTCAGCGATCTCGAGCTTGGTCTCGCCGGCTTCCCCAGTAACGGTCGCGGTGCCATCAACGGCGACCGCGAACGTGCCAGTCAGTGTCCGGCCATCAACAGTGCGGGCCGTGCCCGTCGCCTGCGCGGGTGCAACTGCTGCGAGCAGTGCACCCAACGCGGCAACAAGTGACAGCGAGTGCCGCGCTCGCTGGGTTGGCTCTGGCGTGGTTGATCTCACTTGCGATCAGCCTTGCCCAGCTTCTTGTAGTACTCCTCAAGCATCTTCTGATACTGAGGCGGCATCGTGTTCTGCACGTCCGCCATGATCTTCTTGCGCTCACTGTCGCGCATGTCACCCCAACGATCGGCGAGCGACGGCTTCTTGTTCAAGTTGCCGACCTTGCCTTCGCCGCCAGGCAACGCGCTGGACGCCGCTGGGCTGTTTGACGGACCGAGACCAGAAGCTGGACCACTCGACTGCTTCTCCATTTCCTGGAACATCTCGATGAGTTCATCGAGTTCTTCCAAGTAGGCCTCTTGGTCAAGCTGAACGGGCTTGTCGGTCTTCTTCTTGCGCAGGTCACGCGTCGTCTTCTTCATGCCGTCAGCCAGCATGTGCAAACGACTTTCCTTCTGCAGCTCGAGTTCCAGCACGCGCTGGTGCGCAGCCGAACGCAAGCGCTCACTGGCTTCCGGGAACCATGCGAGGAACGCGTTGAAGCGCGGAATCGCCGCGTCGATCATCGGGATCTCGGCAAGCGACTGCGCATAGAAGTAGGCGGCTTCGCCGTCGAGCGGCGAGTGGTTGATGTTGCTGCCGATGTACTCATTGAGCACGTCGATCGCGCGTTCCGGATCATCGCTCGACAAGAACAAGCGCGCCATGTGGTAGCGCACGTGGGCCTGTAGCAACGGCGACTTGGTATCGACCAGGACCTTGGCCAGCAGTAACGCCGCCTTCGGATCTCGGTCTTCCGCAGCCAGAACGGCTTCGTCGAACTTCGGCAACGCCTTGCGCAGCAAGTCGTCGGCCGCCCGCGCCGCGCCGATCTCTGCCATGTCTTCGCCGAAGGTCTTCACTTGCAGTGCGGTTGCACCTAGCTCGCGAGCGGCCTTCTCAAAGCGTGGTTGATCGAACGGCTTGAACGGGTTCTGCACACTGACCGGCGGCACCGCCGGCATGTGTGCTTCCGGCCGCGTGCCGGCACCAGGCAACTGGATCTGGGCGCACACTCCGGACGCAAGCGTCCCGAGCACGACCAGACCGAGCAGCGGCTTGTTGATCGAGAGGTTCATTATTGGCCCCCCTCGACGCCGTTCTCCTTACCAAGCTTCTCAGCGAGGAGTCGCATCAGCTCCTTCACGCGAGCCTGCTTCTTGGAAATCTTGTCATAGTCATCCTGTGCTAGTGGGTTGTTTTCCGCCTCGGCATCCGTGGCCTTGGTCTTCTTGTTCACCCGTTCTTGAAGGAATCGCAACATTTTGAGCTCGGCCGACACGGGCACGAGCGGTGGCGCTTTGCCACTTCAAGTACCCGTTCAACCCCCGCCTTCTTTCTGCTCGATCGTCTTACGGAGAGCATTGATGAGGAGGGAAAGCAGGTCTTCGACATCCTTCTGCGCCAGATTCATCGTGGCGCCGGTCTTGTGCTTGCCGAGGCCGGCAGCAACGTCGTGCAGTTCTTCACGAAGCTGCTCGACCATCGGTGGGAACACCGCAGTCGTGCCGTCTTCTTCGAGAAGCTTGAGCGCGTCGATCGCTTCTTGCTCAAGCTCGATCTCGCCAGCGGCTAGTTCGCCAATCTTGGCCACCAGCGCCGTTGGCAGATCGCCAGAGGCAGTCATGATCTTCTTGCGCGTGGCATCGACCGTCTCGGTCTGCGCCGTCAACTCGCGCTGACGTGCGAGCATCGCGGTGAAGCGCTCTTCGAGGGCGCGAAGCACTTCGTCCTGCAGTTGCTGACGCAGCTGGGCGAGGGCTTCTTCAAGCGCCTTCTTGGCGGCCTCGAGGTCATCCTTCGCGTCCTGCTGCTTCTGCTTGGCGGGAACGTATTCCTTCAGTTGGCCGGCAGCAGCGCGCTGCTTCGGGACCGCCTGTTGGACCTTTTGCTTGCCGGGCGTCGGCTTGCCTTCGCCACCCTCTTCGCCTTCCTCGGCCTTCTCCATGTCCTTGGACAAGGTGTCGGTCGCCTTCTGCGTTTGCTCCTGCTTCTTCGCCATTTGGTCGAACGGCAGCTTCAGCAACTCGCGCGCGGCGTCCTCGGCCATCTGGTCCAGCTCTTCGATGGCAGCCTTGAGAGCTTCCATCGCCTGGTCCTGATCCTTCAGAGCCGACTCGGGCTTCTTCTCACCGAGGGAGGCCTCGGCCTTGCCCATCGACTTGGCAGCCTTGCCGGCCTTGCCACTTGCGTCGCTCGGCTTGCCTTCGGAGGGCTTGCCCTCAGATGGCTTGGCCTCGGATGGCTTGCTCGGCTTCGCTTCGCCGGGCTTGCCTTCAGATGGCTTGGCTTCACTGGGCTTCGCGTCACTGGGCTTCGCGTCACTGGGCTTGCCATCGCTGGGCTTACCGTCACCGGGCTTCGGCTTGGCTGCGGCGTCCTTGGCTTCCTTCTTGAGCTCGGCGTCCTTCTTCTCGAGGTCCTTGAGGTCCTTCGCGAGTTCGTCGGTCGCTTCTTCGAGCTTGCCTTCCTCAGTCTCGAGCGGCTTGGCCAAACCCTCTGCCGCGTCGAGCGGAAGTTGGTTGGTCGCATCGCGCAACTCTTGCTGCTTGGCGAGCAGGTCTTCGGCGCGCTGCTTTTGCGCCTCGATGTTCTTGAGGTGCTTCTGCAGAGCTTCCGCGCGAGCCGAGTCTTCCTTCTCCTGCTGCTGCTCCTTGGCGAGTTCGTCGACTCGGTTCTTGAAGTCTTCAAGCAGTTCGATGCGCTCGAGCAGTTCGCGCAGATCCGAGTTGCGGTTCTGCAGCAACTCAAGCAGCGAGCGAAGGTCGGTCTTCAGCTTGCCCATGACGACCAGGCCTTCGTCCCATCGCTCTTGGCGCAGCAACTTGCCGGCGTTCTCAAGTCGCTGGTGCAGCTTCTTCTCTTGCACGAAGCGAAGGCCGGCACTCAGCAGCTTGCTCTCTTCTGGCTCATCCTTTTGCAGGACAACCATGAGCTTGCCCATGCGTTCGGTAAGCACCTGGAACTTGCCTTGGGCAAGCTCTTGCTTGCTCGTGGCGCTAACGGGCGGATCCTGTGCCTTCAGCGATGACGACAATGGCGTCACCGCTGCGAACATCAGAGCCGCCACAATGGCGATTCCTCTAGAAATCATTACTGCACCTCAGGGAGGGGTTTGCCCCAGGGGGGCGTTACGGTCGGTTAGTTAGGCTTCTTTGGTGTGTCCGGCTGCTCAATCTTCTTGGGCGGCACAGACTCACTTGGTTTGGTGGACTTATCGTCCTTCTGGTTGAAGAGATTGTTCTCCAGATCTTCGAGTCGCTTTTTGACGTCGCGGATCGCTTCGCTCTCCAGATTTATCACGTTCCGGAGCTGTTCGATAAGGGCAGCGAGATCCTCGGCCTGCTCCATCTCCTTCAGGATGGTCGCCAAACGGGCCATGATATCGCGATAACCCTTGATGGCTTTGGCCCTTACGGCCTCATCGTTGGTCCTGAGGAAGCGATCGACATCCCTTGCCGTCTCCGGGAAAGCCTCCCGGGCTAGAACTTCGAGCGGGGCCGGAATCAGCGCCTCCATCTGCCGGACCTTGGTCGGCTCGATCAGACGGTTGTTCTCGAACTCCCACAGGATCCGCTGGTAGGCCTCGCTGACGAAGCGCACCCGACGTCCCATTGCCTGCTGGCGGCGAGCCATCGCCTTGAAGCGAGCCTGCGCCAGCTTGGCTTGATCGCCGGCATCCTTGGGGTTGACGGTCTCGGTCAGCTCGAGGACCGCAGTCGCCTCCTGATCGGCAATCGCCTGCAGCTCGGTGCGCTGCTCAATCTGACGGCGACGCAGTTCTTCGATCAGCTTGTCGTTGGTGACGACGCGGAACGTCATCGTCTCGCTGAACCCCTCGTGTGGATCGCCCGGGCCGAAGTTGTCCTTAGCGGCGTAGCGCAGCGAGAACAACATGCCTGGTTGGATCGGGTTGTCCGGACTGTTGGGCGTGTTGATGGTGTTCCAGGTCTTCAGGTCGACGTTGGCTTCAGCTTCGTACTTCAACGAACTCGGCACCAACTGCTGATCAAAGATCGGCTTCGCATCGGACCAAGGCTCTGGCGGCAATGGCGTGTCGTCCGGACCGCGATCTCGGTTCTCTTCTTTGGTGGCGCGCATCGTCGCAACGATCTCGCGGATGCCGAAGTCATCGCGCACCTTTAGCAGACCGGGAATGCGCGCCTGTGCCGTGATCGACGAACTGATGCCACGCAAGCGAATATCGATCGTCGGTGTCTTGTCTTCGCCAACTCGCAACAACAGCTTCGGTGGCGTGCCTGCTCCGAGGCTGTCCGAATCGATGACGTCGATAATCAACAAGCCTGATAGTTTGGGATAGAAGTCACCGGCAAACGACTGCTTGTCTTCGCCGAGCGTCATCGCAACTTTCGCGTCGTTGCCGAACAACAAGAACGCCGACGTCAACTGCTTTTGGCTCGTTGCCGTCAGCGTCAGCTTGGCCCCCTTCGGCAGACGTAACTCACCCTCGGTGGGCGGCACGTCGTACGACTCGCGCTCCATGTATTCGGGCAAGGTCACGCGCACGGCCAGGCCATCGACACGCGGTCGCTCGACAATCTTGATGACGAGCTCGATCGGCAACGAATCGCCGCCTTGCACGGACAACTTCACATCGTTGAGCACGGCGTCGATCGTCCACGTGAACTCCGTGTCGCCAGTCAAGCTCATTGGCTCACTACCGGTCTCGCCATCGGCGAACACGTAGTCCATGAACAGTTGTTCCGGCATCGGGCCGTCGACTGCCACACGCACGGTCAGGGCATCGCCTTGCGGCAAACGCACTTCCTCCGAACCATCGACGAACGTCAGGCTCGTGTAGCGCGGCCAATCGGCATTGGTCAACAACACGTTGCGGCTCGCCCAGATACCGAGCGATTCCGAATCGATGCCTGCCCAACCAATGAAGAACACGAACATCGTGAAGATGCCCAATGCAAACTTGCGCACGCGGCCAGCGTCGATCGCACGTGCAAACGGAATGGATTGCAGGCGATCGCGAACGCTTGACACGACCGCCGCCTTCATCTGCTGCGATTCGATCGACTTGGAATCGACACCGAGTTCGCCATCAAACTGTAGCGAGCTGATCAGAACCTGCTCAAGTTCGGGGCTCTTGCGTTCGACAGCGAGCGCCATCTCTTCGTCGCTCAACTTGACCACGAGTGCCGTCATCAAGCGGCGACGCACGATGCGGGCGACCACGAACACGAAGCTAGCGAGCAGCACGGCGCGGAAGATCCACTCGAGGCGCAGGAATCGATCGGTGAGGAACGTTGGCACCGCGTAGGCAACCGACAGCAACGCCACGACGCCGATCGTCTCGATCCAGATGCCCGTGCGAGCACGCGATCGCTGCTGGTGCAAACGCTCACGAGCCGCTGTCAGCTCGCGCCCTAGGGGCACTGGCTGCGGAGTTGGCACCGAAGTCGGCGATTCAGGAATGGTCGAAGGGCTCATAGCAGGTTGAATCGTTTGCGCAGCAACCACTCGATGGAGAGCAGCAGCAGCACGATGGTAATCGTGGGCCAGCCATCCCAAATCGCGTGAGGGGTACGGAAGGTGTCAGTAGCCGAACGGGACGGAATGCGATCGAGCGCCGCCAGCAGTTCGGCGGGGGTCTCGAACAGCTCGCCGCCGGTCGCACCCGCGATCGACGCCAATTCGGAGCGGTCCATGGGACCTTGGGATTCGATCTGTGCCGGTACTACTTGGAAGGTCAGTTCGACTTGCTTGCCGATCTTCTCAAGCGGCCGCACCCGGAAGGTGCCCAGCTGCGTCGCGCGATAGCGGAACGAGTAACTGCCAGGCAGGGCTTCGACCGGGATCAGCGCGATGGTTTCGCTAGCTTCGCCGTCCCGTTCGATCGTCACCGGAAAGGACTCGACGATCAGCGGCTGCAACACCTCGTCCTTGACCTCAGCGATCAACTCGATCGCATCGCCAAGGTCGATCTTGTCGTCGCTGGCCAAGATGCGCAGACGGCTGTTGCCAGCCTGCAACCGGCCTTCGAACAAGTAGCGGATGCCGTTGACCCAGAACCGGTCGTAGGCATCTTGGTGAATCGAACGCCAGCGGTAGGTCTCGTCAGTGCCGACAAACAACACGCGACCAGCGCCAATGCTTTGCATCGCGATGATCGGCATGTTCTTGCCACCGCGTCGGAAGTCCGGGCTCGGGTGTTCGGCAAGCGCAATCGCAATCGGCTTGAGACGCGTGACCGGGAACCAGAAGTGGAACCCCGGCATGCTCTCCCAAAGCAGCTTGCTGGTGTCCTTGTCGTCATGCACGCGCATGACCTTGGCACCAAAGCCCTCTTCGCCATCGGTGGTCAGCTTGTAGCGCCACGGGTTCTTGAAGGCCTTGCCGAAGCCCATCATCTCGCGCTCGGCGGTTTCGATGTTGGGCACGATCGGCAGAATATCGGCGATCGCACGGGTGTTGGCCGTCGGCCGCAGCGAGTCGAGCGTGTATTTCTCACCCGCGACCCACCAGAGACCACAGCCGCCTTCGACGACGTGCTTGGCGAGGTTCTCGCAGAAGCGCTTGGACAGGCGCTCTTGATCGGGGTCGATCATCACCACGACGTCGTACGGATCGAAGTCGATGCGTTCTTCCGGCAAGCGATCGATGAGCACGTCTTCGTTGCCTTCCTGCGGGAACTTCTCGTCCGCGCTCTGCAACCAACACGACACGTCGATGGTCTTGTCGCGAATCAGCAAGTTGCGCAGGATCTGGAACTCGTGGCTCGACGCCCCAGAGAGCAACAGCATGCGCAGGCGACGATCGAGCACTTCGACCGCTTCCGTCTTGGTGTGACGCTCGGCAACCATCGGCTCGCCTTCCGGCGGCACGATCTCGGTGCGATACAAGAATCGACCCGAAGAGTCGCTGGTCAGTTCCTTCCAGTGGATCGTCGCTTCTTGCGTCGCACCAATCGGAACTTGCTGCGTCGCAACGACGATCTCGGCACCCTTGTCGTCGGTGCGCACGAGGCGCGCCGTCACCGTGATGCCGTCGTAGCCCTGCGACGTCACCGTCGCCTTCATCTCGTAGGGATCGAGTTGGAAGACCTTTGACGGCGCGTCCATGCGCGTCAGCTGCACGGTCTGCGTTTCCGATGGGTCGCCAACACCGAGCACGAATGTGTGCGGAATCTTGCGTTGCACAAGCAGTCGCGCAATCTCAGCCCCTTGCGGACCCGCGGTGCGACGGCCATCAGTAACGAAGACCACAGCCGCGATCTCTGCCGGGCGGCTCTTGTCGAGCGCCGTGCGCAGGGCACCACCAAGGTTGGAAGAGCGACCGTCGGCAATCAGCTTCTCGAGATCGAGAACCGGCACTGGCGGCGGCTTGTTCGGATCGACGGGCAAGGGCTCGCCATCCGGACCGAGCTTCGGTGGCTGCGCGATGACCGGCAAGTCTTCGACGCTGCCATCAAACCCATAGAGCTGCACGCGGTTCTTCGCGGCGAGCTTCTGCACGATGCTCTGCTTGTCCTTGGCGAGCAGCGCCTTGACGAGATCCAACCGCGTTTCCGCCGTCGGATCCGCAACACCAATCTCGTTCCAACCAGTCGCCGCACGTTGCACTTCTGCGCGGCGCCACGCATCGACGTGCGTCATCGATTGCGAGGTATCGACTAACAAGATCGTGTGGCCCGGACGCGTCTCGCGCTTGACGGTCACGAGGTTGGGCTCGAGCAACAGCGCAATCACTGCCAACACCGCAAGGGTCCGCAGCGAACCGAGGATGAAGCGTTGCACGCCAGTCAGGTTCTTGCCGTCATGACGATACAGGAACCCAATGATGATCACGCTGAGCGCGATCCCCATCAACACGAGCATTCCCAAGCCACCGGTCGGGAAGTTTGCGAACTCAAATTGCAGCTCAGAGCCGGGTTCGATTTCGATCCCGCGCCACTCCGCCAGCCATCTCAGAAAATCATCCATCGTGTGATGCCCGCCTAGCGGCGGCCGAACCTCCAGGCGAGCAGCGACTCGGCCAACAGGCCGACCAACAACAAAGCAGCCAGTAGCGGCCACGCCTCACCTTCACCGGCTGCAGTGCCGACACCGGTTTCATCGCGAACGAACGTGACGAGATCGTGCACGCTGCTCGGGTACATCTTCTTGAACGCAGGTTCGTCGAACGCGACCAGCCGACCTTCGTCGGCCGGTGCGTTGCGCGCGATCATGCGCTTCTCCGGGATGCCGTCATGGCGCTGCAGTTCGATCTCGTAGGCACCGCGCGCGGTGAGTTCCGACATCGGAACGGCGAGCATCAACATTGGGTTGGCGTTCTGGGGCGCTTGCCCGGTGGGCTTGACGGCCGGCTTATCATTGGCCGGCTTCTCATTGGCCGGCTTCTCATTTGGCTTCTCGCCGGGCTTGGTCACGCCGGGTGTGGCTGCGCCGGGCTGCTGACCTTCCGGGACTGCCGGCTTCGGCACTGCAGCAGTAACCGTGCGCTGGTCATCACCGGAGATCGAACGCAACGTCACATCCGAGCGATACAAGCCCGGATCCACTTCCATGGTCAGCGTGCCATCCGTCAGCAGGTTGCTCTTGCTCTGGTCATCGCGGCGCGCTGCGAAGTGGTGCAACTGGTGCGTCACGACCAAGAACAAGTCGGTGCTCGGCAGGTTGCTCCAAAAACGGTCGGCGGTGATCGAGAACAACGCCACTTCACCAGCCGTTCCCTTGTAGGTGCGGGTGGCGAGCAGGGGCGGGCCGTCGGCACCGGTGATCCGCGCAACGATCGACGCTTCGTGGTTGGCCGGTTCTTCCAGTTGCAGCCAACGCTTCACCTGGATCCAGTTGCCGAGCACCAGCTCGAACAACTCCGCAACGCCCGTGCACATCGGATGATCTTTGCTCGCGAGGTGCGCGTGCTCGGGTCGATCGGGATCGCCATTGATCTCACCAATCGGCAACGGCAGCAGACCTTCACCATCTTTCCAGAACAGATCGTTGTAGCGGGTCGCATCAATCAACGATCCGCAGGTGATTGCGAGACCGCCGCCGGATGCGACGAATGTTTCGAGCCGAACGGCTGCTTCGGGAGTCGGCGACTGCACATTGCAGAGCCAAATCATGTCGAAGGCATCGAGGTTGGTTTCATCGAAACCACTCTCGGTTACGACTTGCGCCTCGATCCCGGACTCCGGCACGTCGAGAGTCGCCCGCAGGAAGAACACTTCGCCTTCGTCTTCATCCGGCTGGCCGTCGACGAGCAGCACGCGACTCTTGTCGCGCACTTGCAGTGCCAGCGTGCGACTATCGTCGAACGGGAACGACTCGCCAGGTTCGAGCAACGCGTCGATGTGATGCGGACCAGCTTGATGGAACGTGTGGTCCATCTGGACCGTGTAGCGTTCGCCCGGAGCGAGTTGCGGCACGTCTTGGCTGACACGGCTCTGGCCATCGACTTCGACCGACACGGTCGTCGGCGCGGTCGGGTCGAGACCGAAGTTCTTGACGTCGATCCCGAGCGTGACTGGCACCGCAGCAATCGCCAAGCGGTCGACCAACTTGACGTCGACGATGGCGAGGTTGGCATGTTGGCCGCCAACGGTCAGCACCGTGACGTGCTCCTTGTCCGCAGCCATCGAGCTCAAGCCGGCAAGCAACTGAGGCCGCGGCTTGTCGTCGGGCGTCGCCCAGTCCCACGAACGGCGATCGCCGACCAGGTAGTATTCGGTGCGCGACGCGTCTTCAACTTCACGCGCGCGAGTCACCGTCATCGCCAAGGCTTTGCCAAGATCCGGCGAACGATCAGTGACCAGTAGCTCCTTGAGCCTGCTACCGGCATCACGACCAAACGAACCGCCGATGCGTTGCGACCAGATCTTCGGCACTTCCGCCGCGCTGGTCGTGACCAGCGAGAAGATGTCGCCTTGACGCCGAACGCCGAGGTCGTCGGCGAGCATCTTGATGCGATCCTGCGCCTTCTCGAACAATGCGGTGCTGCCACTGCGCTGCGTCATCGAGGCACTGTCATCGAGAATGACGATGTGGTGCGTACGCGATCCCAGCAGGCTACTGCCACCGAGTTGCGGACGACTGACCAGGGAGATCAGTAGCAACACGGCCAACACCCGCAACAGCAACACCAGCCACTGCTCCATGCGCAGGCGCTTGCGGTTGCGCTTCATCGCCTTGAGCAGGAAGTCCATGGCAGCCCACGGCACCTTCTGGAACCGTCGCCGATTCAGGATGTGAATGATGATCGGTACCGCGGCTAGCGGCAACGCCCACAACAGCAGCGGATTGAGGAAGGCCAACCCAAGCATCATAGTTTTCCCAACATCGTGTTCGTTCGCTCGGTCTCGTTCAGACTACCGCTGGTAGATGGGCACGAGAGAGTGTGGCAGCTGCAAGATGGTCAGCGCGACGGCGGTCCCGTAGACCGAGCCGATGCCATCACCTCGCCAACTGCCGTCTTTGGCTTGCTGCTGCAACAACCACGCAGCTGCGCGCTGGTAGTAGTCATCCCAGTCCTTGCCGCCGCGCTGGTAGAGCGCCTGCGACCAGTAGTAGATCGTGTAGAAGTGGTGGCCGGTGTTGTCGACCGACACTTTCAAACGACGCTTGCAAAACTGGACCGCGTTGTCGACGAACGGTTGGTCGTCGTAGACGCCAGCGTTGTAGAGAACCGCCACGCCAGCGGCCGTGATCGACGGCCTGCTCGACGAGCCGCGCATGCTCAGTTTGTAGCAAATACCGCCATCTTCGTTTTGGCAGCGCTTGATGTAATCGACGGCGCGATCAATCGTCTTCTTGTCGACCACGATGCCAGCCATGCGGCAAGCGCGCAGTGCCTGAATCTGCGTGACGGTGACACTGCCTTCGTCATCGTTGCTCGATGGCTGGTAGTACCATCCGCCGGCAGCGGACTGCGAATCGCTGATCAAGGCGACTGCGCCATCGAGCACGCGCTTCAGTCGCTTCTGCGTGCGCTGGTCTTCTTCCATCCCATAGACGGAAGCCAAGAACAACGTCGCGAAGCCATGGCCATACATGCCGTGGCTTTCCTGTTGGCCGAGCGAGATGTAGCCAGTCTTGGCATCGACACGCTTGAGCAACCACTCGGTCGCCTTGCGCACTTGTTGCCAATGCTTGCCGCGAGTGGAAGTCGATCCACCTGCCAGCGTGGCCATGCCAGCCATCGCCGTCATCGCGGCCGGGTAGCTGCCGTGGCTACCGCCATTGCGCCAACTACCATCGCTCGCCTGGTTGCTGTTCAACCACGCTTGCCCGCGCTGGATGGCGACCTGAATCTCCGGGGTCACGCCAGGTGGCAGGCTCGCCGTTACAACTGACTGAGCTGTCAGTTGCCCCGCAAAGAGCGACAACAGCGCGGCGGCCAGTTTGGTTTTACAGCGGATTGGCAACATCGTGAGCACGCGCTAGCGCTGGTAGATCGGGGCGAAGGAGTAGGGGAGTTGCAGGATGGTCAACGCGATCCCAGTGCCATAGACGGTGCCAACACCGTCACCCTGCCAACTTCCATCCTTGCTCTGCTGCTTCATCAACCAGGCAGCCATGCTCTTGTAGTATTCGTCCCAGTCCTTGCCGCCACGCTGGTAGAGCGCCTGGCTCCAATACAGCTGCGCGTAGTAGTGGTGGCCGGTGTTGTTGACCGACGTCTTGATGCGCTTCTTGCAGTATTGCACGGCCTTGTCGACGAACGGTTGGTCGTCGTAAACGCCAGCGTTGTAGAGAACGGCCACGCCGGCAGCGGTGATCGCCGGACGACCGTCGCCGCCGGAGTTGAGGCTGTAGCGAATGCTGCCATCCGCGTTCTGGCAGCGCTTGATGTAGTCGACCGACTTATCGATGACCTTCTTGTCGACCACGATGCCCGCCATACGGCAGGCACGCAGCGCTTGGATCTGGGTGACGGTGACGCTGCCTTCATCGCTGTTGGAATCGGGTGTGTAGATCCACCCGCCAGCGGACGACTGCGCCGAAGCGATCAGCCCGACAGCTTTGTCGAGCACGCGCTTGAGCTTCGCTTGCTTGCGCAAGTCCTCTTCCATGCCATACGCCGACGCGAGGTAAAGCGTCGCGAAGCCGTGGCCATACATGCTGCGGCCTTCTTCTGCCGGAATCGAAATGACCCCGGTGTTGGCATCCGCATTCTTCATCAAGAAACCAACGGACTTGCGCACTTCTTGCCAATACTGCCCACGCGTTGGGGTCGAACCAGAAGCGATCAACGCCATGCCAGCGATACCAGTCATCGCGGCCGGATAGCTACCGTAGCCGCCCGAATTCCGCCAACTGCCATCGTTGGCCATGCTGTTCGAAAGCCACTTGAGTCCACGCTGAATGGAATTGTGGATCTCCGGCGTAACGCCTGGTGGGTATGCGGCGGTTTGCGCCGAGAGGCTTACTGGGGCAGTGATGCCGGCAGCCATGATTAGACAAGCGATCCTCATCCTCGACCCTCCATGTAGTCGTAAAGACTCTGTTGTTCCGTTTCGTGAGCCCGCATGTCGCCTGCATCCTTGCAGATTTCAATGCGCGCCAAGTGCCAGTTAAGGCGGACCGTGCGATTCGCGAGCAAGTCGCGAACTCCGTCCATCGCCTGCAATGCCGCCGGGAGCTTGCCATCGCGAGCCAGACTCTCCGCGCGACCCGAGACCAGTGCTAGCAATTGCTTGGCCGCGCGGGTGCGCTCCTTGTCGTTCTCACTGGATGCAATCGCCTCCGCCAAGACCTTCTCCGCTTGCTGCGGCGAACCGCTCTTCGTCAGGTACGATGCCTTGCGCAGCGGGTCGGCGGTGTTGGCGGCGAGTTGACCGAGTGCGTCTGCAGTGCTGTAGACCTCAACGCCACCTTGATAGCCAACGGCCAACCAAGGCCCGTTGATGGTGACGTGGCAACTACCGTTGAGCGGCTCGCGGCTTTCATCAAAGTCGGGGAGATGCAACCGGCGCATCGGCGCCTTGTTGTTCGCATCGAACACCAACAATTCGCGCATGTTTGGCACGATCACCTTGCCGTTCGCGACGAGTCCTCGGCCGCGACCAGAGTACTTCGGACCCGACCAGCTCGGCAGCTGCTGCATCCAACGAACCAGTCCGCCTTCGAGTTCGATACTGACCAGGTGCGAATCCGACAACGCGAACAACTGCTTGTCGTCGTGACCGACGATTTCGGTCAATCGCCCGTATGGCGCGTATCGCGTGCGCCCGTCGAGCATCCAGGCAAGCTGGCCGGTGGCAGCAACGATTGCGAGTAGCGCTTCTCCATCACACGGCGCCAGAATCAACAAGCCATCGTGCAGGATCATGTCGCTCGGCAAGAAGCTATCGAGCAATGCCTGCGTGAACTGATTGCTGTAGCCGTTGAAGCGCTGGTTGGCGCGCGGCTTCTTCTTCTTGAAGGTCTTGTGAGCCGAGTCGTGTCGTTCGTATCTGCGAATCCAACGCAGGTCGCCGGCAAATGCATCAACCGCAGCAACACAGCCAGCGTTGGTCGCAACGAACGCGATGCCACCTTGCACAACGACCGGACAACCGGGCGCCTTGAAAAACGGTGAGCCACCAGCGTGCAACGGCGTGTGCCACAGCGGCTCACCGGTGCGGCGGTCGAGACACTCAAGCGTGTAGGCGTCCTTGCGAATCGACGGCAACATCAAACGCTCACCGAACACCGTTGGTGCCGCGAGGAACGTGACCTGTCGAAGCCCGCTCTCGCCGTCCAGCCAATTGTCGGAAGACCACGCGCGCTTGCCGGTGAACTTGTCGTAGGCAACGAGCTGGCTCGCCTTCAGCGATTCCTTGCTTTGCGTCGTGTTGCTTTCGTGACCGATGATGATGAAGCGTCGCTCTTCGTCTTC
>CAXBFC010000083.1:0-22039 GCA_963974725.1 uncultured bacterium | reverse complement strand
GCCCTTCTGGTGAGGGCAGCTTGGGGCTGAAGATCGGGCGGTTCAACCTGCCCTTTGGCGAGTACTATCTGCAAGAGGATGCACCGATCAACCACTTGATCGCGTTGCCAATCGCCATGCCGTACCGATGGGACGAAGGCATTATGCTGTTCGGCGACAACGGCACGAGTGGCTTTGCATTGTCCGTGACCGAAGGCTCCTACGACCGCTTCTCAACAAACGGCGTCTCGCCTGCCATAACCGCGCGGGTGCACACGAACCCTTGCGAAGGGCTCTACCTGAGCGCCAGCGGCCACTACGTCCACGACACTCAGGCCACGGCTATCTGCTTCAGTGGTGGCGTGTTGACGCCGGTGGGCGGTGGCGTCTCTGGCGCGAGTCCCAGCACGTCGATCGGCGCGGCACTGGGCAGCCTCGACGCCAAATGGACTGTTTGTCGTGGCTTCGATGTACAAGCCTCGGTCGGCATCGCACAGATCGACGACGACGTCGACACGTTTGACCGCGAGTTCGGTTGGTGGATGCTCGAGCCCTCGTACGCGTTCTCGACTTCCTGGCGCACGACGCTGCGCTGGAGCGGTGTCGGCACCTTTGACAACAACGAAGGCTACCAGTTCGACGGGCGACCTTACGGCAATGGCATTGCCACCTATGGTTTCGACCAGATGCGGGCGCAGCGAGTCGCCGTCGGCGTCACCCACACCTTCGCACCGGGTGTGATCGCCAAGGTAGAAGGCGGTTTCGACTACTTTGAGGCAACCGCGCTGAGCGGGCTGCGCAACGACACCCGCAACTTCGTAGCAGCCGAGTTCGTGCTGTCCTTCTGAGGTCCATCCATGCTGAGACTCACGATATTGACCTGCCTGACAGCAATCTGTGCTGCCCAGGAGCCCGAAGCTCCGACGGCGACTCACATGGAAGTGCTAGCCGAGGCCGTGAACGAGTTGCAGAACGCGATCGCGCAAGGTGCGCGTCACGAGTTCCAACGGCCACTCGCCGCGATCCGGCAGACGATTGCCAGCTTGCGCGACCCATCGGCCCAACACCCACAGCGCAAACCGGCATCAGTCTGGTTGCAAGCGATCGAGGAATCGGCAACGGCAATGAGTCGCAACGACGGCACGGCCGCTACCGACGAGTTTGATATGTCACGCTTGCGAGCTGCGTGCACCGCGTGCCACCTCCAGAATCGCACCGACAATGACGTTCGCGGGATCTTCCCCAATCGCAACAACGCGCTGTTCGGCAACCTCAAGATTCTGAGCAAGGACGGCAAGCCGCGCGAGGACATGAGCGGTGCGGTGGTGTTTCTCGAAGGCGAACTCAAGCCCGCTGGTCCGTTGCCGCGCAAGCCGACGATCTCACAACAAGGTCGCAAGTTCTTGCCGCCTGTGCTCGTGGTCACCGTTGGCACGACGGTCCGGTTCCCCAACAACGACGTCGTCTTTCACAACGTATTCTCGCGCTCGCGCAGCAATCCGTTCGACCTCGGCACCTACGGCAAGGGCAAGGAACGCAAGGTCGTGCTCAACCAGACCGGCCTCGTTCGGGTGCACTGCAACATCCATCGTGACATGGCGGCGGATGTGCTTGTGCTTGAGAACCGCTACGCCGCGGTGACTGAGGCCGACGGCTTCTGGTCGATACCCGATGTTCCCGACGGGGAATACCGACTGCGAGTCTGGCATCCGCTCGCGGACGTCAAACCGCAGGTCGTGCGATGCGAAGGTAGCGTGGCCAAACCCATCGCGATCACCGTGCGACAGACCAAGTCCGTCGTTCTTCACACCAACAAGCACGGTCGCAAGTACCGGTCTAGCTACTGACATGTTGCTCGGGGTCCGCGGTCGACTGATACTAGGTACTACCACGCTGATCGTCGCATTCGTGGCGGTCGCTGTGGTGGTGTTTGCGATCCGTGCCGACAGCTTCGCGGACGGCGAACTGGCCCGCAACGTAGCGGCCGGGCGTGAGAGTCTGCGCGCAACGATTTCGCAGCGCCGGGGCGCACTGCTCGATCAGACCCGCTTCCTAGCGGACACGCCGCTGTTGTTGGCATTGGCCACGATCCCAGGTGTCGATCAGGCGACGCTCGAAGACGGCTTCGACGAGATCCAGCGTAACTTTGCTGCGCCACTGCTCGCGGTCGTCAACACCGACGGCGAGATTCTCGGGTGTCGCGGCAGTGGCTGGTCGCCTGGCCAGGGCCTCGCCGACCAACGCGGCATGGCTGCGGCACTGCGCGGCGAAGCCAGCGAACACATCTGGCCTCACCAAAGAGGTCTGGTCATGGTCGGCATGGCCCCGCTGATCCAGAGCGATGTTGTGTATGGCGTACTCGTGCGTGGCGAACGCATCGATCGATCGACCGCGGAGAGCATTGGCCGCATCGTCGGCCGCGACTTGATCCTCATGCATGCGGGCCAAAAGCTCGGCGAGTCGTGGCATGCGCAGCCGTCGGACCTGTTGGCAACCAACGACCTTGCGCGATTGCAGCACGCGTCCCTGCCACCCAATGGCCAGACCGTTGTCATCACCGCGAATGGCCACCAGACCTCGGGCCTTGCGGTCCAGTTGCATCCGGACGCCGGCATTGCATTCCTCACGCATGATGTCGATGTGATCTTGCAACTGCGTGACCAGGCCCTGAGCTTTCTAGTGCTCGCGGGCCTGCTCGTGACGATGGTTGGCATCTGGTTCGCGACCCGCACGGCAGGCAAACTGACGAAGCCGCTGCACTTGCTGATGGACGCGTCGAATCGCCTGCGCGAAGGAGAGCTGTCGACCCGCGTTCGAGTGCAGACCGAAGACGAGCTCGGTCGCCTGGCGCTCTCGTTCAATTCGATGGCCGAGACCTTGCAGAATCTGGTGTCCGAGGTGACCGAGAAGGCCGCCAACGCAGAAGCCGCCAGTCGGGCCAAGGACGGCTTCCTGATGTCGATCAGTCACGAGCTGCGCACACCGTTGTGCGGCATCCAGTCGACCGCGGAGCTGTTGCAACAGTTCGGCGGGGAGGTGTCTGACGAAGAGCGACAGGAGTTCCTCGCCACCATCCTGACCGAGTCTGAGCGGCTGGGGCGCCGCATCAGTGCTGCGCTCGAGTTCGCATCGTTGACCAGCGATCGCACCAACTGGACCGTGTCGCGCGTTGACCTCGTCGCCGCCTGCAGCGAGGCTCGTTCGCGAGTCACCAGTCTGAAGGCGCTCAAGCATGTCGACCTGCACATTCAGCGCGACGTCACTCTGACACTGAGAGGCGATCGAGAGCGAATCGTTGAGGCGCTCTATCACCTGATGCACAACGCCTGGCAGTGGAGTCCACCGAACAGCGTGGTCGACATCTCATTGGGTAGCGACGGCGAGTCCGTGTGGATTGGCGTCGAAGATCGCGGGCCAGGCATTCGGCAGGACGATCTCGATGCAGTGTTCGATTCGTTCCGCCAAGGTGGCGAAGTCCTGACCGATAAGCCGCAAGGCATCGGTATCGGCATCAAGATTGCTCGGGAAGTCGCGATCGCGCACGGCGGTAGCGTCGACTACGAGGATCGCGAAGGCGGTGGCGCGCGCTTCCTGCTGCGTTTGCGTCGAGCAAACCGCCCGATCGATGAGACCGCGGCTGAGTTCGCACCGGAAGCTCAGGCCTGAGCCGGCGTTAAACCGCGAGCGCGCGCTGCAAGTCGGCACGCAGTGATCATTCGCGGCAACTGGGTCGTGATCGATTCCTCGATCCGATGCGTTGACCGCGGACCGACGCGGCGTCACAGTCGGTGGGTGGGTTCGGATGGTCTGAGCCGCAGATGAAATCGCCGACACTGCCGAGTGTGACAGAAGCGATGGTCGTTCGCTGTTCGCAACGGGCAGTAGTGCAAAGGAGAACAAGTTGGCAGATCGTGAGTTTGACCTCTTCGTGATCGGTGCGGGTTCGGGCGGCGTGCGTGCTTCGCGGTTTTCTGCACAACGAGGTGCGCGAGTCGCGGTCGCCGAGGATCGCTACCTCGGTGGCACCTGTGTGAACGTGGGTTGCGTGCCCAAGAAGCTCTTCGTTTATGCCTCGCATTTTCGGGATGAGGTCCACGACATGACCGCCGGTTACGGCTGGTCCGTTGGCGACGTTTCCTTTGATTGGCCGACGCTGCGGGACAACAAGACGAAGGAGATTGAGCGTCTCAACGGCATCTACAAGAGCCTTCTCGAGAACGCCGGCGTTCGGCATGTGCCTGGCCGCGCGACCATCGTGGACCCGCATACGGTCGAGGTCTCAGGCGAGCGCTACACGACCGAGAACATCCTTGTGGCGACCGGTGGTTGGCCGACCGTGCCGGAGATTCCGGGCGCGGAGTTTGCGGTAACTTCGAATGAGCTGTTCTCTCTCGATAAATTGCCCAAGCGGGCAATCATCGTGGGCGGCGGCTACATCGCCGTCGAGTTCGCGTGCATCTTTGATGGGCTCGGGGTCGAAGTGACGCAGCTCTACCGCAGCGAGCTGTTTCTGCGCGGGTTCGATCAAGACGTTCGCCAGCACTTGGCAGAACAGATTCGAGGGCGCGGCATCGACTTGCGCTTCAATAGCAACGTGACCGCCATCGAACAGCTGAGTGCGGGCAAGCGGGATGGAGGAATCCGCGCAACGCTCACCGACGGCACGACCATGGATGCGGACCTGATCCTGTTCGCGACCGGGCGCCACCCCAACGTCGCGAACCTCGGACTCGAGGATGTTGGCGTCGAGATGGCGGCTGATGGCTCGATCCGAGTAGACGAGTATTCGCGCACCAACGTGCCAAGCATCTGGGCGATCGGGGATGTCACCAATCGCATCAACCTCACGCCCGTAGCCCTTCACGAAGGCGTTTGTCTGGCTGACACGTTGTTCGCGAACAAACCGCGCGCGCCGAGTCACGAGAACGTTCCGGCGGCCGTGTTCTCGCAGCCCCCGGTCGGAACCGTTGGGCTAACAGAAGAGCAAGCTCGCAAAGAACACGGTGAGATCGATGTCTATCGGTCGACCTTCCGAGCCCTCAAACACACCCTCACCGCGGGCAAGGAGAAGACCTTGATGAAGCTGATCGTCGACCGGAAGAGCGACCGAGTTGTCGGGTTGCACATGGTCGGGCCCGATGCGGGCGAAATCACACAGGGCTTCGCGGTCGCCATCAAGGCGGGCGCCACGAAGTCTGACTTCGACGCGACGATTGGAATTCATCCGACCTCAGCTGAAGAGTTCGTCACGATGCGCACACCGGTTGTCTAGTAGGTACAGGTACCGTGCCAGGCACAGAAATAACATCTCAAGTGACTGCCAAGCGGAGATCACGCCGCAAGCGCCTGCTGCTGATTGTGGCGATGGTGGTGTTGGCACCGGTGGCGATTGTGACCATCTTTCTGGTCGCCGAGATGCTGACCGACAGCGATCAGCGGGTGCCGCTTCGCCCCGGCACGAGCAATGATGCCAGTGGCCTTGAAGAGGCGAAGCTGCGCGGCATACATCGCTGTGAGGGCAGTTTTGACGAGGTCGTGCGCAATCTGCGCGCCGTGTTGCGCGACTCGGTCAAGCAGTCGGTGGCGGTGTCGATTGGTGGCGCTCGACACAGCATGGGCGGCCACAGCATCGCGCCGGGTGGAGTGCAGATCGACATGCGGCCGTTTCGAGCCATGCAGCTCGACGCATCGCGGCAGGTATTGACGGTGCAGGCGGGGGCGCGTTGGATCGACGTGATTCACTATTTGGACCCACTCGGCTATGCGCCGAAGGTGATGCAGTCCAACTCAGACTTCACGGTCGGTGGTTCGATCAGTGTGAACTGCCATGGATGGCAACCTGGTTGTCCGCCGATTGCACACACGGTGTTGGCGTTGCGGTTGATGAATGCGGCGGGCGAGGTTTTGCGCTGCTCGAGACAAGAGAACGCTGAGCTGTTTGCCCTGGTGCTCGGCGGCTACGGCTTGTTCGGCGTCATCCTGGATGTGGATCTGTCCGTCGTCAAGAACGCTGCCTACACGATGCGCATCGAGACGCTTTCGAAAGAGGACTTCATCGCGGCGTTTCCGCCGCCGGCCGAAGCCCTGCAGGGTGTTGGATTGTTGTTTGGCCGTCTCGGGATCTCACCCGGTAGTCGCTTCGACGATGCCATTCTAGGGCAACTCATCCGCACCGAACGTGCGCCGCAACTCTTGTCCGAGATCGAGGCACCAGCCTTGGGAGGAGTGCGTCGCACGGTGTTTCGCGCCTCCGTCGGTAGCGACTTTGGCAAGCGGCTACGTTGGACGATGGAGAGGGCGGCGATGCAGTTGATGAACGGCGAGCCGTTTACTCGCAACCAACTGTTGTCCGAATCCTGTGAGGTCTATGGCAACCGCAAGGCGGACTGGAGTGACATCCTGCACGAGTATTTCGTGCCCAAGCCGGAGCTTGCAGCATTCCTGACGGAGCTGCGTCTGGCCGTGAAGCAGCACGACGTCGATCTCCTCAATGTGACGGTGCGCGATGTGCGAGCCGACCAGACCAGTTTTCTGCGCTACGCGCGAACGGACATGATCGCGTTGGTGTTGCTCTTCAGCATGGCCCGCAACGACGAGGCCGATCGCGTGATGGCTGCATTCACCGAGTCCGTAATCGACAGCGCGCTCGCCCATGGCGGCTGCTACTACCTGCCCTATCGGCTGCACGGCACCGACGCGCAATTTGCAGAGGCCTACCCGATGGCGCGAGAGTTCTTCGAGGCCAAGCGCCGCTTCGACCCACAAGAGCTCTTCGTCAACCGCTTCTACCTCCGCTATCGGTAGGTACCGTGCCAGGCACAGAAACAACATCTTCGACCGCTGCCCAGCCCCTACCCGCGTTGCTCGTGGCGTTCAGAGGCTCGCGGACATCGCCTATCGCTTCAACTCGAAGTCTTCAACTCGACGTCTTTAACTCCACGGGGACTTCCGTCGGCAGGCATTCACGTATTGGCGAAACCAGCTCGACTCGCAGAATGGCCTTGCCCGGTTGCATCGCCGCGTCGACTCGGACCGAGTCGTCGTAGAGGATGCCTCAACAGTGCTCCTTGAAGCGTGAGCGCGTTTCCAGCGGCTTGCCATCGGCATCTTTGCCGATGACGGTCACCCACAGTTCTTCCTTCTCAAGGTCGAGGAAGTTCTCGTCAACCACCGCCAGTGTATCTGGCCCGCTGCCCCTGCTGCCGGCGATCACGTTGACGTGGGTGCTGCCGCCGATCTTCAACACGAGTTTGTCGTCGCCCCAGGTCGCAAACGACATCGGCGCCAGTGGTGTCGGCCGCAGAATCGGCGCGCTGTCCTTCGACTTGGTCCAGTTGGTGACGTTGCTACCGCGCAGGCCATAGCCACCGGACATCTCGGTGTGTCCATCCCACTTCATGCGGAACCAGATGCCGGTGCGACCCGTCTTGCGAACCGTGCTGATCAGAAGATCCTCATGCACGAGATCCGTGCCGGGAATCGGTAGCTTGTTGATCTTCAGGCTGATCGCCACGCCCGCCCGGGCGCGCTTCTCGTCGAACTTGGTCGTGATGCGTTCACCAGGATCGGTCAGGTCACCGTTGGCGTTCTTGTCGAAGTAGAGCGTGTCGTAGTAAGGCAACTCGGCGGTCGACTTGTCGAGCACGGCCCACATGCGAACCTGCCCCTTCTCGCCGAATACGAACAGAGCGTGCAGCGGCTCCGCGACGAATGGCGGCAGCTTCTTGATGGTGCGATCGACCTTGGTGTAGTCGAGCGGCACGAAGTCCGTCGCCCGCTCGGCGACTCGTTGCGCCACAGCCAGTGTCGGAGAGAAGGTCGATAGCACGAGCACAACCGACCATGCCTGAGGAATGCGCAGCATTGTCCAAGAATCGGCGCGTGCGACGTCGACGTCAACCGGCCGGAACAAGCGCTCGGGCAATGTGCCCGTCAACCGTGCTGACGTGCACGTGGTGTTCGCCGATGTGGCGTTCGAGAGAACAGAACGTTGCGGTCCGTTCCGAACGGTCGCGCGTGGCTGGTCATGCGCGCCGTCAGTCCGTTTGGGTTGGTGCGTGCCGCCGCTATGGTTGTCGACATTTCAGTCGTCCTATTGTTCTCCTTAATCGTCCGGAGGTAAGCGTGCCCCGTATCCGAAGTCTCCATGTGCTCTCTCTGCTGTTGATTACATCGTGTGCCATGCAGCAAGCTCGACCGGCCGAACTCGATGACCTCGCTGGAACCTGGCAGTTCGCTGGCGAAGTGCCGGTTGGGGCGAAGATTCCAACGCTCGCAATCCAACGCGACGGTCGCGTTGGAGGCACCTCGGGGGTGAACCGTTACCAGACCACGCTGACTACCGAGAACGCGACGAAGGGCAGCTTTGGCGTCGGGCCGGTGGCCGGCACGCGCATGATGGGCACGCGCGATGCCATGCAACTCGAGACTTCGTTTCTTGAGGCGCTTGCTTTGGCGGACCTGGCGTTGGTCGCTGGCGACTTGCTGGTGCTCAAGAATGGGGAGCGCACGCTGCTTCGATTCCGGCGCGTGACCCGCGGCTAGGATCCGGCCGCGCCACGTTGGGTCTCAGCGTGTCGCGCTAGTTCCAGAACCGTCCGGCGATCGCAGCGATTCGTCTGCTTTGACCATGTCCATGATCCTCCCAGCGATCTGCGCGTTCGCAGCTTCCTCGTCCTCGATGTTGCTAGCGGTTTCGTTCCAGCAGGCCGTGCCCGGGCCAGACCTGCCCTCGGCACGTCGCGGTTTTACGACGCGACTCGTCGTCGAGCGCCGTGTCGAGGAACAGCCGGCCACGCCGCCACCTGAGCGATTCAAGTTGGTTCGCTATGCGGCGCCCCAAGGTGCCAACGCAGCATACCTGAGCTGTTTTGAGCCCGGCGACGTCACACGGCCCGCGATCGTCTGGCTGACCGGTGGTTTTCCGGCCGCGCGCGGTGGCGCCGACATCTGGCGTGATGCTCCGCCAGAGAACGACCAGACGGCACGCGCATTCCTCGATGCAGGAGTCGTGCTGCTGATTCCGACGGTGCGAGGTACCGCGGGCAATCCGGGCAACCAGGAGGCGTACTTTGGCGAGGTCGACGATGTGCTGGCAGCAGCGCGCTACCTCAAGAAGGTCGTTGGCGTCGACCCAGAGCGCGTCTACCTCGGCGGCCACAGCACCGGCGGCACACTGGCGCTACTAGTCGCGGAGTCGACCGACATGTTCCGCGCGGTGTTCTCGTTCGGTCCGCTGCTCGAGCTGGTCGACTACGGCGATCGGCAGTGGCCGTTCGATGTCGCCGACGCGCGCGAGTGGCGGCTGCGTTCGCCGCTGCACTACCTGAATGCCATCACCTCGCCGACGTTCGTTTTTGAAGGCTACGGTGGCAACCGCGAGGATCTCGCGAAGCTCGTCGAGGCCAACGACAATTCGCGAGTCCGGCCGCTGCTGCTGCGTCGCGACGATCACTTCACCCTGCTGACTCCGATTCAGCGCCTGCTCGCCGCGCAGATCGTGGCAACCCGACGCGGCGCATTTTCACTCGACTTGGATCAGGCGAAGGTCGCGAGCATCGACTTCTGGAATGCGCGCCGCGAGCAGCGGGATTTGACCAAGCTGGCGGAGCTGCGTGTGGCCGGCCGACGGTGGGGCGACGCGGTCATCTTTCGCGCCACGATGCGTGCCCGCAGTTCGGAGCCAATGGAGGCTGTCCGCAGTGTGTTGCTCGCCGCGGGCTTTCGCGCCACGGCGACCCGCAAGGAAGCTGACGCGCGCGGCCGCGCTTGCTTGCGCGCCACGTTCGCACGCGACCTCGCATTCGGTTCCGAGTCGATCCTCAGCGCCGCCTCAGCGATTGCCAAAGCTGCGTCTGACGAAGGCCTGATCGACGAAGGCTGGACCGCTGATCTAGCCAGATAGCGACTCGCGTTCATCGATCGACACGAGCCGCGCAATCAGGCGTTGTGCCACGGCCGACTAGAAGTCGCCGAGCGTGCCCTTGATTGCGTTCGTCGTTTCGAATCCGAATGCATTCGGGGCCGGGAGCGTCGCCAGGGCGGACTGCGTGTGCAGGTTGAAGCCGACCAGGCTGGCCGGGGCGGCGGGGATTACGAAGTTGTATGAGTAGGTCGACCCAGTCGGGACCCACGGGCCAATGATGTAGTCGAGGTTGGCATAGAGACCACAGCCAGGCAGGCCGAGCGATGTCAGGTCCGCGATGTTCGGGTTGGAGGCGCCAAACCAGCTGACGCCGGCAACGGTTCCGGGCGGGATGGCGTCAACCTCGAGATCCCAGTTCGTGCCGAGGATCGGGCGACTGGTTGCCGCCATGCTGAGGTTGGTAAAGAACGGGCCGAAGCCGGTTGTGAAGATCACCGGACCGATGTTGACCAGGTCGGAGTAGTCCGATGGGCCGGGGTCGGTCGCGCCGTTGCCGGAGGACAAGCCGGTGAGCACGTCCGGAGCCGAGCAAGCGCCGTAACGAACTTCGATTGTGCCCGAGTCGAACAGCACGACCTGGCACGTGTTGGAGCCGGCTGCGGTACCGAATTCCGGCACGTTCGTGAAGGTGATGTGGAATTCGTTGGTGCCGACTGCCTCAGCGTGGATCGTGCCGCCCGCCGCTGGGTTGAGGTCATCCCAAAGGAATGCGAGGCGCGAGAACAAGTTCAGCAGATCGGCAACACTTTCGGACAGGTCTGCACTGGTCGTTTGCTCAAACGACAGCCAGCCGTTGGAGCACAAGTAGATGTCATTGACGAGGCCTGGTGGGCACGGGAACCCGAACGGCAACGCAATCGCCTGCGTCTGGTCGTCGGTAAACGGGGTTGGTGTGCCCACTGGCGCCACGATGGGGCCAGCGCCATCAATGAGCACATAGCCGACGCCGGTCCACAGGTAGGTGTGGCCGGTGTTGCTAAGATCAGATGGAGCGGCGGCCGTGAACAACTCGTAGGCCGTTCCATCGCCCATTGGGTTGCCGCCACAACCAACACCTTCCGTCGTGTTGGTGGCAAGGGTGCCTGAGCCCGAGGGCAGGTAGTACAAGTTGCAGTTGATGACTCGTGGCAGGCAGCAGATCGCTGTGCCGGGAGGACCGCCTGCGCTGGCGCCGGCGAGCAGCGTCATCTCGGGGGTCGAGTAGGTTTGGTTGGTGCCGCTGCCAGGAGTCGCCGAGCCATTGCCGTTGGTGTAGTTCTGGCCGATGGCGTTGAACACTACCGCAAACCCGTAGTTACCTGCTGGCAGCGCAAACGGCGTAAACGCGCATGGCGAAGGCTGGCCCGAGCCAGCCGAGGTAACGGCGCCGGAGCCACCAAGCGTCCAGGCGGCCGCGTTGGTGTCGTTGCCGACGTAGGTGCCGATCGTCCAGTAGATATCAATCGTGCCGGTAGCGCCTATTGCTGCCGAGGAGTTCACATCGATGCTGCTGAACAGCAGCGGCACATTGAGGGTGACGTCGCAGTAGATCGTCGAACCGCTGCCGAGCCCGTTGCCGCCAGCGAAGAGAGTGGTGATCGACGATTGAGCCGAGGCGAATGCGGCCGTCGCGAGGGCCGCAGCAAGAAGATGTAGCTTTCGCATGCTGAGTGATTTGGTTACTTGGGGGCAGCCATTTGGCTGGGCACCCATGGTAGTCGCTAGCCGCGCCATCTGGAGAGCTGGCGGAAGAATCGAATCCGCAGCACCGTCAACGAGGCGGCCGCTCGCTGGAGAAGAAACCGCAGGTGTGATGCGTGAGTCGACAAAGAGTCTGGCGCGTTGCACTGGTCGACGACCAGGAGCAAGGCGCGGGCTCGAAGCTGTGTTCAGATTGCTAGCGTGATTCGCACTTGGCGACGGAGGAACTGCGCGTGCGAAACACAGCCGGCCCGGAGCAGTTCACGGCGTGATACATCAAGCCCACCGCCCAACCGCAAGTTTGCGAATCCGCGCATCGAGGATGTGTGCAGCAATGCGCAGTGTGGGGCTGTGCAGCGTGGATGCGACAGGCTTTCGATGCGGTGCCGTTTGCTAGATAACAACGAACAGTTGTAATCATGGCTGGCCCTTCCAAGCTGTGTGCACGGATTGCCTTCCACCGTTCACGCCGAAGCTCAGGATGCCCGTGCCCGCCGACCAAGACAGCGCTCTTCCTCGCCCAAACCTGTTGCAGGCGTTCCTTCCGATCATCGTCTTGCTCGGGTTGTTGACCGCCAATGCCATCTTCTTTGGGGAAGATTCAAGCTATGGCAGCAACCAGATCGCGCTGCTTCTTGCAGCTGGGGTCGCAGGCATCATCGGCATCACGAATGGTCGCAAGTGGACGCTCATTCATGATGGCATCATCGAGAGTGTTGGATCCGCGTTGGGTGCAGTGTTCATCCTTCTCTTGATCGGAGCACTGAGCGGCACGTGGCTGATGAGTGGCGTCGTCCCGGCCATGATCGTCTACGGCCTCAAGGTCTTGAACCCCGAGATCTTCTTGATGGCCAGTTGCATCATCTGTGCTGTGGTCAGCATCGCGACGGGCAGTTCGTGGAGCACGATTGCCACGGTTGGCATTGGTCTACTTGGCATGGGCCAAGCACTGGGACTCTCGGAAGGATGGATTGCCGGAAGCATCATTTCTGGCGCGTACTTCGGCGACAAGATGTCGCCCTTGAGTGACACCACGAACCTGGCGCCGGCGGTTGCTGGCACAGATCTGTTCACGCACATCCGGCACATGGTGTGGACGACCGTGCCGAGTATCAGCATTGCGATCGTGGTCTACACCATCGTCGGATTTACCGGGTCAGGCGACTACGACCCAGCACGAGTGGAAGAACTCACGAACGTCATCAGCCAGACGTTCAACATCTCGCCGATTCTGTTTCTCGTGCCGGTGACTGTGATCATCTTGATCGCAAAGAAGGTGCCTACGATTCCGGCCTTGATGGCCGGATCCATCCTTGGCGGGATCTTCGCGCTGATCTTCCAGCCGGAGGTCGTAGCGCAGGTGGCCACGGCTGCCCATGGCGGCGAACCCCTGAGCAACTACTTCGAGCAATCCTACATCGCCTTCATGGCCTCCATGATGCAGGAGACCGTGATCGCCATCCCTGCAGGGCTCGCGACTCCCGATACCGAATCGGCCCTCACCGGCCTGCTCAAGGCTGGCGGCATGAGCGGCATGTTGAATACCATCTGGTTGGTAGTCTGCGCGCTCGCGTTCGGTGGTGTCATGCAGGCTTGTGGGCTGCTGAAGCGGATCACCGATGCACTGCTCAGCATGGTCAGTTCGGTGGGCAGTCTCATCGCCACGACTGCTGGCACATGCGTGTTCTTCAACATCACGGCGTCGGATCAGTACTTGGCGATCGTTGTGCCAGGCAAGATGTTCTCTGACGCCTACAAGGACCATGATCTGGCGCCGGAGAACCTGAGCCGCACGCTCGAGGACAGCGGCACCGTCACGTCGGTATTGGTTCCGTGGAACACCTGCGGCGTTGCTCAGAGTGGCGTCCTCGGAGTTGCGGTGCTGGCCTACGCTCCGTTCTGCATCTTCAATTGGGTCAGCATCTTGATGACGATCCTGTTCGGGTTCATGGGATGGAAGCTGACCCCGCTGTCTCGCGATAAGAGTTCGTAGCTCTGGCCAGTTGAGAAGTCACGCAAGACCACACTTACTATGATAGTCTCGGCGTCCATGACGCATGGGTCGGGCCGAGCGGCGGTGATACTCCTGGTTGACGACGATCCAGGCGATCGTGAGTTGACACAGCGGGAGTTTCAGCGATCTAAGATCCGCAACGAACTGCACATGGTTGTCGACGGTGAGGAAGCCCTCGATTACCTCCTGCGGCGCGGTAACTACGTTGACCCTGCGACTTCACCTCGGCCTGACCTCGTGTTGTTGGATCTCAACATGCCAAAGAAGGATGGGCGCGAGGTGTTGGCAGAGCTTCAACAGCACCCCGAGATGAAGTCGATTCCGATCATCGTCATGACGGTGAGCGATCAGGAATCTGATGTGTTGAAGAGCTACGACCTAGGTGCAACTGGGTATGTCGTGAAGCCCGTGGACATTGGCCAGTTCTCGAAGGTGATTTCCACGCTGCAAGACTATTGGCTTGAGGTTGTGGTGTTGCCGCCAACGCGCAGCCGCTGATTCCCAACTCCCCGACCTGAGCATCGGCCATTGAGCCAGATCCCGGCATTCAGCGTTTTGGGATGGGGTCTTGGATGTGACCCATCACGGCGGGAATGTCTCTGGCTGTTATTGGCTTGACGAAATACGCATTGGCGCCGGCGGCGCGGCTGGCGCGAACGTCTGCCTCTCGTTCGGAGGCGCTCTGCATGACCACCGGCATCTTGGCGAGCTGTGGAGTGCTGCGAATCTGGGCAAGCACATCCGTTCCCAGCTGATCGGGCATGTTGAGGTCCATCAAGACCAGGTCTGGTCGAGGCCGATCCGCAAACGGCGCTTCTTGGCGCAAGAAGGCCATGGCATGGCTACCAGCGGTAACCACATGAAGCTCTGGGGCGGCGGCGCTGGCCTGGAAAGCACGCGATGCGAGATACTGATCCTGCGGGTCGTCATCAACGAGGAGGATGACTGGGCGAGCGCGATTGGCATGAGTAGGCGGCATATTCACGGGGGCTATCGGCTGAGTAGTTGCCCTACCTTTCGTCCGCATCCCCGTTGCGTGCTCGCTACATGCACATGCGAGCTAGGGGTTCGTTCTCACCGCTCGTCCTAGTGGGGCGTTTCGAACGTTCGGCGCAAAGGTCGCCGGCCCTGAACGCCGCTCGCGGCGTTGCGATTCGTCGACAGGATGTCGGTAACATGCCATCGTCACCGCGGCTTGCGAGCAGCGCTCATGACTCGCCGACTGATGCCACGAACTTCCGAAGCACCCGACTAGGTCTCCGCCTGCCCGCTGTCTTCTTGAGGTGCGAGGTGAAGTGATCCATGTTCCAGTGTGAACAAGAAATGGGATCCGGATCCCGGTTCGGAATCGACCCAGAGACGTCCTCCATGTCGTTCGACGGCTTTGACGCAAATGGCCAAACCGATCCCCGTGCCTTCATAGTCGTCGCGGGCGTGAAGCCGCCGGAACGGATTGAAGATGTCCTCGACATACTGGGCCTCGATACCGATCCCGTTGTCGCGGACGCCAAAGACGGTCTGGCCGTCGCGCTGCTCGCACGTCACATGGATGGCAGGGGGCCGGTCCTTTGGGCAGAACTTGATCGCGTTGCCGATCAGGTTCTGGAACAGCATCGTCAACAGCGTGTGGTCCCCCTGCCACGCCGGCAGCGGGTCAATCTCGACCTTGGTGTTGGTCTCCTGAAGCCTCAAGGAGAGAGTTTCGATCGCCTCTTGCACACAGGCTGCCAGGTCGACTTCTTGCACCTCCATTTCTCGCCGACTGCTGCTTGACAGCTCAAGCAATGCGCGCACAAGCGAGCGCATACGCGTCGCGGCATCGGTGATGTACTTCAGGTCGCGGCCTGCAGCTTCTGGAATGTCAGCACCAAGATCCTCAATCAGCAGGCTCGAGAATGAAATCAGCTTGCGCAGCGGCTCTTGCAGGTCGTGGGAAGCGAATTGGGCGAATCGTTCCAACTCCTTGTTGCTCGAGGCAAGAGCTTCGGCATCGCGGCGTTGGCTCTGTTCGACTTTCTTGCGCGCGGAAATGTCGATGACGCTGGCGAGCACCGACGGCCCGTCGGCGATTCGCAGTGGCTGCAAACCGATCTCAACGGGAAACTCACTGCCATCTTTGCGCACGCCATTCAGGTCCCGTCCGATGCCCATGGCGCGCGCCAACGGTTCTTTGATGAAGGAGTTGCGATGGGCCACGTGCTCATCGCGCAGTCCTTGCGGCACCAGTATTTCGATCGGCTTGCCGAGCAGTTCGTCTCGGTGATACCCAAAGATCTTCTCGGCCATCCGGTTGAAGAGCACGATGCCGCCATCCCGGTCAATCATGATCTGGGCAGTCGGGGAGGCATCGACAGTTGTCTTCGCAAGGGCTTCGGCCTGGCGACTCTCGACCAGGTAGCGTTCGGCCATCGCCCGCAAGCGATTGGATTCCGTCGCCAATTCAATTGCGTCGGCTTGCGAGGCCTTGAGCTGTTCGTTGACGATCGCCAGCTCCTCTTGTGCTCGCACTCGTTCTGCGACCTGACTCTCGAGCCGAGTGTTGATCGCCACCAAGTTGGGGAGCTTCATGACGCCCGGCATGATCCGCACAAGCGCTACGACGGTCATGCACGAAACGACTGCGGTGAACAGCTTGACGATGCCGGCTAGTGGGTAGACGGGATGCCAGAAGATCAGCGCTTCGATTGCGTGTCCGATCCCGCACAGCAGGATGAAAGCGCCAAACAGCATGAACACTGGTGCAAACGGGATGTCACGTCGCTTGCGCACGAAGACCAATAGCACGACCGGGATCGATACATAGGCTGCGAAGACGGCGGAATCGGAGATGATGTGTAGCCAACCGAGAGCGTCTTCCCACGACCCGCACTCCCACCGTTTGGGATAGGCGGCGGTATCGAACCAGCGAGTCGGCGGCACCAGCCAGAGTCCGACTACGGCGGTCACCAATAGGACACTCAGACCAACCCGCAGTAAGCCCGGCCCGCTTGTTGGAGCAGGCGAAGGGTGTCCGTCGGCTGACATACTCTTGAAGTTCCCCATCTTGGATCGCTCGCGGCGGAGCAACTCAAAGTGCCGCCGATGACAATCATGCCTGCAATGCGACCGGTAGCAAGGAGTCAGGGATACCGGTCAACGCAGGCCAAGCCGCGATGCCCTGGCAGTTACTTCATGTAGGGCGTCGTGGCTTCGGCTGCGTGTTGGGTGGGAGTGCCGGTGGTGCTGGCCGCACCTTCCATCATCTGGACTTCGCCGTGGTCGGCAGGGTTGCCCGGAACGGCTCGTCGAGTTCTTCGAGCGGCACGTAGAAGACCTGATTCGACCACTCTTTAGAGAACAGGGACATGTGTTGCTCGCGCAGGAATGCGTTGCCGTGCTCCTGGCCGAGGAACGTGGTGCTATGCATCGATTCAGGCATGCCGACGCGGGCATAGCGTCGCTTGAAATCCGTGGGCGTCAAACGACGGGCAGCGTCTAACTGTTCGGAGAGCGGCGGATTCGGGCCGGTATCGTCTGGCCGCTGCCTTTGATGTGCGGCGTCACCCGCGGATTCGGGTAGTTGGTTTGGCCCTGCGCAGCCGAGCAGTGTCAGGGATGCAAGGCACATGGCGGCGAGGGTGTTCATTGCAGCGGAATCTGTATGAACCGCAATCGCTCAGGCGCGCTTCGGATCACTTGCCGCCGTCAACGACGAACAACTGCGACAGGCGCCGCTTGTAGGCATAGCAGTAGCCGCCACCAGGCTCGGCAATCGGCGCCGAGAGTTGCAACTGCACGATTCCGGCTTCCCGCTCGGGCCCGATCACAAGACTGGCAGTTCGCTCGCCGGTCTTGAGGTCGACGCGTTTGAGCCGCAGCGGAACCTCGCCAATTCCATGCACGTGAACGGATCTGCCGTCCTCGCTCCAGTAGGGAATGTCGGCGCTGGTGAGTCCCTTGGCGATCTCAGGCTCGCCGCCGTCGAGCGGGTAGAGCTTCCAGCTGCCAGCCTCTTGCACCAGGATCCGGTCCCCCAACGGAGAGAGCGCGCCAAAGATGCCCTCGGGCGTGACGGGCTCCGGCAGGCCACCGTCGATCGACTGGCGGTAGCACCGCCTCGCACGACCGGCTTCGTTCCCGGTAACCAAGAGGCTCCGGCTATCGGGGAACCACATGGCGGCATGGAAACTCTCGATGCCACCACGTTCGAGCTGCCGAGACGTACCGACTCCCATCGGGTAGATCACGATGGACGGCGGATCGTACAGATGCCCCGTCACCCAGAGACCGTCGGGAGACGCGCCGCAGAGGTTGCCCTCGCCGAGGGTAATGATCGGCGAGCCGTCAAGCCGGCGCGCCACGATCGTGTAGTTCACGCCGCCGCGATGGGTGGTGAACAGGAGGGACTGCTTGTCGGGTGCAAACGTGCTGCCCCACGAGCCATCGAGCCAGCTCAGATCCACTTCTGCGGCGCCACCGGGCGGCCGCGCCGCGACCCCGTAGAACAGTTCTTCGCGCAGGACCGCCAGGCGACCGTCTGCCCCGACATCGACGATGAGGAGCTCTCCGGGTGCCGTGAGCTCGAGGCGCACGTCACCCGCCACGAGTCCGGTGGAGTGCATCTGCACTTGAAGGTGCACAATACTGTCTGCGCAAGAGAACAGCAGCCGCGTCCCATCCGGCGTCCAGGCTAGACCCTCGAGCGCCTGGTATTCAGGCGTCAACGTCTCGACCGCCCCATTCTTGTCGACCAGCTTGACCCTGCCTCGATCGTCGGCATCTTGCTGGTGATCCAGGAAGGCCACCCGCGAGCCGTCGGCCGAGACGCGAGGCTCACTGACGTAGCCGACCGTCTCATAGAGCACGTTGCCGAGCGGGTATTCGAGTCGCACCATACCGGCGACGCGGCGTACGATGGCGAGCTCGCCGTCCGGTCCCCAGTCGGCGTCCTGGACGGATTCAACTAGCGCGCGCGGCGAGCCGTCGATCGCCATGCTTGCCAGCGTTCCCGTGTGCACCCGGTGGTAGAGGTAGCTCGTCTTGGTCAATACGGCGAGCTCCCCGGTCGAAGACACCGAGAGCAGGTGCGTGCCCAACGGCGCGACGGACTGAGGCGCCTTGGCGCCCGGCTGCAGCACGAAGACCGCCGGTCGGTTGCCAGACCGCGCCGCGCTGTAGACGATGCTCTTGCCGTCGGGCAGGAAGCGCGCGTTGTAGACGATCTGCTGGTCGAAGGTCATCGCCTCGAAGTGGTGTCGCGCCGAGGACGCGGCCGCCGACTCCAAACCAGAGTCCTTGCCCGCGTCGTGCCAGGCGAAGAACACGGCCAGGGCGGTGGCGACCAGCGCGAGTGCCCAAGGCAGCACGCTCCGTGGCGCACGCGAATTACGCTTCGTTGCGTGCTCGTCGGGTCGGGCCAGCGTCAGCCGCGCCTCACCGATGTCGCGCAAGCGCTCGCGCGGATCCTTGATCAAGCACCGCGCAATCAGCTCGCGCACGCGCGGCGGCGTGCCGGCTGGTAGCGCGCCCAGGTCGGCCTCGTGTTCAAGTATCGCCACGATCAGGTCGCCGAAGGCGTCGCCCTTGAAGGCGCGCTTGCTGGTCAGGCACTCGAACAGCACGCAGCCGAACGCCCAGATGTCCGTGCGTCGATCGACGGGTTTGCCGCGCGCCTGCTCGGGACTCATGTACGTCGGCGTGCCGAGGATCATGCCCTCCGACGTCATCAACGCACTGTCCTGCTGCGCGCCGGTCGTACCGCTTTTGGTACCGCTGCCGGGCGCGTTCGGGCCCATTGGTTTGGCGAGGCCGAAGTCGAGGATCTTGACGGCGCCCTCAGGCGTGATGCGCACGTTGGCCGGCTTGAGATCGCGATGCACGACGCCGGCTTCGTGCGCGGCTTCGAGTCCTTCGGCGATCTGGCGGCAGACATCGAGCGCTTCGTCGAGCGGCATCGGACCGCGTTTCAGTCGCTCTTCGAGGTCTTCACCGGGCACCAGTTCCATCGCCAGGAAGCTGGTGCTGCCGTCCTGGTCGATGCCATGGATGCCGCCGACGTTCGGGTGGTTGAGCGACGCGAGCGTCTTGGCTTCGCGATCGAAACGGCGCAAGCGTTCTTCGTCGGCTGCGAGTTCTTCGGACAACACCTTGATCGCGACTTCCCGCTCGAGACGTGTGTCACGCGCCAGGTAGACCTCGCCCATGCCGCCGGCGCCAAGCGGGCCGAGGATTTCGTAGAACGACAGGGACTGGCCGGTGGTCAGTGGCATGGGGATGAGGTGGATAGAGTCACTTCAGGATTCCTTTCACACCCTCGGCCAGCATCAGCTTGCGAGTGATCTCGACGAGTGACAGCGTGATCCGGGTCCCGTCCGGGGAGATGTCGAAGGACTCCGTGGTGAGTTCGTCGTGGAAGCCGGCAAGGGGGCGCCGAGTAGCACTTGTGTCCCGTTCGGGATGGAAGTCCTGCAGGAACACGCCGGTGCGGCCCTGGTCGTCGACACCAAGGAAGGCGATGGCCTGCTCCTTCGACAGGGCGCCCTTCGGCACCCAGCGTAAGCGGCCAGGTACGATCGCGCGATCCCGGTCCGCCTTGACTTCGATCTCGAACGGAAGCAGACGGCCGGTCTCGATCTCGACGACATGCAGCACGTTGCGCAGATTGTGCGGCTCCAGGGTGAGGCACGCAGCCCAGCGGCCGTCGTTGGAGACCTCGGCTTGCACGTAGTCACCGGCGGCCGCCAGTTCGGGCGACGTCCCGCCCACGCGCACGCGCCAGATGCCGAACTTCTCCGGGTTCGCACTGGCGTAGACAATCCAGTCGCCGCCTTGCGCCGCGGTTGGGTTCTCGGCGTCGAACCCGTCGTCGCTCAACTGGCGCGCGCCGCTCCCGTCGCCTTTCGCGGACCAGATCTCGAACGCCCCGCTTCGGTCCGAGGACCACAGGATGCCTTCTCCGTCGGCAGCGAAGCCGGGATCCCAGTCCTGCGCATGGTCGTCAGTCAACTGGCGCAACCGACCGCCGCCGAGTTCGAGCTCCCACAGGTCCAGGTTGCCGGTGCGGTTCGAGGCGAAGCGGATCCGGGACCCATCGGGCGAATAGACCGGCTGGCGATCGCGCGACTCGCCCTCCAGCAGGCACCGACCCGGCGCAACCGCGCGGCCGTTTTGGATCTCTTGCTCCCAGAGGAGCTGGCGTACGCGGGTTGCACCGAAGACCAGGGTGTCGTCCTTCACTACCTCGACGCCCGCCCCGTTGAGCACCGGGGGAGTGCCCAAGCCGAGGTTCGCGAACATGTTCTCGGCATGGAACAGGTCGCGCCGGCGATCCTCGTCGAGGTCCCACAGCACGACCCGCGAAAGCGAGCCGCCCTGGTCCCCAGCGGCTTGCCAGCTTTGCGAATACACCACTTTGCTCGAGCCCCCTCCGACCCAGTCGTGACCCTGGATCACTGGTCCAGAGATCGCGAGACGTCGCACGTCACCGCCATCCACGGGGATCAAAGCGAGCGAGGACTGGTCATCGCTGGATACCCATTGGGAAGACAGTCCCGCAGAGATTACGGACCCGTCGGGAGACCAGTGCAGCGAGTAGATCGTGCCTTCTGTCCGGTAGAGCAGGCGTTCCGTACCGTCCCTGACGTCCACGACCAAGACGCCGCCCCCGAGCAGTTCCGAGTCGCGCATGACCCGCACGATCGCGATCTGCGTGCCATCCGGAGACCAGCAGGCATCGATGACGTCGTCGACGATCTTGCGCGGGTCACTGCCCAGCAGGGTTTGACGATAGACGTGCTGGCGATCGCCGTCGACGCGCAGGAACAGCACGCTGTTGCCATCGGGCGCGAACCGTGGAGCGAAGTCGGGTCCATCGCTCAGCACCTGCTCGCCGCCCGTCTCGAGTTGCTTGAGCCAGATCCGTTGCCGCCCGCCGCGTTCGGAGCAGAACGCGATCAGTCGACCGTCCGGCGAGGCCGAGGGCATGCGGTCGCTACCGGATGAGGTCAGCCCGCGAACGGCGACCGGCTGCGGCACTTCGACGGGTCCGGTTCGAACCGCGCCGAAGACGCAAAGCCCGCCAACGAGCGCTGCGATGGCCCATCCGAGCGGCCCGCGCATCGGCATCGAAGCTGCCCGCTGCACTGGCTTGGATCCGATCCCCTCGAGTGCGAGGCGGGCCTCACCGATGTCTCGCAGGCGTTGCCGCGCGTCCTTCACCAAACACCGCTCGACGAGTTCGCGCACGTGCGATGGCGTCGTGTTCGGCAGCGCGCCAAGGTCGGGCTCGTGCTCCAGGATCGCCACGACGAGGTCCCCGAAGGCATCGCCCTCGAACGCGCGCTTGCCGGTCAGGCACTCGAACAGCACGCAGCCGAACGCCCAGATGTCCGTGCGTCGATCTACCGGCTTGCCGCGCGCCTGCTCGGGACTCATGTACGTCGGCGTGCCGAGGATCATGCCCT
>CAXBFC010000082.1:0-22053 GCA_963974725.1 uncultured bacterium | reverse complement strand
GGTTGGCACGCTTGCCGCGCGTCGACTCGTTGGCGCGGTCGTCGGTCACGCCGATCGCCTTGTTGTTGCGCATCCACGTTGTCGGCATGCGAATGCCGGGATCCGGGTGGATCGATTGGTTGCCGAAGAAGTTGAGTCCGAGAAACGCCGGCACCGGTTTCGGGGCGTCGACTGGCAGATACATCAACACTTCGAAGAACGCATGCTCGGCGTCGTCGTAGCGCACGCGCCATTGCTTGCGCCGCGCCTTGCCGTCGAACACCAAGGCGTCGGTGAGTTCTTCAACTCGCACCGGTGCAGGCTGCGGCGCACGGCCATACATGTGCTGGCGGAATTGCTCGAGGATCTCGGGCCGCCGGACCTGCCGCCAGGCTTGCGCACTGTCGATGATGCTGCCATCGATCGCGACCAATGGATCCGGCGGCAGGCGAGGCGCTGGTGGCCGAGGGGTGATGCAGGCGGTAGCGAAGAACGGCAACAACAGCCACGCGGCGCGCGGATTCAGGGATTGCGACATCGGCCGGCAGTCTAGCGGCAACTGCCGGCCGGCGCGCTCTCTACCCGGCCACGCCTCTAGTCTAGTTGCGCGGCCAGACGTTGTCTGACTTGCTTGCGTCCGGGAAGCGACCGCCGGGATCGAGCGTGATCTTGCGGATGGCGCGATTGCCAACTTGCAGCCTTGCTTGGAAGTCGCGGTTGCCGCCAAACCAGACGTCTACCGGCCACGTCACGATGATCGCGTTGTCGCCGTCCTGCTTGGCGTTGTTCATCAGGGCGATGTCCGCATCGCCATCTGCAAACTCGACTCGCAGCACGACCGGCGAAGGCATCTGGCCGGCTTGGTGCACGGTGACCACCGTGTCCGAGCCCTTGCCCTCGACGCTCTTGATCGAGCCGTCTACCGAATCGGTCGTCCACAGCCAGTAGTACCAGAACCACCCGAGCTCGGCGTTGAGCTCGTTGCTCATGAAGAACGCGAAGTCCCACGGCGATGGATGCTTGAACGCCCATGCGCGTGCGTACTCGCGCATCGCGTTCTGCACGTTCTTGTCGCCGTAGATTCCGCCCAGCATGGACAGCATCAGTGGCGCCTTCATGTAGGTCTGGAAGCCGTATTGGTTGCCGGCGTAGTTGGCCGTCCACATCATCGGCGGTTCGCTTTCGTTGCCGGCCCGCTGGCCATAGCTCGCCCCGCGGCCATCGAGACCCGGTTTGCGACCGCGACTGTCGGCGCCGGATAGGATGTTCATGTAGGTGTTGAAGCCTTCGTCCATCCAGCCGTACATCGTTTCGTTGGTGCCGACCATCATCGGCCACCATTGGTGGGCCGCTTCGTGGTCGGCAGCGCCCTGGTTGGAGTTGATCACCATCGGATACTCCATGCCCGCACTCGGCCCATCCTGCAGCGTCAGTTGCGGGAAGGGGTAGGGCACCCACAGCTTGGAGTAGAACTCGAGTGCGTGGCGCGTGATCTTGCCGGCGCGCGCAAAACGACTGGCGCGCTCGGGCAGGTAGAACATGTGGATTGGCACGGGGCCCTTGCCGGGGATCGTCGCGCGCGTCGCCTTCCAGACGAACTTCTCGGCCGTTGCCCAAGCGAAGTCGTTGACCATGTCGGCGACGTAGTGCCAGACGAGTCGATCACCGGCAGCCGTCGAGTTGCCGGGGCCGACCTCGTCCGCGGTGACAATGTCGATTTCGTCGTCGGACTCCAAGACGTGCGAAAGCCGCTCTTGCGCGGCCTTGGTCAGAACCTCTGCCGGGTTCTGCAGCACTCCGGTCGCCGAGACCAGCCAGCCGGCCGGCACATCGAAGCGAACGTCGAAGCGGCCGAAGTTGTTGTAGAACTCCGCCGGTCCGAGATACGGGTTGGTGTCCCAGCCATTGAGGTCGTCGTACTTGGCAAGCCGCGGGAACCACTGCGTCGGTTGGAACAGCGTGTCATCCCAACGTTGCGTCATGCGGTGGCCGCGACCAGCGTTGCCGCCTGGCAACTTGGTGTGCCAGTCAATCTCAAGCTCGGCCTTGGATCTGGCGGGGATGGGCGTGGCCAGTCGAATCGTGGCAACCGTCTGGGTGAGTCCCGACACCGATGCTCCGCCGCCGCCGCCACGGTTGCCGCGACCACGACCTCGCGCGCGCGGCGTCAGGTCGATGGCCGTGCCATCGATCGCCAGGCGAGTGATCACCATGCCGTCCGTCAACTCGGCTGGCACCGACGAGCCACGCTGGATCCGCTCGCGGAACATGTTGTGATCCAAGCGCAGCACAATGCGGTTCAGTGCGTCCGGGCTGTTGTTGTGGATGACGATCTTCTCCTTGCCGAAGATCGAGTGCGTTGCGCGATCCAGGCGCGCCTCAATCGTGAAGTCCGTTTGCAGCTGCCAGTAGTTCGGTCCGGGCTTGCCGGTGTAGTTGCGTGTGTTGGCTTGGAATGCGCGCTGAATCGAACGCGTCATCGGCACGTCGCGACGAACGGCCCGCGTGTTGGATTGCAGCGCCGCACGCAGCACTGCCGGGGCGCCGGCGATCTCGTTTGCGCCAGGTTGCTGGCTCACGATCGGAGCTGAGAGTGCCGTCAATGCCAGTGCGACGATCGCAACGGCCGGGAACAAGGAGTCGAATCGAGACATGTTGTTGTGGTCCTAGGTGTGCCCGCATCGGCAGGCGGTGGCCACTCTAACCGGATCAACGCCTCGCGATCTGTCGGGAAGTTGCACCATCCGTGACAGGGAGGGCGAACCGCCATGCGTATTCGCTAGCCTCGCTTGCCTATGGAACGCATGACTCGCCCGATTCTCATTTGCATGCTCGCGTTGGTGACTCTCGGTGGCTGCGCCGCCATCGGTGGCGCGACCGGCCAACTGGTTCTGCGCGAGCGGTGCCTGGCGTTGGAACGTCGCGCCCTTGAGGACAACGAGGCGATGGCGATCCTCCGGTCGTTGGTTACAACCGCCCCGAAGCGCTTGGCTGGCTCGCCGGGCATGCACACGGCGGAGCAATGGGCGATGGCGCAGATGCGCGCGATCGGCTTCGACGATGTGCGGGCCGAGTCGGTGATGGTGCCCAACTGGCAGCGTGGTATCGAAACGGGTTGGACCGTTCAGCCAAACAGCATGCCGCTGCGCGTGACCGCGCTTGGTGGCAGCGTTGCGACACCTGCCGGTGGCATCGAGGCGGAAGTTGTCGAGGTGCGCTCCTTCGAGCAATTGCAAGCGATGGGGGATGCCGCGAAGGGCAAGATCATCTTCTTCAATCGTCCTATGCCACGAGCGCTGCGCCGGACTGGTAGCGCCTATGGGGCCGCCGTGCCGCAACGTAGCAATGGCGCGATCGAAACCGCGAAGGCTGGCGGGGTTCTCGCATTGGTGCGCTCGGTGACCACAGCGATCGATGGCTACCCACATACCGGTGCGATGAACTACACGGACGGCATCGCCAAGGTGCCCGCGGCAGCCGTCGCGACCGAGGATGCGGACGCGTTGTCGCAGATGCTGGCCAACGGTCCGGTGACCGTGCGCTTGGAGCTCGGCTGCGAGACGTTGCCGGACGTCGAGGGATTCAACATCGTTGGCGACTACCGCGGCAGCGCGATCCCGGATGAGATCGTTTTGATTGGCGCGCATCTCGATGCGTGGGATCTCGGCACCGGCGCGCACGATGACGGCGCGGGTGTGACGCATTGCCTGGAGGCCGTGCGCTTGCTGAAGGCGATCGGGTGTCGGCCACATCGCACGATCCGCGTGGTTCTGTTTGCCAATGAAGAGAACGGCTTGCGAGGTGCCAAGGCCTATGGCGCGGCGCACGAGCACGAGATGGAGAAGCACGTAGCGGCAATCGAGACCGATGGCGGTGGTGCCACGCCGCAGGGTTTTTCTTGCTCGTTGCGTGGTGCCGAAGCTGCGGCGATCGAGACCCTCTTCGAGCCTCTCGACCAGATCAACGCCGGCCTGTTCTTGTCCGGCGCCGGTGCTGGCGGCGCCGACATCAGCGTGCTGCACGCGCGCGGTGTGCCGTGCTTTGGCCTGTGGGTAGATGGCCACCGCTACTTTGACTACCACCACACCGCGGTCGATGACCTGCCAGCTGTCAACGAGCGCGAGTTGGCGTTGGGTGCGGCCGTCGTTGCGTATGCCGCGAGTGTCTTGGCGGATCGCTAACAGCGGTTGGCGCAACGCATCGCCGAGCAGCTGTTGTCGCCTGACCGCCTGTCCGTCAGGCGCTCAGGCGCTCAGGCGCTCAGACTGTCTGGCGGTCGCCAGCAGTCCGCTGCCGGTGGGTGGCCGATGTGCATAGGTAAGGGCCGCGATTGTGTGGCTTTTGGGTAGCTGTTGCGGGCTCCACTTGAGTGCGGTGGCTGTCTCGGGTCACATCACGTGCAAGCCATGGAACCTCGCAAGATTCTTTCGTTCGTCGGCAAGGTCTGGGAACAGGACATCGTCCCCCAGTTGACCGACTACATCCGCATCCCCAACAAGTCCCCGGCCTTCGACGAGGATTGGGAGAAGGCGGGGCACATGCAGCGCGCGGTCGATTTGATCGCCGACTGGTGCAAGGCGCAGCCGATCGAAGGCCTGCAGGTCGAAGTCGTGCAGCTCAAGGGCCGCACGCCGTTGATCTACATGGAAGTGCCCGGCGAAGGCGACGACACGGTGTTGCTCTACGGCCACCTCGACAAGCAGCCGGAGATGGTTGGCTGGTTTGATGGACTCGGTCCTTGGGACCCGGTTCGCAAGGGCGACAAGCTCTACGGCCGCGGCGGCGCCGATGATGGCTACGCGGCATTCGCGTCGTTGACGGCGATCCGCGCCTTGAAGGAAGCCGGCGGCACGCATTCGCGTTGTGTGATCATCATCGAAGGCTGCGAAGAGAGCGGCAGCTACGACCTGCCCTACTACATCGATGCACTCAAGAAACGCATCGGCAGCCCGAGCCTCGTGGTCTGCCTCGACTCCGGTTGCGGCAACTACGACCAACTGTGGTGCACGACGTCGTTGCGCGGCGTGATCGGTGCCGAAGTGAAGGTCGATGTGCTGACCGAAGGTGTGCACAGCGGCGATGCCAGCGGTGTCGTTCCGAGTAGTGCGCGGGTCATGCGCAACTTGATGGAGCGTCTCGAAGACAGCAAGACCGGCGCGATTCTTCCCAAGCAGTTCCACAGCAAGATCCCGAAGCAGCGCGAGCAGCAGGCGAAGCTCGCTGGCAAGGTGCTCGGCAAGAACATGTGGCAGCGCTTCCCGTGGGCCGGTGACACCAAGCCGATGAGCAAGCAGCTGGCCGACCTCGTGCTCAACCGCACCTGGCGACCGTTCGTTGAGGTGGTTGGTGCCGACGGTCTGCCGTCGGTCGCGACGGCGGGCAATGTGTTGCGGCCATCGACGACGTTCAAGCTGTCGTTGCGCATCCCGCCGACGGCCGATCCGGATGCATGCTCCGAATACCTGACCAAGCTGCTCAGCAAGAACCCGATTCAGGGGGCGAAGGTCACCGTGACCGCCGACGAGCCGGGTGGCGGATGGAACGCGCCCGAGTTGTCGCCGTGGCTTGAGAAGGCGTGCGCCAACGCGTCGAACACGTTCTTCAAGAAGCCGTGCGTCTACATGGGCGAGGGTGGTTCGATCCCGTTCATGGGCATGCTCGGAGAGAAGTTCCCCGAAGCGCAGTTCATGATCACGGGGGTGCTTGGTCCGCAGAGCAATGCCCATGGTCCGAACGAGTTCTTGCACATCCCGATGGGCAAGAAGCTGACGGCGAGCGTGGCGCTGGTGCTGCAGGATCACCTCAACCGGGATCGCAGTGGCAAGCCAGCCCAGAAGAAGCCAGCCCAGAAGAAGCCAGCCCAGAAAAAGGCGGACAAGGCGAAGGCCAGCAAGGCCAAGAAGCCCGCCAAGGCGAAGAAGAAGTCAGCTGGTAAGGGTAAAGCGAAGGCCAGGTAGCCAGCGTGCGCCGCCGCAGGGCGTGGCTACTTGTTGATCTTGAGCTTCTGAAAGCGCTCGTCGTCGCGAATTGAGTCGTAGAGTTCGTCGACGGTGAAGCGCTGCCCTGTTTCGTTGGCTTGCACAAGCCACTGGATCGCTTGCTCGCGCAACTCCGCTGCGCGCTCGGCTGGAACTTGCATGGCGCAGCGCAGCAGTTCGCGGGCCGCTCCGACTCGCCACAGGGCAGGGATTCGGAGCTCGCCGAGCCTTAGCGCTTCGACTTCGAGACGCTGCCAGTCTTTGGCGTTGCGCAGGGCGTTGACTAGCACGCGCTGGTGCGTGGCCTGAAACTGCAAGCTCTGACGCTCACCTGGCGACATCGTCAGCGCCTTCGTGGCGTCGGCTACCGCCAAGTCGCTCATGCGGATCGCGTCCTGCCATTGCTTTCGCGTCAGGTAGATGATGCCTAGGTTGCCGTACGTGATCGATCGCAGGCGCGGCAGCTCAAAGACACTTTCGTAGTCACGCATCAACTCGTTGATTTGTGCGATGACCGCAGGCGTCGCCGCGATCGCTTCGTCGAGCTTGTTCTGCAATTGCAGAATGCGAACACGCTCATTCAAGCCCATTGCTCGGACGTAACGTGGCACCGGCCAGGTGTTGTATAGCTTCTCGGTGACATCCAGTTCGGCGAGCATCTGCTCCAAGGCTTGCATGGCCTCGCCGTATCGCTTGCGTGACTTGAGGAAGCGCACCAGGTTGAGCTGATTGGTGCCGTGGAGAACTCGCGGAACGGATTCGCTGGGTAGCTTCTCGGTCCATTCGATGGTCTTGAGTAGCCCTGCTTCGGCTGCTGCAAAGTTGCCGTTTCGCAGCGCGAGGGCGGCGGACATGCCTTCGAGCATGGATAGCTGCTGGATGCTGCGTTCGCGAAACTCTTCGTTGTCTAGCAAGTCTTCAAATACCATGCGACACGATGCGAGCAGTTCCGGCACGCCGTCGTGCTTGACCTGGTCCATCAGGATGGACGCCTTGTGGCTCATCGCTGTCGCGCGGTAGTTTCGAAGTTTGTCGCTAAGTCCATCTCCGCGCGTCAGGTTGATCGACTTGTCGCACGCTGCGAGCGATTGTTCATAGTCGCCCATCGCCATCAAGACGTCGACCGATCCGGACAGCGTGTCGAGCTTGAGCTCAATCATGTCAGTTGCCAGCTGCTCACTGACGTCAAGACTGTCGAACAGCTCCAAGGCATCGCTGAGCATGCAGGAGATCGTGGGTAACGCGGCACGGTTGCGCCGCAGCTCCTTGGTGTTGGCTCCAGCCAACAGTCGGCGAATTGCGTTGAGGCTGACCGATGCGCTGCGGTCGGAGCGTTCGACTTGATGCTTGAGCAAGTCATTGAGCCGTGCCAGTTCCGCGTTGGCGTTGCTGAGCTTGGCGTTGGTCATGGCGAGCTTGGTGTTGGCGTCGCCCAACGCGTCGTTGGTCGACTCCAGCTGCTTGTTCACTTTGCCAAGCTCCTCGTTGCTGTTAGCCAACTGAACGTTTGCGTGATCCTTCTGTCGGACTTCGTCCTGGATCTTCTTGGCTTGCACGCGCATGGCGGCGCTTGCCTCGTTTGCTTGCCATAGCAGCAGAGCAGGCACCAAGAACACGAACGCCAGCGCCATGCTGACGGCGACAGATACTGTGCGATGGCGTTGCACAAACCGGCGGATGCGAACACTGGTCGGCAACTTGCGAGCGGTGATCGGTTGCCCCTCGAGCACTGCCAGGATGTCGTTGGCGAAGTCCTGGCAGCTCGCGTAGCGGCGAGCGCGATCCACATCCATTCCGCAGTCCAATACAGTCTGGACTTCGGTGGGAACCTGCATTCGTAGCGCGCGACGGTCGCCGTTGAGGATGCGGGTGTTCAGTCCTTCGCGAGAATCCATCGTGAACGGTGCTTGCAGCGACAGCAGGGCATGCATCGTCGCGGCGAGCGCGTAGATGTCTGAGCGCTCGTCCGCTGGCTCTCCGCGCACTTGTTCTGGTGCCATGTACGCCGGCGAACCGGCTGCCGCTCCGCTGCGTGTGAGGTGTGGATCTTCACTCGCGCGCGCCAAGCCGAAGTCGACCACCACGGCTTGGCCAGTCTGGGTCAGGAACAGGTTGGACGGCTTGATGTCGCGGTGCAGCACTCCGCGTACGTGCGCATGTTGGATGCCTAGAGCCGCTTGGTGCACGAGTCGGAGAACTGCCTGCCAGTAGCCACTGGCAAACACGATGTTTGTCGCACTTGGGTCTGCTGCGTCGTCGATGGCTTGGCGAAGATCACTGCCTCGCAGTTGACTTAGATTGCGATCCGCAAGCTTCTTGAGAATGCGCTCGCCGTCACAGCCATGCAGCAGCGGCATGGCATAGAACGGCACGTCGTTTTCGCTGCCAGTCGCCAAGATGGGAATGATCGCCGGATGTTCGAGACGGGCGACGGCTTCGATCTCACGGCGGAATCGTTCACGGGCACCTTCGAATAGCAGCAACTCAGGCCGGACCATCTTCAGCGCTACCTCGCGGCCTAGGGATAGTTGCTCCGCGACGTAGACCACGCCCATACCTCCTGAGCCGAGTTCGTATTTGATGACGAAGTCACCGACCTGCGTGGGCATCTTCGCCGTCGGCTGCTCCAAGAGGTCGATCTGCTCGAGGTCATGCAGCGCGGCGCGAACGGCCGCAGCGTCTTTGGGATGATCGCGCAGGAGTCGATCGACGCCGGGGGCGCCCTGCATTTCGAGTATCGAGATGGCTTCTGCGAGCAGGATCTCAAGCGGATCGCACCCGTTCGACTCGGACTGGTTGTGGTCGGTTGCTGGTGCCATTTGAGGGATGGACTAAGGTATGGAGAGCGTAATCATGAGTGAATCCAGTCTGCCACTTGTCACCCAGGCAAAGGCCCAAAACCGGGAAGCCATCGAAGCGCTTTTGGTGCGCCATCTGCCGGGCCTGAGGTCTTGGCTACAGCTCCGTATGGGCGCGCGTCTGCGGTCGAAGGAAACACCCGAGGACTTGGTGCAATCGGTCGCTCGGGAAGCGCTTGGGGATCTCACGGATTTCGTTTGGCGCGGTGAGCCGGCTTTCCGGCACTGGCTCTACGTCAAGGCCCAGCACAAGCTCGTCGACAAGGCGCGCTATGTTGGCGCGGCGAAACGTTCGCCTGATCGAGAGAGAGGAATCCAAACGCACATGTCGGGTGGGCCGCTAATCGGCCGCTTGCTGTCGCCGAGTGGCGAAGTGCAGAGTCGCGAAGAAATACAGCGTATCGAGAGGGCGTTTGCGGAGTTGTCGCAGGAACAGCAGGATGCAATCAGTATGCGGCGACTGTGTGGTCTCGACTACGTCCAGATCGGCGAGCAGATGGGGCGAAGCTTGCCTGCCGTACGCAATATGGTGCATCGCGGCCTATCCAAGCTCGCACTGCGATTGGGCAAGCTGCGTAGGGAAGAGGCCAACGGCTAGCCGCGTCGCTGGTGGGATATGCGGGCAGCCCACATATCTCTAGTGCCAGCCGGAGGCCTTGCCGATCGCTGAGTTCTTCTGTGCCCAGGCGCGCCACTCGGCTTCGCACTCGGCGACGTCGAGTGCGAGGTTTTCGGCGAACAGATCGTCAACGTCTGTCTGAGTTGCGTTCTTCTTGTTGAGTTCTGCACACAGATCGAGCCAGTTTTCTGGATGGCGTGCCAACAGCCAGACGCAGAAGCTCCACGACTTGGCGCGAACGGGATCGCGGTAGTTGTCCATGCGTTCGCGGGGGACCTGCACCAGTGGCCAGTCGGACGCACTGTCAATCTCTTGCTCGAGCCGCTGTCGCCAGACCGCAGCATCCAGCGGCCACTCATCGCGCTTCTGGCTGACGGTGTGGGCGAGCTGCATGTAGCGCGTCTTGACCGTGCCGCACATCATCCAGGTCAGCGCATGCACGAGCCCTTCGGACAGGCTGTGGTTCAAGCGTTGCGCCGCGCATCGCATCATCACATGCGCGACGACGCGATCATTGTCGTCCGAAGGATTGCAGATCGCCCACTCGGCCCACTTGCCCTGATCTTGGAACGACACGCCGGAGAACAGCTTCGCCTTGACCAAGTCGTACTCGCCCAACGTGACCGGTGCGCGCTGTAGCAGTTGGTCTCTTTGACTGACGGTGCGCACGAGGGCGAGATAGGCGCGGGACTGGCTGTCTAGTGCTTGCTCGGCGAGCGGTTGTTCCCCGAGCAGGTGACGCACCATCACCAGCGCGCGTTCGGCCCAGACGACGGATTGCTGAGCCTGTTCTGCGGAGCCGATCACCCAATGCTCGAAGTGCTCGGAGCGTGCGCCGTGAAACGGGAGTCCCGACTGCTTGAGCGCCGCCGGCATCTGGTCCGCGGCGACGAGTTGGCTGTCGAACGCTAGCGCGGCGCATTGCTTCGCCTTCGCGAGCATGGCCTTCATGTTGCGTACGAATGCCAGCTGCTCCTCGGTGCCGAAGAAGCCGTCAATGTCTTGGTGTCCGAGTGCCTTGTGACTCTCAAGATCATTGGCATCGAAAGCGAGCGCGCGTGCCAGTTGCTGTCGACCAAGCACGGGCTTGTCTTCGGCCATCAGTTTGAGTCCGAGCACGCGATGCAGTTTGGCCAGCTGCTTGGCGACGGCACGCCAGCTCTTCTCCTGCCGCGCGAGCTGCCGCTTGCTGGCCTTGTTCGGTGCCAGGGTCTTGGGGTCTTGGACCTGCTGCCACTCGGCGCCGCGTTTTTCTTGACCGAGCGCCGCGCGCGCTACCTGGTGATCTGCATCGTAGTGGTCGACGAGGATCTGGTAGGCCTGGCGGCTGCGCGTCAGCGCCTTGGCTTGCGCGGCCTTCTTGGCGAAGCCGTGCAGCGTCGTGGTTGCCTTGGCGGTCACCGCTGCCACGCGCGGGTCTTGTTCGCCCTGTGCGGACAAGCAGCATATTGGCGCCAGCATCACGAGCAGTGCGGGAATCCACGCTGTCAGGAAGCGCGCCGGAAAACGTGCTTGGAAGCCCGAGTTGCTGGGCGCGGCGGAGGAATCGAATTGGTTGGCTGCGGGCATGTTGGGTTCCCGCAGCCGAGCCTACTTGTTGCTGCTGTCCGGCTCCACCGGTAGCAGGTGTAGACCACTGTCGGCGACAGCCTTGCGGAACGTTGGCAGCGCCTTCGCAAAGAACGATGCAGCCAGGGCTTCGAGTTCGTCGACTTGTTGTGCGGCTTTGGCCATGCCATCTCGCTCGGTCTTGTTGGGTTTGTCGAGCGAGCTCGAGATACGCATGTGACCGCGGATCTTGGTCATCAAGCCGTCGTTGCCGCGGCTTATGCCCTGCACCTTCTTCTGTTCGCCCCAGATCTTGTTGTTGAGATCCTTGTGGGCCTTGTCGATCGCCTTCAGCGCCGTACGAATCGCCTTGTGTGGGTCGTCACCCTCTTCGGGCTTCTGCTCGATCGCAAGGCGCGCGCGCACGACATCGATCTGGCCCTTGATCGGCGCCAGTCGCTGCGTGACCTCGTGGAGTCGCAGGTTGAGTTCTTCCTGCTGTGTGCGCAGCACATCCTTGGAGATGCTGGCAGTGCGCGAAATCGAAAGCCGCGGATCGTCGAGCACCTCGACCTTGATCGTTTGCGACTCGCCTTGGAATCGCACCGTCAGTTCGTAGTTGCCGGCCAGGACGCGGCGGCCAGCTGGCGGCATCTTCGGCTTCTTCTGGAACGTGCGACTTGGCCCGGGGCCGCCATCGCGTTCGAAGCGCCAGTAGATGCGGTTGAGTCCGAGGTGCACATCACGTCGGAACGTGCGAATGATCGTGCCGGTCGAGTCCTTTACTTCGACGGTGACTTTGTCTTTGGGGTCGTCGTCCTTCGCGTCATCGCCATCTGCCTGCTCGTCATCCGCGGACTTCTTCTCGTCGTCCTTCTTGGGCTTCTTGGGCTTCTTGGGCTTCTCGCGAGTCTTCTCGATCTTTGGATCGGGGTGCTTCAACTCCTTGGCGTTCGCAAGCAGTTGCACCATGACGCCAAACGGTTTCGTCGGGCCACGGAACTCACCCTGGCCGGGGAAGCGCGTGCTCGGCGTTTGGGCAATACCGTGCATGAATGCCGGGCGCGCCTCGAACACATGCAGCTTCTTCTCCAGCATCTCGGGAGTCATGCTGCGCAGGGGGCTGATGTCGTCGATCACGAAGATCGAACGGCCGTGCGTCGCGACGATCAGGTCGCCATCGCGGGCATGCGTCGTGATCGCGCGAGCGGCACAAGTCGGCACGCCGTGTCGCCAGGCGTGCCACTGCTTGCCGCCGTCTAGGGAGACGAACAGGCCAAACTCGGTGCCGACCCACAGCAGGTCTTTCTGCTTTGGGTCCTGCTCGATCACGTGGCAGTAGCCGTCGATGGCCTCGGTGGCCAACGAAGTCCAGGTCGCTCCGTAGTCGTGCGTGACATAGACGTAGGACGTCCAGTCAGAGTTGCGGTGGCCGTCGAAGACCGCGAAGGCGGTCGCCGCGTCGTACTTGCTGGCCTCGATGTGCGGGCACCAGGTGTTGCGCGGCAGGTCTGGCACGTTGCTCTCGACGCTGGTCCAGGAGTCGCCACCGTCGCGCGTTACTTGCACGCGACCATCATCCGTTCCTGCCCAGACGACACCGCGTGCGACGCGGCTTGGTGCGATGGTGAGAATGCAGCAGTGGTTCTCTGCAGCGGTGACGTCGATGGTCAAACCGCCGCTCTCTTCCTGCTTCTGCCATTCGGGGTTGTTGGTCGTCAGGTCTGGTGAGATCACCGACCACGCTTCGCCGCGGTTGGGACTGCGGTGCACGAATTGGCTGCCGTAGTAGACCGTGCGGCCATCGAACGGGTCGAGCGCGATCGCGGCGTTCCAGTGGAAGCGCAGCTTGCTGCCTTCGGGTTCGGGCGGGCGGATCGACTTGCGCGCGCCGGTGCGCAGGTCGTAGCGCACGAGCGAACCACCTTGGCTCATGGCGTAACCTTGGCGACTATCGAACGGGTCGGGCACGGTCGCGAAACCATCGCCGAAGCACACTTCTTGCCAGTGCAGGTTGCGGATGCCGCCGTTTTCCCAAACGTTCGACGGGCCGCGCCAACTGCCGTTGTCTTGCAGGCCGCCGTAGATGTTGTAGGGAACGTTGTAGTCGACGGCGACGTGATAGAACTGCGCCAGCGGTAGATTGCGGCAGAACCGCCACGTCGAGCCTTGGTCGCGACTGGTGTAGACACCGCCATCGTTGCCGATCAGGATGCGTTGCGGGTCAACCGGGTCGATCCACATCGAGTGGTGGTCGGGATGGGCGGCGCCCCAACCCACCAAGCTGTTGAACGAACGGCCACCGTCGGTGGAGACGTCGATGACCGTGTGCATGTTGTAGATGCGGTTCGGGTCCTTCGGATCGACGCGAATGTCGCAGAAGTAGAACGGTCGCGGCGCGACGCCGTCGTTGCTGTTGACGGTGCGGAACTTGAAGCCGCCGTCATCACTGCGCAACAGCACGCTCTTCTTGGCTTCGGTCAGCGCGTAGATCGTGTTGGGTGAGCTCGCCGAGATCGCGAGACCGATGCGACCGAGTTCGCCCTTGGGCAGCCCGTCGTCGCTGTCGAGTTTCTTCCAGTTCTTGCCGCCATCGAGTGTGCGGTAGAGGCCGGAGCCCGGGCCACCACTCTTGAAGGCCCATGGCCAGCGGCGATGCTGCCACATGCTGGCGAACAACTTGTCTGGGTTGCGCGGGTCGATGATCAGGTCGCTGCAGCCGGTGCGTTCGTCGACGTACAGCACCTTGTCCCAGGTCGCACCGCCGTCCGTCGTCTTGAAGACACCGCGCTCGGCGTTCTCGCCCCAACTCGTGCCGAACGCCGAGACCCACGCTGTGTTGGCATCGCTCGGGTGAAGCACGATGCGGTGGATGCGTTCGGTCTTGGCCAGGCCGAGCTTGGTCCACGTGCGACCCCCGTCGAGGGTCTTGTAGATGCCGCGGCCGACGCTGGCCGAGTTGCGCGGGTTGCCTTCGCCCGAGCCGACCCAAACGATGTCGGGCGATTGTTGGTTGACGGCGATCGCGCCAATCGATGCGACGTCTTGGTCATCGAACAGTGCGGTGAACGTGATGCCGCCGTCGGTCGACTTCCAGACCCCGCCAGCGGCAGCGCCCGCCCAGATAATCCGTGGGTCACCGGCGACGCCGGCGACAGCCCCGATGCGACCGCCGACGACGGCTGGGCCGATGGCTCTCGCCTTCAGCTTCGTCAGTAGGGAAAGATCGGTGGACGGCGCCGAGTCCTGTGCGAGCACGGGAGCGGCCAGGGCGATGAGAAGAGATAGTGGAACCAAACGTGCAGCCATGAGGAGCGCAACATACGTGCTGCGCGCGCCGACTGCAGGCGTCAGTTTACGGAGAGTTCGCCCGTCAGCCGCGCATTGATGGTGTTGCGCAAAGCTTGCAGATCGAACGGTTTCAGCAGTAGCTGCGAATCGCCGTCAATGGCCCGAACTGCCGACTCGGCGTGCCCGGTCATCATCACGATCGGTAGGCCTGGCACTTTGCTCCGCAAGTGCTGCGCAAGTGTGGGGCCATCCATGCCGGGCATGGTCACGTCGAGGATCGCTAGGTCGAGACGGTCAGAATACTGCTCGGCCAGCTTGAGTGAGTCGGTGCCATGATGGGCCGTAATCACGGTGTGTCCGTCGACCTCGAGAACACCGCGGAAGACCTCGCAGATGCTTGGTTCATCATCGACGACCAGAATCGTGGCGGGCGCGGCCCGCTTCTGGGGTGGCTTTGGTGTTTGAATCAGGACCGTCGGCTCTTCTGGGGGAGCAGCCTCGGTGTCATGCCGCGGTAGGTAGATCGTGAATCGCGTGCCATGACCAATGGTGCTCTGCACTTCGACGATGCCTCGGTGCCGTCGTAGGATGCCAAACGATGCGGCGAGTCCGAGCCCACGACCAGCGAACCGCGTCGAGAAGAACGGGTCGAAGATGCGTCGGATGGTTTCATCGCTCATCCCTTGGCCGTTGTCGACTACCGAGATCGCCACGCAGTCACGTGGTTGTCCATCGAACTCGCCAAACCAGTAGCCGCTGGGTGGGCTGCCATCGAGCCGCCGCTCATCCACTGAGATGTGGATCGTGCCGTGGGTTTGGATGGCGTCGCCAGCGTTGACGAAGATGTTGAGCAACACTTGCTCGATCTGGGTCTGGTCGACCTTCACCAGAGCGGGCTGGTCACTCAGGTCCATGGACACTTGAATGCTCGCTCCGAAGCCGGCGCGTGCGAGTGGCAGCATGCCATGGATGGCTTCGCGCACGTCGATGACATCCTTGGGCGATGGCTCGGAATTCGCGTAGTTGAGAATGTCTTTGCAGAGGCCGGCAGCGCGGTCGCTGGCGATCAGCACTTGCTCGAGTAGCTCGCGTTGAGAACTTGTGGTGGCCGGCTCGGTGAGCGCGAGCTGGGTATTGCCGCGCACGCTGACCAAGATGTTGTTGAAGTCGTGTGCGAAGCCACCCGCTAGCAGGCCAATGCTGTCGAGCCGCTCGATCTGCTGGAGGTTTTCTTTGAGCGCGGTTCGTTCGAGTTGCAGTTCGCTTGAGGAGCGGAGTGCTGTCTCAAGCTTCTCGTTGGCGTCGCGCAATCGCTTGCGGTCGCGTAGCAGCAGCGTGCTTGCGGCAGCCATTACGAGCAATAGCACGGCCGCCGCACAGAGCAGGGCCCGCCGTTGACTGGCTGTCACCGCGTCGAGTTCGGCTTGGTGCGCCTCGTTGGTGTTGCGGAGGTTGCGGCGCAGGCTGGTGGTTTCGCGCCATAGACGGGATCTTTGGTCAGGTGCGATTCGTTGGTCGACCTCGTGCTGCAGGGAGGTCACTCGTTCGCCGTAGGTCTTCGCTTCCTTGGTATTGCCATTGCGCAGTGCGACTTGGGCTGCGGTAGCGAAGATCGTGATTTCGTGGTCGATCATGCCCATGCCCGAAATTGAAGCAATCGCAGCACGGCTTGCCTCGACTGCCTGGCCGAAGTCGCCCATGTGCAAATGCAGCCGCGCTGCGTAGTCGTGTGCGAGCGCTAGTTGCTCCCGGTTGCCAAGCAATCGTGCGGTGTTGATGGCGCGCTCAGTCTGCTGCAGAGCGTGAGGCAAGTCGTTGGGGGCGAAGTTGCGCGCTTGCCGTTGCTCCAAATAGCACTGCATCGGGCGGTCGCCCAGGCGGCGTGCTTCTGCGAGCAGGGCCGCAAACTGCGCGTTTGCCGCCTCGGTTTCACCAACGCTGTAGCGCGCAATTTCAAGCAATACGCGGCACTCAAGTTCGAGGCGCGGAGAACCAAGGTCCTCGGCGATGCCAAGCAGCCGGTTGAACTCCTTCTGGGGGTGTTCGGGCCAGCCGATGATGCTGAGGGACAGGATGTTGGCTTTGACCAGCAGTCGGTTGGCGTCTGTTTGATCAGCTAGATCAAACGTTTGACGCAACGCTTCGAGGCATGGCGCCTGTTCGTCGTGGGTGAAGTGCAAGTGTGCCGCAGTCAATGACAACTCGGCGGCGACAGCGGGCGGGGCGTCGCTTGGCAGAGCGGCTGTCGCGGCTTGCATCGCGGTGCGAGCCTCGTCGACGCCAATGCTCAGGGCGGCCACCTGCGCTTTGATTGCCAGGGCCAGGGCGCTGCTGCATGCGTCGCCAAGATCCGTCGCCATACGGTGGGCGTCGTCGGCGCGGGCGATCGCGAGCTTCGAGTCAAAGCGCTGCAGCGTGCGCGCTTCGTGCAGCAATGCTGCGACGCGCTCGGCGCTGTGCGGAGTCGACGCAATGGTCGAGGCTCTCGCGGCTTGCACGAGTTCCTGGCTCCGGAGTCGCGGCGCGACAAGGCACAGCGCCACCAGGGCTGCGATTGCACTCCGCTTCACACCTGGGCATGTGAATGGCATTCCAGCCATGCCATCGACCGTTGCGCACCAAGACGTGAGTGAAAACCCTCTACTGGTCAACGTTCCGCGGGGTACCGTCGATCGGGGCGATTCTTGGCGACTGCGCGCCCTGACGATGCGTGCACCTGATTAGCTGGTGCTTCCATGACCGTGATTAACGCGAAGAATTCTCCCGGGAGGCGTGACGAAGCACTCGATGCGGCGCGTGGCTTGGCGGTGATCGGCATGGTCTGGGTGCACTTCGTCCCGTGGCCAGCTGACGACGCGCACGGAGTGCTATCAGGTCTGCAATGGGCAAGTGTCGCCTGGCTCGATGGCCTGCCGGCGGCGATGTTTTTGATCCTGGTTGGTGCGGCATGGTTCGTGAGCGGCAAGCGGCTCAGCGCGTATGTGGTTCGCCGTTCGGCAGCGCTGGCCGTTCTGGGGTTCGTGTTCTGGCATTGGGTTTGGCCCAACGACATCCTGGTGCCGATCGCAATGATGATGCTGGTGCTGGCCGCCGTGCATGGCTTGGGGCGTCGCGCGGTGGTGATGGTGGCGGTGCTCCTGCTTGCGGGTGTGCCGCTTGCGACCGCGTTGTGGGGCGATTACGCGTGGACGGACGTTCGCGAGGATGGCACCCACGAGGCCAACCATCAGGTCGGATGGGTCACGCTGCGGTACTTCCTGATCAATGGTGCCTATCCGCTGTTGCCATGGTTGCTGTTCCCATTGCTCGGTTGGTGGTTGGCACCGCTGCGCACGGACTCGCGTGCCCTCGCTCGCATGATGGGCATCAGTGTTGTGAGTGTCGCCGTCGCGCTCGTGGTCGACCAGCGCTGGGGGGACGCCTACGCGGGCGGCATCTACGCGCACTTCGATGTGACGTGGCAACCAACCTCATTGCCGTTCGTGGCGTTGTGGGGCGGGGCGGCGACGTTCGTGATTGCCGCGATGTGGCGGCGGGCGATGACCGCGCCGTTGCCAGCAGCCTTTGCACCGATCGCCGCGGTTGGCCGGGTATCGCTATCGCACTACTTGCTACACACAGTCGTAGTCTTCGGCGCCATGAGGTTGTGGTGGCCCGCCGAGGACTGGTCGGTCAGCGTTGGGTTGGCAGCTGCCGTCGGCTACGCCGTCTTTGCGTTACTCGCGACGCCGTGGCTGTTGCAGTCAGGTCGTCGCGGGCCGGTGGAAGCGATGCTCGCTCGGTGTTGCGGCCGGCGCAAGCAGTGACTACTTGCCGGCGATTCGGAACGTTTTCTGGATCATCGCCGTAGCTGCTACGGAGTCAGGCGCGAACTTGCTGTCGTCGCCCAGCGTGTTCTGTACCGTGATCACGACCGCCTTGCCGTCGATCGTCATGCCTACCATCGTGATGTCGATGCCGACGTCGCCCACAGCTGCTACCGCGCCCGCCCCCTTGTAGGTCTTGCCGCCGAACTCGATGGTGCGAGGCTTGGCTTTCACCTCGGAATCCAGTGCAGACAGCGTCGCACCGATCATGAGTTTTGCCATCATCTGGGCGCCGCCATCTTCGAATCGATGGATCATGAATACCAGGTTGTTCGTTTCGATCGTCCACGACTCCGTGCCTTCGTCGAGTTCGTATTCGAAGATCGCGTCGCGCGGGTAATCGAACTGCAGACCGGCAGCTGCGAAATGGCGGAGTGGTGATACCGCGACTGTTAGTTGGTGTTCGATGTCGCCGATCTTGATGCTCGTCTTCTTGCCTTCGGCGGCCTGGTGCGTCGTGCCATCGATTTGCACATCGAAGTGCAGTGGCGGTTCCTGGGTCGGGTCACCGTGGGGCAAAGCGAATCCGGTCGCGATGCCGGCGAGAGTGATCAGCAGTGTGCGCATGCGAGAAGCATAGCGAGCGATGCTCTACCGTTCGGCTATCATCAGGTGCGTGCCTGTATCGATCGATCAGTTCCGCAAGCTCGCGCTTGGTTGCCCCGACGCCATTGAAGCTGAGCATCAGGGGCATCCGGATTTTCGTCATAGCGGTCGGATCTTTGCGACCATCCACCCTGATGGCGAGACCGTCATGGTCAAGCTGCCGCCGGGAACCCAGGCGGAGCTGATCGCCGCAAGCGACGCATTCAGGCCCGCCAGTGGTGCTTGGGGGCGAGCCGGTTCCACGCTCGTCGACCTGTCGGGTGTGACCCTGGCGGTGATGCGCGATGCTGTCACCGATGCCTGGCAATTCGCGGCCGCAATGACTGCGACCCAGCGGGCCAAGAAGTAGCGAGACCAAAAAGCAGGCGCCCCCAGTTGGGCCGCCGAAAGCCTCGGCCGGTCTAGCCGAGCAGCTTCTTCTCGACCCGACCGGCGACATCCGTCAGCCGGAAGTCTCGGCCCTGCGAGCGAACCGTCAGCTTGCTGTGATCGATGCCGAGCTGGTGCAGGATGGTCGCGTGCAGATCGTGCACGTGCACAACGTCTTCTTCGGCCGACCAACCGAAGTCATCCGTCTTGCCGTGCGCATAGCCCGGTCGGAAGCCACCGCCGGCGACGATCGCCGAGCAGGCCAGGTTGTTGTGGTCGCGACCGTAGCTATCGAAGGCCAGTGGCCCTTCGCAGTATGGCGTGCGGCCGAACTCGCCGGCGAACACGACGATCGTGTCGTCGAGCATGCCACGTTGCTTGAGGTCGCGGATCAGTGCGGCGGTCGGCTTGTCGACCTGTTCGCACTTGCGCGGCAAGACCCGCGGAATATTGAAGTGGTGGTCCCAGCCAGCGTCGCACAGTTGCACGAAGCGTGTGCCGCGCTCGATCAGGCGGCGGGCCAGCAGGCAGTTGTTGGCGAAGCTGGCTTCCCCGCGTTCGACGCCGTAGTCCTCGAGCAACTCGTCGGGCTCGTCGGAGAGGTCGGCGAGTTCGGGCACACTGGTTTGCATGCGCGCGGCGGTCTCAAACGATGCCAGTCGCGCGAGGGCATCTGGATCACCGGTGCGCGCGGCTTCCATCTGGTTGAGTTCACGCAGGGCATTGAGTTGCTCCTTGCGCACCTTGTCGGTTACGCCGTCGGGGCTCTTGACGAACAAGACCGGGTCCTTGCCGCTGCGAAACTGCACGCCTTGATGGCGTCCTTCGAGGAAGCCGTTGTGCCAAAGGCGCGGGTGCAGCGGCGTCGACGGGTTGGGGTTGGATAGCAGCACTACGAACTCCGGCAGGTTGGTCCTGCCCGAACCGAGCGCGTGCGAAACCCAAGCGCCGAACGATGGGCGGCCCAGTAGCTGTGTGCCGGTGAAGAAGATCGTATTAGCCGCTTCGTGCAGCACGTGGTCGCTTTGCAGCGAACGGATCAGCGTCAGTTCGTCGGCGACTTCGCCGAGGTGGGGCACGAGCTCGGACATGCGCATGCCGCATTTGCCGTAGTTCTCGAACTCAAACTTGCTGCCGACGACCGGCAGTTGGCCTTGGCGTTCGGTCAGGCCCGAGACGCGGCCGCCGTTGCGAATCGACTCTGGTAACTGCTCGCCGCGCAGTTCGTTGAGGATCGGCTTCTCATCAAACAAGTCGTGCTGCGAGAGGCCGCCCGACAAGAAGATGACGATGACGTTCTTGGCCTTCGCCTTGGGCAACTGCCACGCCGGCTTCGGATCTTGCTTGCCGCCTGGACCTTGGCCCATGACCTGCTGCGACAACATCGAGAATGCGAGTGAGCCGAGGCCGGCAGCACTGCCTCCGAGGAACGAACGGCGACTGAATGGGTTGTAGATCGTCATCGAATTAGCCTCGGCGAACGGCGGCTTCCAGGTTCAGGAGGGTGCAGCCCATCTGGGCCCAGGCGGCGGCTTCGGCTGGTTTGGGGGCGTTCTTGTCCGGCTTGGCTACCGGCTTCTTGGGTTCGGGGGTCGGCGTTCGCGAACGGCCACGCGAGTTGCTGCTGCTCTTCGCTGGCTTCTTCTTGATCAGGCCGAGCACTTGCTTGGCGGCCTTCTCGTTGCCCTCGTATTCCTTGCGGAAGTCGCCGAGCAACTTGTTCAGGATCTCAAGCTCGCGCATCTCGGGGCTGCGGGAGGCGACCAGGCGGAAACCGTAGGCGATGCGCGCCTTGTCATCTTTGCCGCCTTCCTTGAGCAGTCGCTTGCCGAGATGGCGGCCGGCTTCGGCGTAGACCGGATCGTTGAGCGTGACCAACGCTTGCAGCGGCGTCGTGGTGTTGCTGCGCGTGACGGTGCACGTCTCGCGCTTCGAAGAATCGAACGCCATGAACGATGGGTAGGGCACACCGCGCTTCCAGTAGACGTAGAGGCCGCGTCGATACTTGTCGTCGCCCTTGCTCTCGCTCCACTTGCCCGAGCCGAGCGTCGCGCGCCACAGGCCTTCGGGTTGGTGTGGCTTGACGCTTTTGCCACCGATCTCCTGCTTCAGCAAGCCGGCTGCAAACAGGGCCTGGTCACGGACCATCTCGGCCGATAGGCGCTGGTGTGGTCCACGCGCCACCATGGTGTTGTTGGGGTCGCTGTTGATTGCGTCCTTGCTGGTGAAACCGTTTTGGCGGTAGCTGGCCGATAGCACCAGCAGCCGGTGCAGCTTCTTCATGTCCCACTTGCTCGCGACGAATTCGGTTGCGAGCCAGTCGAGCAGCTTGGGGTGCGTCGGTTGCGCGCCGCGGATGCCGAAGTCTTCGGCGGTGCTGACGATGCCGCGACCGAAGAACGCCTGCCAGGCGCGGTTGACGGTCACGCGAGCGGTCAGTGGGTGAGTGCCCGACACCAACCACTTGGCGAGGCCGAGGCGGTTCTTGGGCAGATCCTTAGGCATCGGTGGCAGCATCGATGGCGTGCCGACCGCGACCTTCTCGCCGCGGTTGCGGTAGTCGCCACGGAGGAAGACATCGGTCACGCGCGGCGTGTCGAGCTCTTCCATAACCAGTGCCGACGGCAGCTTCGATTCGATCTCGGCCTTCTCGCGCTCAAGCTTGCGCAGCTCAGCGGCGAGCACGCGGCCAGCGACATCGATGTTGGTGCGGTACCACTCGCGAACGACCTTCTCGCGGCGTTCGGCGGGCGTCAGGGTCTGCTTCTTCTCGCTCTTCTTGGTGATCGTCGTCGCCTTGGTGATCGCCGCTGCATTGAGCGCGACGGGCTTCCGGCTGTCGTTCTTGCGAGCAAGCACCGCGAGCGTCGTCTCGTAGTTGAGGATGTCCTCGCCTTCGGGGGTGATCGAGAACGTGAACGAGGTGCCGCCGCTGCTGC
>CAXBFC010000081.1:0-22342 GCA_963974725.1 uncultured bacterium | reverse complement strand
GCATATCCCAGTGACGCGCCGGCTCGACGCCGAGACGCCGCAGCGCTTCGATGCCTTCTGCGCGGCGCACGTCGCGAATGTCGCCAGCTTCGCGATTGTTTGGGTCGCCGCCAGCGCCATCGGTCGCATGCACCACCGTGACGGCATGGCCGCGACTTGCGTGATACGCCAGCATGCTGCCGGCGCCGATCACTTCGTCATCCGGATGCGCAGCCAAAACCAACACTGGTCCCTCAAGGGGTTCGCGCGGCAGTAGCGGAGAGAACAGGTGGTTCATCGCAGCGATCGGTAGATTTGCAGGTGGCGTTGGGCGGAGACGGACATCGTCGGCAGCTGTTCTGGAATCGCTTCGCGCAATGCCGACAAGCGCCGTGGAGAAGCTACCAGCTGGGTGAGCACGTTCGCCAGGGCATCGAGTTCGGTCACGACAACCCCCGGGGTGACGGCGCGTTCGGCGAGGGCTCCAAAATTGGAAACCACAACTGGCACGCCGTGCGCGAGGGCTTCGTCGACGACCAAGCCATAGGTCTCCTGGCACTTCGACGGAAACACCGCCAGGTCCAGGTCGCGCGCCGGATGACGATCCTGCGGGCCATAGCGACCGTGAACACGGAGCTTCAAACCACCATCACCAGCGACCCGGCGGAGCTCGGTGGCGAACTCGTCGTCGTACCATGGCCCGGAGAGGTGCAGTTCGCACGCGAAGCCGGCGGCGGCCACTGCGACGCAGGCCTCGACCAGTTCGCGCAGACCCTTTTCAGGCACCAGGCCGCCGAAGGTGCCGATGCGCACGGTGGCGCTGCGCACGGTTCCGATGCCCACCATGCCGCCAGTTTGCTCAGGCCCGTCTTTGGCGCACTCAGATCTGTGTTCGCTCGGGATTGGGCGCAGCAAGCCGTGGGGCACCACTTCGATCGCGCCAATCGACGGCAACGCAGTCGCGACCGCACGCGCCGCGGTCTCGCTCGGCGCCGTGCAGATACTGGCGAGCGCCAACTCGGCAGCGACCAACTCATCGCGCCACAGCAAGCTCTGCCGAATCTGCGCCGCAGGCATCGGCAGCGTCGCGGCGATGCACGTCACGCACGGCGTGCGATCGGTATCGCTCGGACACGTTGCGCCCCCCATGGGCAGGCGAAAGAAGCGCGCGCAGGTGGTCCAGAGATCATGAAACGTGACCACAACCGGCAGTTCCAGTTCGCGGCACACCGCGGTGATGCCGAGCCCCAAGCCTGAGAACGAATGGATGTGCACCACGTCGGGTTGCTGTGCGAGCAACCACTGACGGACGGCGGCCAACAATCTGGGCCGCACGAACTCGGTGTGACCAAACTCGCCGGGCTTGGCAAACACACGCAGCACGTCGACCCCTTCGAACGTCTCACGGTGCGAATCGTCCCCGGCGTGCGCCACATCGCTGCCGCTGATCGCTGCGACCTGCACGCCGCCGGCACGCAGTTCGCGCGCCAAGGCAACCACTACCTGCTCGGTACCGCCGGTCGCTTCGGGCGGGTAGTTGGCAGTCACGAAACAAACCTTCACGACGACCACAGCTCCCGCTGCGCAGCGCGCAAGTGATCGCGTTCGGCCTTCTTGCGCCCCGGGTCCTGCTTGTTGCGTCGCCCGATGTTCCACCACTCTTCCCAGACCCTGAGCCGCACACACATGCGCACCCACAAGCCGCCGAACGTGCCGTAGTGCTTCTGGTAGTAGGCCAGCCGGTTCTTGTGCCAGATGACCAGCATCTTGGCGAAATTGCGGGTGCTCGCGCCGCAGTGATGCATGACCTCGGCGTCGGCCAGGTAGCGAATCTTGCGCGAGCGAAGGGCGAGTCGCTTGCACAGATCGACGTCGTTGTAGAACAGCCCGAGTTGCTCGTCGAAGCCGCCGAGTTCGCGCCATTCCTTGGTGCGCAGCATGCAGACCGCGCCAGGTGGCTGGTCGACGTCGCGCGACGCAAGGTGGTCGAAGTCGCGCATGTTGTAGCGGTTGACGATGCGCGTTCCGGGCCAGAACGAACCGAACCACGAGTCGAAGCACAACGCGGTCCACAATGTGGGGAAGCGCTGGCAGGCGAGCTGCACGGTGCCATCCGGATCGCTTAAGCGTGGCGCGACGGCACCGTAGTCGTCGTGCGCGAGCAAGAAGTCGACCAGCTTGTCGAGCGCACCCTCGCGCACTTCGGTGTCTGAGTTGAGCGTGACGACGAAGTCCCCGCGCGCCATCGCCGCGCCCTGGTTGTTGCCTTCGGCATACAACCGATTGTCCGAATTGCGCAGCATGCGCACGTCTGGATACTGCTGCTCGATCGCGTCGGCCGAGCCGTCATCACTGCCGTTGTCGACTACGATGATTTCCCGCGAGTGCTTGGGTTGCTCGGCATACAACGCCCGCAAACAGGCAAGCGTCAGTTGCTGCGTGTTCCAGCTGAGCACGACAACCGACAGCACCGGTGCCTTCTCTGCTACCGCGCTCACGCCGACTCCTCATCCGCTGGTTTCGCCGCAGACTCCGGCATCGGGATCGCGACCCCGAGATGCGACATGCAGTAGTAGCGCCACGTCCCCAAGAACTCGGGCTTGGCACCAGACACGTCGAAGGCGCAGAAGAAGAAGTTCGCGTTGACGAACGATGCGAACGACTGAGCACTAGGGGTCCACTGATCGCCGCTCCCATAGAGCCCCGCCGCCAGGAAGAAGCGCAAGTCGAGCGACATCAGCACCAGGAAGCGCTCACACTTGCGCGGCAACTTCAGCACGGGCGGCTGCGACGTCTGGCCGAGGTCGACGTACGGCTTTCGCGGGTGGATGTGCCGGAAGCGCGCCAGCAGTTTGCTACTGAGTAGCTTGCTGGTCATCGCCAGCGTCAGCTTGCCACGCACGCCGTACCACTTGCGGTAGTACTTGCCGCGACTTTCCGCATGACGCGACCACATCGTTTCGAGATCACTCATCCCCGAACGATTGACGAAGTGCACCAGGTGCGCATCCGGCACTTGGGTGATCGTGCGACCACTCTTGAGGATCTTGACCGAGAGGTCGGCGTCTTCGTAGTAAAGCGGGTAGCGCTCATCGAACTTGCCGATCGACTCGAAGTAGTCGCGCTCGACCAAGAACATGCAACCCGACATCATCGGCAACGCGACCGGCTTGTCGGCATGCCAGACGGCCTGCCACTGCTTGACCAAGCGCTTGATGCGCCAATGCCGGAAGCGACTGGAATAGACGCCCAAGACCTCGGCCCACGCGTCGCCTAGCGTCGGCAACGTGTTCGGCGGCAAGTGACCCGAACGCTCAGCATCCCAATATCCCTTCGGCACGGCGATGCCGCAGTTGGGATCGTTCTCCAGCTGGCGCAGCAAGTTCGACACCAGGCCGTCCGAGAACAGCACGTCGGGATTGCTGACCAGGATCCACTTGCCGCGACTGTGCGACATCGCGAGGTTCATGCCCTTGGAGTAGCCACCGTTCTCGTCGTGCATGACCAGAATGCCAGCACGCTCATCGCCCTGCTGTTCGCGCAGCAACTTCAGTTCGTGTTCGACCGAGGCAATCTGGCCGGGCGACTGCTTTAGTGACTTGTTGTCGACGACGATCACCTCGAACGGCATCGCGCTGCCGTCGGGACGCGTCGGGCCGAATTCACGCAACGTCGCAATCGCCTGCACGCATTCGCGCCAGGAGTTGTAGTTCACGATGAGTACGGACAGCTCTGCCATGGCGCGGATACCAAGCTGAAATCGACACTTGGCGGCGAACCAGGAAAGCACAAGCTTCCTGCAGTTGCCAACGCCCAGACAAGCTTCGTTGCCATGGGCGGAAGAAGAGTCTCAGCGGTAGAGGAACTGCGCCGTAGCCGTGCAGTCTTCGCTGGCACGTAGTCGCAGCCAATAGGCACTCCACATGGACGGCATCGTGCCGTTGAGACCGAGTTCCGGCACTTGCACGCGATCGACTACCGTCCAGCGACCATCACCACAGAGATCCGCTTCCAGCGTGAAGATTACCGGATGGTCTTGATCGTGAGAGAACTGGTAGAGCCGCCTGTCATAACCAGTCGCCAAGTAGGGGTCACTCGGCACGGATGCCTTCACATCGCTCGCATGCCAGGGACCACCGCGCCCGGTCGGCGCCGGCAGACCCCAAAGGTCGTCAATGGCCCCCACCCAAAGCGCCGCGACCCCGTCCTGCGATCGCACGATGTGCTCGCTGGCAACGGCATCCGGATCAACGCCACTGATACGAACAGAAGTCGTGCACGAAGAACTTGTGCGAGGCAATCGGGCGCAGCTTGCGGAAGCCACCGGCGTTCTCGGCGGGCAACTCATAGAACGTGCCGTGCACGTGCATCAGATCACGTTCGGTGGCGACCTCGCGCACGACCCGATAGCCCCCCTTGAGTGCGGTGGCTCCGGGCTGCTCCCCGCTCGGCAACCGCCACCGGTTGCCAGCGTCGTCGACGATCAGCACCGAAGCATCGTCGACCGTGAAGACATCCGTGGGAATACGCGCGCCCCGCAACGTGTGGCCGGCAAGCGCCTCATCCTCGGTCCGCTTCAGGCGCAGGCCGCCACTGTTCGCATCGACGTCCAGTTCGTAGCAGCCATGGTTGCGCACGCTAGCATGCGCTGTGTCGGAGGTCGCCAGAGCCACGTACGACAGCGACGTGTGGTTGCCACCCCTGGTGAGGATCGGACCACCGGTAACGGCCAGATCGGCTGCGGCCGCCAAACCGTCGAACGTCGGCGCCCGCGGCCGGTTGTTGGCGTTGTCGCCAACGTGCGCGTAGGCGACGGCACCAACCAAGTCCTGCACCGCCCGCACGCGCAGCCACAACGCCTCATCCGGTAGGCGAACCCAAACGTGGCCACTGATCGCAGCGCCCGGCAACGTCACCGTTCGCCACGGGCGGAAGTCACCAGAACCGTCCGTATCGATCTCAACGACCACGGATGCTTTGCCAACGCCCTTGTGGGCCAGATGCATCCCCCGGCTGACGAAGTGCCCCAACAAGAACGGATCGGAGGTCGTGCCCGCGGCAACATCTTCGTGCACCCACACGCCACCGACCGCGCGCACCGGGCCAAGACCGGCGAGGTCCGATACGAACCACAAGTTGCTCTGCGAGCGTGGCGCCGCGATCTGGCCCTTCGCCCTGCGTTTGTTTAAGAACTCGGACTTGGCCGTGTCATCACAGCCGAACACGTATTGGTCTCGCCAGCGACAGAAGTCCCCAACCACCTTCAGGTAGGCAGAGTGAGCCCGAAGTCCGCCGCTATGGCCAGGGCGGAAGTCACGCGGGAAACGCCACAGCACGCCGTGCATCGTCATCAGCAGCGCACGGTCACCAACGTCACGAATGCGCGGCCACTCGGTATTCCAACCGTGCGCTCCGTCGTAGCTGTGCGAACCCTTGGGCAAGCGATAGCGATGCCATTCTCCGTCATCAAGCACCTGCAAGATCAACGAGCGGTGATCCCAACCGATCGTCCAGATCGCATCGGTGTCCGGATGCTCGTTGCCATGGATGCCGCCGGGTCCCGTCACTTCGGTGTACTGACTCCGGTGCACGACGGTCCACGCGTCGGCTTTGCCATCCCACTCCGCCAACACGCCAGACGCAATGGTCGGGTCGCGCATCGCACGCGCCCCATGCTCGCCGTTGTTGGCGTAGACCAAGCGACCTTGCCCTGAGTAGAGCCCCTTGCCGTGGTAGCCCGGCAGGTTGCTGTGCCGACCCGCCTTTTTCTGTTCGTCCGCCCAGAGTTCGGTAACGGCCAACGTCTTGACGTCGATCTCGTAAAGACCTTCTTCCATCGTCGCGCAGTAGATCTTGCCAGCTGGATCCAACAGGTGACGCGCGTTCGCAGTCGGCCTGCCAAACATCTGTGCGTACGGAATGACGCGCACGTTGCGACCCTTGTCGATCACGTAAGGGCCAACGAACAACTGCTGCGACTCGCGATGGATCATGCGATTCGCAGGCGTGCCGCCAATGCTCTCGGGCCGGATGGTCTGCGTCAGCAACGGATCGATTTCGTAGAGCTTGTCGCTCGAACCGCGCGGCTTGTGCGGCGCGTAGGTAATCACCCACAAGCGGTCAGCCCACGGCACCACCGCGCCAGTGCCGCATTCGTTCTCGTCATTGAACATGGCGAGGTGCGGGTAGATGCCGGAGATTGCCCGGGGTAGTTCTGGCGCACGCTGCGGCGAGCGAGCTTGCGCAGAACCAGCCGCACCAAGCCATGCCAAGGCGACAACCAAAGTGGTGGAGCGGACGGATTCCCTGCGAAGATGGCTCACCGAGGCAGCATAGCATCGTGATCCACCCCGAAGGGTACGCATGTACATCGGCTGCGGTGCCGGCCACGACGCACATCAGACGTTGGCGCCGAACAATCGTAGAGCGGCGCTACAAGACGCCGCCGAGCACCGCGGTCGATTGCAACGGCAAGCCCGGACCTGCGATGCCGACAAACCAGAGCCGTTGGTTGGCAATGCCAGGCCCCGACGAAAATGTGATCGACGCCTGCGCTTGGCCGGCCGCATCGGTGAACAACACTTGCGCCGAAACTCCTAGCGAGTGATTGAGCCAGGTTGGTTGCTCGATGATCGGCCCCCACGAGACGGTGCCCAAGCGGGGACTCGCAAACAGGACGACGAACGAGTTGGGTGCGTAGTTGCAGACCGGAGCCCAAGTGAAGCCTGGACCGAAGCCAACGGACGCGGACGAACTCTCGACACCAAGCAGCGGTCCTGCCACCCCCGCGGAGCAGCCGCTGCCTGCCTCGATCACCGTGCAGCGATCCGTTCGCACAACCGAGCCGACACTGTCGATCGCACATGCGTACGATTCCAGCAGACTATCGCTGAGCCACGCCTGGCTGCCGTTGCGGGCACGCACTGCCGGCCCGTGTGGCCCCGACGGGCCCCGGCGCATCGACGCGCCCGTCGCGTGGAAGCGACTTTGGTCAAGGCTGACGTTGCTGATCGCGGGACCAAAGCCTGACTGCATGTCGAACGCGCAGCCAGCGGCGGTGACGTCCGACCCGATCGCCTCCAATACAGGCGCCCAGCGGCCGAACAGGTTGCACGCCGTCAAGTGCACGGTTGCGTTCTGGACCGTCAGGTTAGGCTGCCCAAAGTCGGGAAGCATCGAACACGACGAGAACGACACGCGACCGCCACGCACCTCAACGACGCTTTGGTACAACAACAACCCTTTGATCTGCAACTCCTGACCCGCAGGCACATCGCACACCCCTGCAGCGCCACCGGAGAACTGGCTGGAGATCTGGGCGAACCCTGCACCGCGGATCGTCATGCCCTTCGTCGCGGTAAACGGCGGATAGATTCCAGTGCCAACCAGCACAAGGTCTCCCGGTGCTGCCACAGCGAGCGCCGCATCGATGTCCGGGAGTCCCAGTGCCCCGACGTTCCAAGTCGTTTGCGCCGTCAATACCGGGGTTTCAAGCCGAGCCCCGTAACCGAGAGAACGAACGCGAACAGTATGTTGCTCATGGTTTGGCGAAGAGCGCAGCGGCTCTCCCTTCCTCGCAGACCACGATAGCTGACGCGTTCGCAACTGGTTAATCACTGCCGCGCGCAGGGCACACCAAGCGACTCATACCTATTCCCGTATTTTGTGACGCCCATCAAGTTTGGCTCCCCTTACCACAGTGGAGCCTGACCCATGACCGAACCATCCTCCCACGACCAAGAAGTATTCGGTGACCGAGCTGCAGGTCCAGAAGCTGATCGTCGCCCTGCGCGCGATGGAATCCGCCAACCAGGGCAAGGGCGACGTGCGAACTCTCGTCCCGCCGGCCCTGCCATCTGACTACGAACTAGGCGCGGAGCTCGGCCGCGGCGGCATGGGCATCGTCTACCGTGCCCACCAAAAGTCGTTAGCGCGCGATGTCGCGGTCAAAGTGTTGCGGCCGGGCGACCTGATGTTTGGCGACGCCATCGCACGCTTCGAACGGGAGGCCCGCAGCCTTGCACGCTTGCGACATCGGCACATCGTTGCCGTTCATGAAGTAGGCCAGACCGGCGGCTTCGTCTACTTCACGATGGATCTGGTCGAAGGCATGAGCCTGCAACAACTGGTCGCGTGTGGCCAGATGACCAACACACGCACGATCAAGTTGTTGCGCCAGGTCGCGTCGGCGGTGACCTATGCGCATGGCCAAGGCGTCGTACACCGCGACTTGAAGCCGGCCAACATCCTGGTCGACGGCAACGATGACGCGTTCGTCGTCGACTTTGGCTTGGCACGCGACGTCGCTTCGACAGTCCACAGCCAAAGCAGCGCCAGCAAGAACGCGACGATCAGCGGCCAGATGATGGGCACGCCGGCCTACATGAGCCCGGAACAAGCGCTCGGTGACCGCGATCGCATTGGCGAAGCCTCGGACATCTATGCCCTCGGCGCGGTGCTCTACGAATGCTTGACCGGCAAGCGACCGTTCCATGGCATGCCACTCGCGCAGTTGATGAACGCCGTGATCACTGAGGATCCGGTGGCACCGCGCAAGCTCAACTCGAAGGTGCCTGAAGACCTCGAGGTCATCTGCCAAACCGCGATGCAAAAGCGCATCGAGGATCGCTACAAGACCGTGCAGGCGATGGCCGACGACCTCGAACGGTATTCGACGGGACATGAGATCCTGGCACGCCGTCGCTCGCGCTTTTTGCGCACGGCCCGGTTCGTGCATCGTAACAAGAAGCCGTTGTTGGCTGCCGCGGTTCCGGCGGTGCTTGCGATCGCACTAAGCTGGGCCTTCTTGTTGCCTGGATTGCTACAGGGTCGCGACATCGCGCTCGGCGAGCAGTTGTTTGCGGAAGGCAACGAAGCGGGCGCGCTGCTGGCGTATCGATCAGCGTTTGCGAATGGCACGCAGGACGACGTCGACCTTGCAACCCGAACGCACTACGCCCACTGCCTGGTCAATCAAGCGGGCACCCTCAGGCTGCGCGGCAAGGCTGCCTCGGTCGAGTTCCAGCAACTGTTGGCCGAGGCACGCCGGGCGCTGTCGTGGACCGACGAAATCCGACGCTCGACCGGACAGCTAAGCCCGGCGGAACAGGCCGCCGAATACGAATGGCAACGCATCGAATCCGTCGATGGCAAGTTCTTCAATGCGCTGGCCTTGCCAGTCGAAGACTTGCAGGCGATGACGGCGCGCGACATGGCTGGACCTGGCCGCGATGCGACAGTGATGCTGTTCGCACAGTGGTTTGCCAACACCGGCAATCCGCCCAACGGATTCGACCCGGTCGCGTGCGATGCGGCGATTGAAGTCATTTGCCAACGACGACTGCTGCCCGCGGCATTCAACGAACGCTGGGACGGGCGCATCCGAAATCATGCCTTCGCCGATCAGCACGGGCACTACTTGGAGTCTCGGCTGATCGATCTCATCGCCGACGAATCCCAACCACAATCTGTACGCTGGGAAGCCGCCGAGCTGCTCAACGAATCCGACACACTGCCGTTCACAACCCGTTCGGCCCCAAATGGCCATCAGGCGACCGTCGAGCACATTGACCTCCCACGAGTCGTCGCCGCGTGGCGAAGCCTACAATCCATTCCGCGCCAGGAGGCCTATCGCAAGCAAGTCGCGTTCGTCGCCGAAGCCTTGTTTCGCGATGGCTTCCAGACCGGTCCAGGTATCGACATGCAGTGGGAACGGCTACGCAAATGGCTAGAGGTGCGGACCGGCATCTTTATCCGGAGCGAAGCGCAATGGGCTGCCTGGTGGGCCACGAACAAGGACAAAGACCCGCGAGAATGGCTGCTTGCGTCGCTGCAATGGCACATCAAGCCGGCGGACTTGACCCCAGAGATGCTCGTCGATGGATTCCGGACGCAGCTACCGCTACCGCCAGCCATCCCCGACGGACAAGCTGCGTTGCACCACCTGCTGACGCTCACCGTTGACGAGAGCCTGCAGGTTCCGCGCTTCGTGACTGGCTACCTCAGCAAAGTCGAGTGGGAACGACTTCTGCACCGAGTGCCCGACGTGCGACATCACGTTCGGGTTGCCACCATCGCCTACATTAACGGCAATCCGACGCCGCACCTGATCTGGCAAACGCGCCGCGAGCTTGGCATCGACGAGTCCTTCCAACATGAGGGTTACATTTCCTCGGGCCTCGGACTGCGCAGCCTGCACATCGGCCTTGGTCGCGAGCACCGACGCAGTTTCCAGCCAGGCATCCAAATCAGCGTCCATGGCAGCTTGAAGTGGGCTCCAGAAGGAGTGCTTTTCCGGGTGCGGAACCGAGTCTACAAGCACCACCGCACCTACGACATTTCCGGGGTCTACCCCAACGACCACGAACACGGCGTCGGCGAGGTCTTCCTCGCCGATGCCAGCCTGCACTACCCAAAGAATGGTCAGTCGTTCGTGGAAGTCCTGACGGTTGCGATCGCAGAAACCACGGGCACCGTGGACAGTGATTGGGATCTCGAGAACTGGCGCATGGCTGCAGCTAAGACGATCCGGTCCGCGGTCCATGGCAAGGGCGCCGCGACGGGCCTCGCAACCCTCGGTAGCTTCCTGCCACTGCCCGAAGAACGCCAGGCGGTTACGCAATTAGAAACCCAGCTGCGGAACGGCTGGAGCATGTTGCAAACGAACTTTGGTCGCTGCGCGCGCCTGCTAGCGGGTGACGCCAGGGCCATCCAAACGCCGTTGGCCGAACCCAAGGACCTGCACCGGGTGACCCACCCCGCTGAGTCGCCGAGCTTTTGGACACGCCTCGCGTTGACTAGCGACGTGCCTGTGATTCGGGACTATGCATTCGAACAACTTCAGCAGGCACCGCTACATCCCTGCTTCGCGCGCACGTTGCAGGCGGCGATACAAGACGGCGCGACGGCCCCCGAACCGTTTCGCCAACGCCTACAAGCAGAGCCGAGCCTGTTCGTCGCCACGATCTGGTCGTCGTTCTGGTCCGTAGCCGGTCTACTGACCGGCGTGTTCGTCATGATCGTCGCCGGCTACGAAACACGCCGCGCCCGAACATCGATTCGACGACGCACCGCCGCAACCGCGCTTTGGATCTCGGCGGCCGTGGTCGCGCACTACTCGGTGTTTGTCAACGGCGTCGAGTATCACCCCGAGTGGATCGCGCACATCATCAGCACGATAGCCATGTGGGTTATGTGCTGGCGCGCCTTGCCCAACTGGTCCTGGACCATCACGCCGATCTACTGGTCCGCGATCACCGTCATGGACCTCACGGAGGGCATCCGAGAGTATTGGTGGGTCATTGCGCTGCTCCCGCTTGGAATTCTGCGTGTGCAGCTCGATGCAAGCCGGCGACGCAGCGAACGTCGTCTCGCCCAGGCTTGCTAGGACAAGAAAGGTAGCTTCCGGCCGTTCGGTTATTTTCTGACAAATCCTACCCGCGCCTCCCCTTACCAAGGTGGAGCCCAAGCGTATGACCCGACAAGCCCCCCATGATGAACCGACCGTGTGCCTGATCGCCAGGGCCAACCAAGGGGATCAGGATGCCTACGACCAACTGTTCGCCCAGGCAGCCGACCGGCTGCAGCTGTATCTGCGGGTTCGCCTCGGCACCGAGTTGCGGCAGCAGGAAGAGACTCGCGATCTACTGCAGGAGACCTACCTCGCCGCGCACAAGGCGTTCGGCGGCTTCGAGGATCGTGGCGCCGGTTCGTTTGTGCGTTGGCTTTGCCACATCGCAGAGAACTGCATCCGTGCCCGCGTCGACTACCACGGCGCGCAGAAGCGGCAAGCACCAGGTGACCTAGAACGCGTCAGTCAAGTGCTCGAAGGCATCACGGCCGGCACGATCGGTCCGGTATCCCGTGCCGCGCGCGTCGAACAGCGACAGCGTTTGGCCGCAGCGATGGCCGAACTGCCGCGCGACGAACGTGAAGCGATGCTGATGCGGCATTTCGAAGGCCTCGAGGTCGATGTGATCGCCGTCAGGCTTGGCACCAGTGCCAGTTCGGTGCGTCGATTGATCGGGCGCGCGACGTTGCGACTAGGTACAACGCTATCGCCCGACAGCGCCAACGGAGCGGTGCAATGACTGCTCCCGATAGCGGCCCGATAGATCGCGACGAACAACTTGGTCGCCTGGCAGAAGAGTTGCAGCTGGCGATCGCCGCAGGGGAAGACATCGAAGCCTCGCGGTTGGCTGCGCGCTACTCCGTCAGCGAAGACGACGTGCTGCAATTGCTCGTCGCACTCCGCGTGATGCAGGAATCCCTCGACGAAGACCTCGATAGCAACCAAGCGACCCTCGCCCCACCTGAGTTATCCTCAGACTACGAAGTCGGCAAGGAACTCGGCCGCGGCGGCATGGGCATCGTCTACCGCGCCCACCAAAAATCGCTCAACCGCGACGTCGCCGTCAAGGTGCTGCGGCCCGGCGACCTGCAGTTCGGCGATGCGATCCAGCGCTTCGAACGCGAAGCACGCAGCCTGGCGCGACTGCGCCATCGCCACATCGTGTCCGTTCACGAAGTCGGCAAGGCCAGCGGCTTCGTCTACTTCACGATGGACCTGATCGTTGGCATGAGCCTTCAGCAATTGATTGCGGGCGGAGACGTGACCAACAGCCGCGCCGTCAAACTGCTGAAGCAGGTCGCGTCCGCGATGACCTACGCCCACAGCCAAGGCGTCGTGCACCGCGATCTGAAGCCGGCAAACATCCTGGTCGACTTCGAAGACGATGCGTTCGTCGTCGACTTCGGCCTGGCGCGCGATCTCGGTGGCTCGCCGGAGGAAGTCTCGGCTGCGACGATGACCGGCCAGATGATCGGCACGCCGGCCTACATGAGCCCAGAGCAAGCGCTCGGCGATCGCGAGCGCATCGGCGAAGCATCGGACATCTACGCGCTCGGCGCCGTGCTGTATGAGTGCCTGACCGGCAAGCGGCCGTTCCATGGACTGCCGCTCGCGAAGTTGATGCATGCCGTCATCGAGACCGAGCCCGTCGCACCGCGCAAAGTCAACCCGCGCGTGCCGCAAGACCTCGAAGTCATCTGCCAGACGGCGATGCAGAAACGCATCGAGGACCGCTACCCCACGGTGTTGGCATTTGCCGAAGACCTGGACCGGTTTTCGGTCGGCAGGGAGATCCTGGCGCGGCGACGTTCGAAGACGAGGCGACTGGCGCGGTTCGTCAACCGCAATCGCAAAGCGCTCGTCCTGGCTGTGATCCCGGCGGCGGCGCTACTGCTGCTCGCATGGATGCTGTGGCTGCCAGGCGTGCTTCGCGACCGAGATCGGGACCTTGGCGACCAGCTGTTGGCCAAGGGCAATGACGAAGCGGCCTTGATCGCCTACCGCTCCGCCTTCGCGCAGCACGCGCCCGAGCAAATCAGCATCGAGGCACGGACTCGCTACGCGCACTGCCTGGTCAACCAGGCCGGTCGACTTCAATTGCGCGGCACTGAGGGGTTCCAAGCCGAGCGAGACCTCTGCCTCAAGGAAGCGCGCGATCTGCTGGCGGATTACGTCGGCACGATGCAAGTTGCCATCCCACTAGATGACGAACAACGCCTCGACACCTGGCACGAATGGAATCGCATCAGTGCGTTCGAGGGCGGTCACGACAACAGCACACAACTTCCCGACAGCGAGATGCGAGCGCGCTGGCAGCGCAACCTGAGCGGCCCAGGGAGAGACGCGGCGCTTGTGCACGTCGCCTATCGAATGGCCGACAGTACGAACTCGAGCAACCCCCTTAGCAGTGTCGATCACAACACATTCTTGGACGTCGTGCGCGTGCGCCAACGGCTTCCTGAGCCGATCCGTGAGGACCTGCTCTACTGCTTCCGTAGCCGGGGCTCCCGGGGCCTGCGAAACCACCGGGACCCCGCACTGGAAGCCGGACTGATCGCGCTGATCCGTGATCACAGCAACGGACTCGAAACCCGGATCGATGCCGCATCACTGTTTCACGATCTCGACTTCTTGCCGTTCGTGTTCCACAACGTACGACGAACGATCAACTCGACGAGACACTTTCGCGGGGGAACGAGCAGTCGATCAGGGATGTGGCACGAGCCCTTGATCACAGAGCGCGAACTCACAACGCTTGTCGAAAACTGGGACAGCCTGCAGGGCCTCGACCGCAACGAACAGTACCGCCAGCGAGTCGCGTTGGTCGCGCAAGCTCTGTTTCGCGACCGCCCAACTCCCGCGGTTGCGGTCGGAAACATCCCTGGCTGGGACCTCAGGTATTGGTTGGAACAACACACGGGTGTTCACCACTACAATCGGGAACAGTGGCTTGCATGGTGGCAAGAACACCAACAAGACGATCCGAAGACTTGGTTGCTGCAAGCGCTCAGGTGGGACATCCTGCCAGCCGAAGTAACGGCCGAACGCGTGTTGCATCGCTTTCGCAACGCCACCGGCCAGTCGAGCATGCAGCAACAGCATTTGCTCCACCGCCTGCTGACGCTGACGGCACCTGCCACGGTTCGACAACCGTGCTTCAACTTGGCTACGAGGATCGGCGATCTGGCCGTTCACTGGGAACGAGCACTCGGATTGGTGCCGAGTAACGAACACCTTGTGCGGGTCGCGACCCTCGCCTTCCTCAACGGTTCTGCCACTGCCAAACTGATCTGGCAGAAACAGCTCACGCTGCGAATCGATGAGAAGCAGCAATGGCACGAATGGAGCACTCCGAAACTGCAACAGCACGGGCTGCACATCGGCATGGGGCGCCCGCCGTGGCTGAACGACCTCCCGGGAACCTGGACGCACCAAGGCAGCGCAGTCTTAAGTTGGGGCCGTGACGGCATCGAGGTCCAGCTCAACCAAGCATCCCAGACTCGCTTTCACGCTCCGGTTCGATCTGGTGGCTTTGGCAACAACACCAAGGGCGGCGTCGGCATGGTGTGCAATGTCGGCGGCCGCTACATCTACCCTGACGATGGGCAGGTGTACATCGAGACGCTCGCACTGGCCTATGTCGAGCCGATAGGGGCCGATCCGCGCGAGTGGCAGCTTGAAGATTGGCAAGCGGCTATCCGCGGCACGCTCACGACGATTGCCGGCTCACCGGCCCCCGATAGCGACGACGTCCTACAATGCCTCGCAATCGCCAACTTCTTGCCCATGTCAGGCCAGCTCAAGTCGATCCAGCAAACCGCTGCCACGACTCACGAGATCCACTCCGAGGTCGCCCGGCGCGCTCGGCTCATGGCAGGCGACGCATCCGCACTGTCCGTCGCAGACAAGTCGGCGGACCAGTCGTGGATGATCACGCCAAGCATCTGGATGCGACTGGGGCTGACGACCGACAACGACCGCATTCGTAAGCATGCCTTTGAGCAGCTACGCAGCGGCACCTTGCTGCCAGCCTTTGCCCACTCGTTGCTCAATGCTCATCGCAGCGGCACCCCAGTGCCCGAGTGGCTCATCGCGAAGGCCAATGCCGCACCGAGCAAGCTGCTGGGTCTGCTGACCAGCTCGTGGCAAGCCATTGTCGGCCTGTGTATCACGCTGCTCGTAATGCTTGCGCTAACCCGCAGCATGTGGCGCTACCGCACGTCCGTGACCGGCAACCGAGCCGGCGTGCTGTTTTGGCTAGCGACCTTGTTGCTCAGTCAGTTCACAGTTGTGATCGACGGGGTCCAGTGGAACCCGCAGTGGCTCGGCCTCGGCCTGAACACCCTCGCAAGCTGGTATGTGTGTTGGCGACTGATGCCCGGCTGGGGCTGGGTAGTGCCTCCACTATGGTGGACCGTCACCACCGTTCTGCACTTGTGCGGACAACTCCACTACAACGCGTTCGCCTGGACCGCCGGAGTCATCTTGTTCGCCCATCTGGGTCTAAGACATGCGGCGCACGACGCCGGCAAGCGATTGCGCAACCAGCACGTTCGCGCGGCCAACAGCTCTCGCTAGCGCGCAAGTCGCTTAGCGAGCAAGTCCCCTAGCGAGTCGGCGACCAGGGATTCTTCGGCTCGCGGCGCTGCGGGATCTGCACCGACTTCGGCGCCAGCTTGCGCAGCAGACGCTCGCCGAGGATCGCTTCGCCCTCCCCATCCTGTCCATTCGCCGTCCAGTCTTCTTCGCGTGGTTGCGCGTGGCGGCGCAGGTCCTTGACCTTCTCCTGTTCGATCACATAGCGCACCCACCAACCTTTCTCGCGCGAGCCTTCGTCGAGAAGGATCTCCATCTTGAGGCGGTTGCGGATCGGGAAGTTGCGCTCCATCTCGCGCTTGCGCCAGCGGGATTGCCAGATGCCGTTGCCGCGATCGGTCGCGCTTTCGTCGACGCGCCAACCATCGCGGGCGGTCGCGATCGCAACAAAGCCTCCGTAGGCCTGGCCGATCGACATCGGCTCGGTTTGCATTTCGCGCCACGTGCGGACCGATCCACAGGAGGCGAACAGCGAGAACAGCAATAACAAGGGTGCGAGCTTCATGAGGGGGCGCCGAGTATATCGAGTGCGTGACTTCCAAGCCCGCATTCCTGTTCGATCTCGATGGCACCCTGGCCGACACCTTGCCGGACCTCGCCGCGAGCACCAACTACGTTCGCGAGCAGAACGGCTTGGCCGCCGTCGATGTTGCAACCGTGCGCACCTACATCGGCGATGGGGCACGCACCTTGCTGCGTCGCGCCCTCGCAGAACTAGGCCCCACAGATGCTCACCCAAACAGCGCTGGCCCAAACGCAGGCGGCCCAGTTGACGCTCGAATCGACCGCGCATTCGCCACCTACATCGAACACCACCGCGCGCAGTGCACCGTGCACTCGCAGCTGTTCCCCGGCGTGCAACAGCACCTTGAGCAGCTTCGCATAGCCGGGCACCCGATTGCCGTGGTCACCAACAAACCCGAGCAATTCGCCGTGCCGGTCGTCAAGTTTCTCGGACTCGACGCGTTCACTTCCGTGATCGTCGGCGGCGACACGCTACCTACCAAAAAACCCGACCCGGCGATGCTGCGCCATGCGCTCGAGCAGCTCGGCAGCTCCCCCAGAGGCGCGACAATGGTCGGAGATGGTTTGCAGGACGTGCGTTCGGGCAAGCGCCTCGGCGTGCGCACGATCGCCTGCCTGTTTGGCTATGGCGACCCAGCGGCACTGCGGGCGGAAGGCGCGGATGAGTTCTGGCAGGCATTCGCGAAACCCGCAACCGAGTAGTGCCTAGACTGGGGCGATGAAGGTTTGCCCCACCTTGATGTCGCTTGGCACTGCCATGGCGATCACGGCAACCGCTGTGACCGGTCAGAGCAGACTGCAAAGCTTGATCAACCAATCGATCGAGAGCCTCAACACCACCGAGCTGCGCCTCAACGCGCTGCAACGGCTTGAGAATCTCGGACCAATGGCCGTTCCAGAGTTGCGCAAGCGACTGCATTGGCAAAAGCGCGGCGACCTGACGCGGCAACAACAAGTCGACTTGCTCTACGTGATCGGCACGCTGGGCAAGCATGGCACGCCAGCCATGCCTGAACTGCTCGCGTGGCTCACGGAAACGGATTCCGAAACGATCGAGCAACTGCTGGTGACCTTCACGTATCTGGCGCCGCACTTGGACCAAGAGCAGCTCAATACCCTGAACAAGGAAGTGCGGCAGTACCGGGCGGCGCGACGCCGCAGAGCGTACGGACTGATCCTCGCGCAGGTCAGGCTTGGGGCGCAACCATCGACCAAGCACCTGATCGCCGACCTTCGCGACTACGAGAACCACGCGACAGCTGCGAGTCGAAAGATCTGTGCCACACCGGAGATAGCTGCAGAAGACCGGGAGCAACTGACCGACGTTCTGTATGAGGTCCTGAGAAAACTCACCAAGCGCTCCTTCATCAGCATGCGGCGCGGCGCGAGTTCCTTGTCAGGCGAACTCGCGGAGGCATGGCTAACCGTCAGCGGCAGAGCGCCGAACGCTGTCGTGGCACGCGGGCTGCTCACCCATCGGCTGCCGATGCAGCGGGTGCGCGGCATTCTGTGGCTCAAGGACCACGGCAGGAACATGCCGGTCGAAGAACGATGCGATGTCGCAGTCCGGTTGTGGGACGGGGACGATCGAGTCGTAACGTCGGCAGCTACGGCAATGGCCACATGGCGTATCGAGGGCGCGTTCGCCTTGGCACCACTCCTGCACACGGCCGAGCAACACCAATCTGAGCAGGTTCGTTCGGCGGTCATCGGTGCCGCCAAGATGCTCGCCAGCGACTTCGAACACGCAGCGCCAACGGACCGTCCGTGGCTGCGAGGTGCGCATGCCATCCTGCTTGGACAACCAGCTGCCGTTCCGAAGCAGGTGCCGACGAACGCCGGCAAGCGCATCCTCGCCGAGATGATGATGATGGCACAGTGGAATCCAACGGAGCGGCTTACCAACCTGCTGACGTTCCTAAACAAGGCGGAGCCGGATCGCGCACTGGTTGGCACCGTCTACGGCTGGCTCGCCAGCAGCGACCCACCGCTGATCGATGCGACCCTTTCCTGGCTGGCACACAACGCCAGGCACACAGCCGACATCGCCGAAAGCGTGCGCGAGGACGACCCAGATACTCGCTGGCAACTGTTTACATGGTACCAAGTCCCAGCGGCCTGTCGCGGCTGTGCGATCGAAGCAAGTGCATGGTTCCAAACCGTCGACGCGCTGACTAGCGACTTCGTCGACCTGTTGGACAGTTCGAACACGCGCCTGCAAGCGCGCGGGCTAGCCGAACTGATTCTGCGCCCGTCGGATCCGCTGCTGCCACTGGCACAACGCCTGCGCAGCCTCGCGGACCTGCACGACCAGCAACCACTGGCACTGCACTTCTCCCAACGTGACCACATCCATAAGCAACCGTACTTGCTCGCCGAACCAGTACGGATGCTCGCCGTCATGGCTTTGGCACGCATCGGCAAGGCCGCCAAGGATCAGAACGGGCTCGGACAACTCGTCAAGAAGCACTTCGCGTGTTCGCTGGACGACCTGCCCGCAGCGATCGCCGCACGTGAGCAGGACGGCAGCATGGCTGATCAGGTCGAGGTCTTCGAAGCGATGTGTCGCCGGGCGCTGTATGTGCCAGCGCAACTCACGTGGCCCCGAGCGAAGCAGTAGCTGCTAGCGGAACAGTTTGACGAAACCCTGCGCCATGCGATCGTCAAACGAGCCGCGATAGGCCATCGCCATGATGCGAAACGCATCAAACACGCCAACGCGCGGTTCTTGCTCGTTGTAGACCTTGTCGAACAAGTTGACGAGGCCAACGATGCGGGCGAGCTGCGGGATCTCTTCGCCGGCCAAGCCCTGTGGGTATCCCGTGCCGTCGAAACACTCGTGGTGGCACTGCGCCGCTTCGACAACTGGCGCCGGCAGATGCAGGCCGCGCAGGTACTCGGCGCCCCGTGTCGTGTGCTCTGGATCGTGTTCGAGGTCTTCGTGGCCGACCCGCCCGACATCGTGCAGCATCCCGGCAAGCCCGGCCATCGTCAGCGTCTCGGCATCAGCGGAGATCACCACGCGCGCCAACCCCATGCTCAAGAACGACACCGTCAAGCTGTGGCGCGCCAAGCCATCACCGGCCGTGAGCATGCGGCGCATGGCTTGGAATCCTTGCCCCTCGCGCAGCAGCAGGCCCGTCGTCGCCGTCATCACGCGCCGCGCCCGTTGCATGCCTTGCTGGTCGATCTTGGCGTCCAGCAGCTCTTCGACAACCTTCGACGCGACGCCGTACAGGACACTGGCGCGGTCATCGAGCGGCATGGTGCGGTCGTGAAGCACCTCGTCCAACGACGACTCAACACGCTGGAAGTACATGTCCCGATCGCCATCCCGGATGAACAGATGCGGAATGCCTTCCACGGTCAGTCGACCGATGTGCGACTCGTCGAGCATCGTGTCTGCCGGGTGGTACAGCACCCAGGTAGTGGCCGCGGTTCGCAAATACAGCGGGAAGGGCACTGCATCCTTGGAGACCAGCCCGGCCATCGGAATGGCCATGTAGGTCTGCTGCTCTGCACAAATGGTCCCCCCCATTGCGCATGGAATCGTCTTGGCAAATGAGCTGTCTTGATGCCGTTCCCCTGGCTGCCTTGGCAACAGGCTCGCGGGCCCTTGCCGGCAGCACTAGCCGCAGACCCGTTCTTCTAGAGCTCGGACAGCCAACGCTGGAACGCCTGCTCCATCTTGGGCATATCCTCGCCAAACTCGGCCAAGAATGCCGCCGTAGCGGCCCCAGGCGAACCGAACCTCCGGGTCGAGCTCGAGCCGAGCAGCGCCCCGCGACACTTGGCTTCCCAATCGTGGAACCGCTGTTGCCACGCATGCTTCCCGGTCGTCAAGAAATGCTGTAGCGCCCAAGACATCGCGTAGAAGCGCATCGCCTTGCCATGGTCTTCCCGCAGCAGATTCATGGCATTGCCGGCCAGCACCTGCTGCAACGTCATCGGGTCCTTCTGGATGGCGTCGAGGCGATCACTTCGCATCAACCCGCCAACCGTCAGCTCTTTGCCGTTCCAGGTGAACGTGCCCTGACCGCCAAACGACTCCGCAAAGCCCTCCGCATACCAATCGGGCATCGCCACCGGCGAACTGCCAAAGAAGTACAGGTGCGACAGTTCGTGCAGCACCAGCGCGTTCAAGCTGCCGCTGTCGAGGCCCTCGGCGCAAACCAGCGTCTGGAAGGTGCCGTAGTCACAGAGCCCCTTGCTGGCAACGCCGGCGTGACCGGTCGCTGTGAGGTAGGCGTCGTAGTCGGCCTTCTTGGCGAACACGATCAACCGCAGCGCGCGCGTCGGCGCGCCATCGAGGCGATCCTGCAACGGCGCCCACACAGCACTCCCGAGAGCGTGCAGATTCTTGGCTGCCTCCGCGTCGAGATCGGTGCGCACGATCAGGTGTTCGTCGGCAACTTCTTCGAGCCCTTCGATGCGCGGCGCCTTCTTGCCGGCCGGCTCGAAACGTCGCTCGCCATTCTTGAGCACGACGGTCTGCTCATTCAGCCACTCGGCGAGCTCGCCCTCGATTTTGAAGCCTTCGATCTTCGCGCCGTTCTTGAGGAACGTGATCTTCGCGCCGTAGCCCATCGCGGTGACCAGGTGCGCGGTCATCTTGTCGGTCAGTTTGGCCTTGGCCGCAGCCCGCGCGAGCTTGATCTGGCCTTTCATGTCCTTCTTGACGAGTGCCGCAGCCTTCTTCTCGTAGGACTTCTGCGCGCCGAGCATCGGCTTCTTGCGCTTCTTCTTCCAGAAGGCGTCCTTGTAGGTGCGCACGATGTTCAACACCATCGACGCGCCCTTGTGCTGGTTCTCCGACAGCTCGACCGCGAGCACCAATTGGTAGGTGCACTGCGGGATCAAGCCGGAGTTGCGCAGACCCCATCCGAGGTCGACGTGCCGCTGCCCGGTTTCGAGCAGCTCCTCCTTCAGCTTCTTCTCGTAGGCGCGAACGTTGATGTCGTTCGCAGACTGCGCGAGGCCGACCGAACAACACACGAGCAGACACATCACCTGGGCGAACGTCGCGTGCAGTCGATTCATGAGGACCTACTTCTTCTTTAGTTTTGCGATCTTGGCGACCAGCTTGCTCGTCGAGTGACCTTTCTTGTCGCCGACGAACACGGCTTTGATCTCGAGTTCCTTGACCGTCGCCTTCTCGGGCAACGTCTTGAGCGAGTAGTCGGTGCCCTTCGCGTACATCGAGGGATGTAGCTGGCGCAGCAACTCGTCGGCGGTCTCGTCCTCGAATGTCGTCACGTAGTCGACGAACGATAGACCCGACAACATCTCCATGCGCTCGGCGCACGGGATAATGGGATGACCCTTGCCCTTCAAAGCCGCGGCGGACTTATCGGAGTTGACGGCGACGACCAACATGTCCCCACGAGACCGCGCGTCTTCAAGACAGCGCAGGTGGCCAACATGGAGGAGATCGAAGACGCCGTTGGTCAAGACAACCATCTTGCCACTAGTGCGGAGTCCAGACAGGATGGCTGCGAGGCTCTTCCTGTCGGTAAATACCTTGTCTTTCGATCGCTGCTTACGCGGCACTACTACCAAGCGAACCTCCCGGGTTGCCTTATGCGAGATGAGAAGGATGGAAGGATGCCACGCCGTCTCGCCCACGGCAACGAGAGTTCCTAGTCTCGCAGCCCGCAACCGCAACGTCAGGTCGCGGTAAGCACCCGAGAGCGACCCCGAGTGGGGCTCCGGGTATCGCTCCTATGATTCCCCTTGCCCGGGTATTTGCGGAGGCGTTTCGCGGCCCCCGCACCGCAAACGGGGCCTAGAGGTGTGGCCGGTAGTCAGCGTGCATCGCGTGTGGATGGAATCGCCGCGCGTGGTGGTGCGCGAGAACGCAGGCGAATTGGTAGATTCGGCGAGGCTCTCGTG